>JAZBPA010000069.1:0-3695 GCA_036351435.1 Candidatus Competibacteraceae bacterium
AGCGGCGGCATCCTAATAAACCGGCTCAATGGGTACAGAGGAGATACTTTCGTAGCCACGGGCAGCGACATTGGGTGTTCTCCACTAGCGTACATGATAAACAGGGTAAGCCAGCGTTCATTCCGACATTCCGCATACCATTACGCGATTTTGCCAATTTCTGTATGTTATTGATTTTTAATGGCGGCACTCACTCGTGTGTAACGGAAACATCCCTGTCCCTGCATTAGATCAAGCAGGCATTGAGAGAAATGAACCTGGCAAACCTCAACCTCGTCAGTTACTGACCACAACATATAGAGGCGCCGTGAGTCGAAGTCAGTACGGTAATTATTAACTTATTGAGAAGCCAAGGTAAAATTAATATCCGGGTCCTCGGTCTTGTGTGCGGAATGTCGGTTCATTGATTTGATGCTAGCAGGCAAAGTGCCGATTACTCGCCATGTGAAAATTCGGGCAGCAGCAACACCGTATGATCCTGCATTCACTGGTTACTTCGCGGATCGTGCACGTTCACGCCGCGTGAATCGGAGTGCCTGGCCAGAAGAGGTTGCTGATGTTCGATAGCCACCATTGCTGGGTCAGTCAACTGGCTTTTGGTAGGCTTGAGCAGTATGACGGGAAACTGTCACGTACTGTTCTTCGGGGGCTGGGCGGGAGTAATCTCGTCTGGCTACCCTGCAATTTACCCGAAAGCGGACGATCTCTTGCTACAGCGCAACAGACTGGGAACAACACCAAACGGTTGACGAATAAGCTCACGACGATGTCATGCATCTGGGTCGATTTTGAAAAGGGGGTTGTAAGCGGGGTTTGACGAGTAACGGGACAGATATGTAGAGCACAACATATCTGTCCCGTTACTGCCCAAACCCCATGACATGGACACCCCTCCTCATTCAGGGTTAATTACGTCTGCCCAGTTTGGCTCCGTGATGCCGCAGTCGGTAGGCGTGTCCATATCATTAATACCCGCTTAAGTGCTTGTCAAAGTTTAAAAAATTACACGTATACCGAGCCGACCCCTTGATGACACCACCCGCAACGCAAAGCCCGAGCAACAAAAAAAGGCCCGGTCAGACGGGGTCTTTCTGCACTCATGCTGAGCAAGCCAAAAGGTTCCTAGCGGTTGCCAAACACCGCCCGCGATGCAGTGCGCTGGCCGGACGAGCCGCTCTTGCCGCCGCGCTGCTTATTGCGGTTTGGTTTGCTGTTGACGCTACTGTTGCCATTGCCGCCCGCGTTGCGCTGAACGTTGCCGTCTGAATTGCCATGGGCGTTGCTGTTGCCAGTGTTCCGACCGCGGCCGCCGGTTCCGCCCGCAGACCTGCCGGCACCACCGTGCTGCGTGCCCTGGCTAGGACCGGAGTTACGGGATGATCGCCCGGGTCTGCCGCCGCCTTTGCTCGGCCTGACCGGTGCCTGGGTCGGCTCGTAACCCTCCATTTCCTGGAGTTCAAAACTGCGGCCTAGCAAGCGTTCAATATCGCGCAACAGGTGATGCTCGTCTTCGCCGATAAGGGATACAGCCTCGCCCTCGCGGCCAGCGCGGCCGGTACGACCGATGCGGTGCACGTAGTCTTCCGCTACGTTGGGCAGGTCAAAATTCACCACGTGCGGCAGCTGGTCAATATCAATGCCGCGGGCGGCGATGTCGGTTGCCACAAGCACCCGTGTATCGCCGTTTTTAAAGGCTTTCAGTGCCTTGGTGCGTGCGCCCTGGCTCTTATCGCCATGGATGGCCATGGCCGTAAGGCCATCGCGGTCAAGCTGCTGCGCAAGGCGGTTAGCGCCGTGTTTGGTTCGCGAAAACACCAGCACCTGCTGCCAGTTTCCCGCACCAATCATGTGGCTGAGCATCTCGCGCTTGCGTGACTTGTCTATGCCGATGAAACGCTGCGCCACGCGCTCGGCGGTATTGTTAGTGCCGGCCACTTCGATAAGCTCTGGCTGGGCCAACAGGTTGTTGGCCAGCGTTCGGATCTCCTTGGAGAAGGTCGCAGAAAACAACAGCGTCTGGCGTTGGGTTTTTTCCGGTAGTAAAGTCAGAATGCGCTTGATGTCATGGATAAAGCCCATGTCCAGCATGCGATCCGCCTCGTCTAACACCAAAAACTCAACAGCGGACAAGTCGATCGTGCCCTGGCTTGCGTGATCAAGCAGACGACCGGGGGTCGCTACAACAATATCGCAGCCATTGCGTAGCCGGTTGGCCTGCGGGCTGAAGCCAACACCGCCAAAAATAACCGTGGAGCGCTGGCGCAGATACTTGCCATAAGTGCGCACACTCTCGCCCACCTGGGCTGCCAGCTCACGCGTGGGGGTAAGCACCAAAGCGCGAACCTTGCCGCGACCCTCACTGTTGTGCAGCTGATTGAGTATGGGCAGGGTAAAGCCGGCGGTCTTACCGGTGCCCGTCTGGGCGCCAGCCATGAGATCACGACCAGCCAGAACGGACGGAATGGCCTGTTCCTGGATCGGGGTGGGGGTATCGTAGCCTTGCTCACGCACGGCACGAAGAATCTCGGCCTCGAGGCCGAAATGTTCAAAAGACATTGGATGTATTGCTCCAGTCGTGCCCATTCCCTGTTATCAGGGAAAACCGGTCAGGGCTGGATAAGGGATGGTTTACCGAGCATCAAATGACGCTTGGAATCCTTTCCGCCTGCAGGGATACCACCGGTTGGGTATCCGCGAAAGCGCAGATTATACCAGCTTTCAGTATGCCACGCTCCATTAAGCCAAATACGATGGCCCTGTATCCGTTCAGCCCTCATCACTTAACGGCTATTGTCACTTGGATGAAACGCTGGGTGGTAAACGAGAGATGGATTTGGCTGATGCCACCCTGTGCTGGTTAGCCACCGAAACCGGCGTCTGTGAAATCATGACGACCGATGTGCGTGATTTCTTTCGTTACCGACTGCCCTATGGAAAGTCTTTCAGTATCCTATAACAGACCAATCAGGGGGTGTAAGCCGGAAACCCCGATTTTTCCGGTACAGTCATCTTTCCGGTTTACGATGCTTTGGGTTGCCCGATTTGTGCCTCTTCAGTCCCGATTCGACCATGATTGCTATCAAAAACTTTCTATTTTTGGCACCAATTATGGAAAGTTTGGCCGAGAAATAGACGAAAATTGGTCTTACGGAATTTTCGAGGGTTCCGGCTTAAAACCCCAATCAGCTTGCTTCGTTGGCCTAGAAGGCAAACCACCTTTAGAGTCTAGATGTCACAACATGTACCGCCCGGCATGCTCGACGAACGCCTCGGCATCGTCAATATAGTCTTGGAGTGTAGCCAAGGTCTGGCGGGTAACCGCCCGAAGCTTATACGGCGTAGCGCCATTCATCGCCGCCTGGGTGGCAAAGCCCCGGCGCAGACTATGGCCCGCATACAGCCGATGGTCGAATCCCGCTTTAAAGGCATACCACTTAATAATGAGCGCCACGGTTTGCGGTGACAGGCCGGCTTCCGGCTGGATACTGCCGGCCCGATTAAAGCGCACAAAGACCGGCCCATTGGTCATGCCAGCCCGTTTGAGCCAAGTACTGAGTGCGCGCACCGGACAGGTCTGTTGCCCGCGAATCACCGGCACCACCTCACCGCGACCCTCTGGATCAGTTTTCGAGCGGGGCAGATGCACCCGTAACCCATCCAACTCGAAGGTCAGATCCTCGACCCGGATCGCGACT
>JAZBPA010000070.1:0-4746 GCA_036351435.1 Candidatus Competibacteraceae bacterium
GCCATGTTGCAACGTCATGCCGAGCGTATGGAACAGGAAGCTCGCTTGATCTACCGTTGCCCACTCGGGCCTGAGACGACTCACGGCAGTTTTTTTGCCCCACAGGCGTTCGAGATCAAGGACCTCGCGCAACTGGAACGGGAAATCTTCGGGCCCGTGTTACACGTGGTGCGCTACCCCGCCAACCAACTGGACAAGGTCATCGACGCCGTTAATGCTACTGGTTTCGGGCTGACCTTCGGCATCCACAGCCGGATTGATCGTACCGTGCGCCATGTCACTGAGCGCATTCGGGCCGGCAACGCCTATGTCAACCGCAACATGATCGGCGCCGTAGTCGGCGTACAACCGTTCGGCGGCGAAGGGCTATCCGGCACCGGTTTCAAGGCGGGCGGTCCGCATTATCTGTATCGCTTCGCCACCGAACGCACCCTGTGCATCAATACCACCGCCGCCGGCGGCAACGCCTCGCTGATGTCATTGCAGGAAGAAGGCGAATAATTCGGCAACGGAAGGCAACCACTGCGGGAGAAGTGCAATGGAACATACCTTGTCCACAGCTACTTGGTTCTGGCTGATCGTACCCATGTGTACAGTCGCCATCCTGTCTTTACTGGGGTTTCTGTTTAGCCTGCTCAAGGGAGATAACTCATGATCAGCATGAGCATACCGACCCTGGTGACCTTTATTGCCTATCTGCTCGGCATGTTGGTGATCGGGCTTATCTTCTATCGGCTGACCAACAACTTATCCGACTATGTGCTGGGCGGTCGACAACTGGGCGGCGGGGTTGCCGCGTTGAGCGCCGGCGCGTCCGATATGAGCGGCTGGCTGTTGTTGGGCTTGCCGGGCGCCATGTACGCAGCGGGCATGAATCAGGTGTGGATTGCCGTAGGGCTGTGTATCGGCGCTTATTTGAATTGGCAGTTCGTGGCCAAACGCCTGCGGGTTTATACCGAGATCGCCGAGGATTCCATTACCGTGCCGGATTATCTGGAGAACCGCTTCAGGGATCATAGCAAAGTGCTGCGGGTGGTTTCGGCTGTAGTGATTTTACTGTTTTTCGCCTTTTACACCTCGTCCGGCATGGTAGCCGGTGCGACCCTGTTCCAGAAAAGTTTCGGGCTGGATTACACGACGGCGTTGTGGATCGGCTCCATCGTGATCGTCTCGTATACCTTCATGGGCGGCTTCATGGCAGTGTGCTGGACGGACTTTTTCCAAGGTTTACTGATGTTTCTGGCCCTGATCCTGGTGCCTATCGTGGTGGTTAATGCAGAGGGCGGCTGGAGCCAAGCAGTCAATCAAGTCGGCAATATCGACCCAACCAAGCTGGATATCTTCCACGACATGACGGTGTTTGGGATCATCTCGCTGATGGCCTGGGGATTAGGCTATTTCGGCCAACCGCATATCGTGGTGCGGTTCATGGCCGTCAAATCATCCAAAGAAATCGCCAAAGCCCGCGCTGTCGGCATGACTTGGATGGTGCTGGCCCTGTATGGCGCCATCTTCACCGGCTTTGCCGGCATCGTCTATTTTGCCGACAACCCGCTGCAAAATCCCGAGACGGTGTTCATCACATTGTCTCAGGTATTGTTCAATCCGTGGGTCGCCGGGGTGTTGCTGGCGGCGATTCTATCGGCCATCATGAGTACCATCGACTCGCAATTGTTGGTATCGTCCAGCGCCTTGACCGAGGATTTTTACAAAGCCCTGCTGCGCAAGAATGCCTCTGAGACCGAACTGGTATGGGTGGGGCGCTCGACCGTAGCCGGCATCGCGCTGATCGCCGTTTTCATGGCCTATAACCCCGACAGCACGGTATTAGGTTTAGTGGCTTATGCCTGGGGTGGTTTCGGCGCCGCTTTCGGGCCGGTCATTATTTTATCGCTGTTTTGGCAACGCATGACCCGCAACGGGGCCTTGGTGGGTATGATTCTGGGAGCGGTCACGGTCGTTTTCTGGAAACAATTGGATGGCGGCGTGTTCGACATGTATGAAATTCTGCCCGGCTTTATCATTTGTACGATAGCGGTCATTGTTGTCAGCTTGCTGGACAAGGAACCACAGCCTGAAATTCAAGACGAGTTTGCCGAGATGGAACGGGCATTGTAGGCCCCGTCACCTGCGAGTGCTATTGGCCGCCAGGGAAAGGCGGCCGACGGTGGATTGCGAACAGGTCGCCTGAATATGGTCAAACAGGGGCAAGTCCTGATCTTTTGAACAACGGAGCTCCTATCATGCTGATTAACGCCCACCGGTACACTTTCAAACTCAACAGCGGGGAAGTGATTACCTGGCCGAAACGCACGGTCATTGAACTTTTCCACCGACAGCCCACGCTCGGGCTGGTGCGCTTCCACGATATGGACTTGTACCATCCGTCTCTCAGCGATCAGGTGTTGCAACGGGCAGCCGATTCGAAGCGGAAGATAAAAGGCGGACCAAGCCAAATTGACGAATTACACGCGTGGAATACTCCGGAAGCCGAGTTGATTAGCACCCGTGCATTGAAGCTTTGCAGCGATTTGATGCATTCCGAGCGCTGCCGGATTGTCTCAGCTTACGCCATGATTTTCGGTGAAACGGATTATCTGCCCCCACAAAAGCCGGAACAAGCCACTGCTTCAGTCGTTTATGTGCTGGAACCCGGCGATGCCGATCCCGCCGGCAGTAATGGACGGTTGTGTTTTACTCGCCCCGGAACCAATCAAACTGTTCAAGCGCCTGAACGCGTCACTGCAGGAACCTTTCTTGCTCACCCAGCCGATATGCAACTTGCCGCCTTACCTTATACAGGGCAACATCCACGGGTGTTGTTGATCTGGCATATTGTGCGCGAGTAGCAGAGATTAGCCTTATTTCTAGAGATTCCTTGTGCGCAAATACAGTTGCGTACACCGCCTTAGCGGATCAATCTGACCGAGTTCTTTGTCAATGTCTTATCTACTGCTTTTCAGTTTAGCGCTACCGCTGTTATTAGTATTTGCAATCGGCTTTTCCCGGTTGCGTAGCGCCGCAATGGCATTGATCCCGATAGCCACTTTACTCCCCTTACCGCTTGCCGTTACTCCCGATATAGCCATCAACCTACCCTGGCTTATCCTGGGTACCCGGTTGGGAATTGACCCAGTCAGCACACCATTTCTTGCCCTAGTTAGCGTGCTGTGGACCGCAGCGGGACTTTACGCAAAAGCCTACCTTGCCCAAGATCCTGAACGAACCCGTTTCTACGCCTTCTTTTTGCTGACCTTCACCGGTAACCTTGGCTTGGTCCTGGCCTTCGACGCAGTCAGCTTTTATTTGTTTTTTGCGCTGATGAGTTTCGCGGCCTACGGTCTGATCGTCCACGATGGGAGTTCGGAAGCACGCCGTGCCGGTCGGGTATACCTGACTATGGCGGTTATCGGCGAAGCATGTTTACTATCCGCGCTGTTACTGATTGGGAGTCAATCGGGCAACGTGGATCTGCGAGAATGGGGTCCGCAGTTAGCTGATTCACCAACGCGGGGCTGGATAATTGCATTGGTTTTGGCCGGGTTCGGTATCAAGATGGGTGCTGTACCACTGCACATCTGGCTACCATTGGCTCATCCCTGTGCTCCTACGCCAGCTAGCGCCGTCTTAAGTGGCATTATCATCAAAGCTGGTTTGATAGGTTGGATGCGGTTTTTACCGGTGGGCGATCTCACCTTGCCAGGCTGGGGAATGCTGTGCCTAGCGGTAGGTATGGGTTCTGCTTTTTTTGGTGCATTTGTCGGCGTATTTCAAGAACGGGCTAAAACCGTACTGGCTTATTCCAGCATCAGCCAAATGGGCTTAATCACCGCATTGTTGGGGATTGCTCTAGCTATCCCCGACGTTTGGCCGATGTTGCTTATAGTCATACTGCTATTCAGTGTGCACCACGGACTTGCTAAAGGTGCTTTGTTTCTGGGAGTCGGCATTTCCACTACGGGACCTCGCTGGACCGGCTGGGCGCTGGCATTGCCTGCCTTAGTCTTGGTCGGGGCGCCACTGACTAGCGGTGCTTTAATCAAACCGTTTTTTAAGGAGGCCGCATTAAACGCACCGGGTAACTGGTCGCAGTGGATGCCGTGGCTATTAACTTTGAGTTCAATTGCCACCGGATTGTTGATGGTTCGGTTTCTAGTGCTGGCTTGGCCACGCACTCCGCAATCTCGGTTCTCACTTGCACTAGGCATACCTTGGATCACACTGCTTGTAATGATTTTGCTACTGCCGATATGGATTGAAAACTTCTACCCAGGATTGATGATGAACAGCCTTAAAACAGAGGCATTGCTAAGCGCTGGGTTAGTACTGGCAGCAACCGGGTTGGTATCGGGCATTGCTTGGGGAGTCTGGCTAAAGACCGGCTTTCGCTTGCGAATACCGGAGGGCGATTTGCTTATTTTCTTGAAATGGCTAGCGGATAAATTGAGATTTGGAGAATCACAACAAGAGTCAAGCGCTATAGACGTCAAACCCAGTGATAAGCTGCTTTCGTCCAATATGGCAGTTTAATCAACCCTTGCCTTGAGCTGCTTACAGAATGGAAGTTAGCAATCAGAGCCCTCATTTCATCGCCAAAGCGAAGATAGGGGTTGGTGTTATCAAAAGATATTGGTACCGGGAGAGAGAATCGAACTCTCATGGGGTTTCCCCCGGTGGATTTTGAGTCCCATGAGGATGGTTCCCGGCAACAAACTACAACAATTAACAGCAGATTAAACAGACAGA
>JAZBPA010000071.1:0-4977 GCA_036351435.1 Candidatus Competibacteraceae bacterium
GGATTCGCCGGGTTCTTTGTGCGAGGGTTCCTGGAGTTGCTCAGTCATGTTGTTCTTTTCTGTTATCCCAAATGAGCCGGGGGTCGAAAGACATGGCGGCGAAAATGGTGGTGACGACCACCGCGCCGAAGAATACCGCACCGGCCTCTGCCCGGATGCTGGCTAGATTACCGAGATGGACCAGTGCTACCAGAATGGTTACGACATAAACGTCCACCATCGACCAACGACCGACCGCTTCGGTGATGCGATAGAGCCGGGTTCTGTCCCGGGGGCGCCAGCGGGAACGGCTCTGCACTGAAATCAAGAGATAGATCAAAATCACTAATTTTAATAACGGTACGAGCACGCTGGCGAAGAATATCAGCAGTGCCAACGGCCACATACCGTGCACCAACAAGTAAATAACGCCGCTGAGGATAGTGTCGGATTGCGCGTTACCCAGCGACGTCACAGTCATGATCGGAAACACGTTGGCCGGAATGTACAGGATTAACGCCGCGATAACCAACGCCCAAGTGCGGGTGAGGCTGTTGGGCCGGCGGGCGTGTAACGCTGCTCCACAGCGCGGGCAGTGCAGAACAACATTCTGCTGGTGTGGTGCCTTCACTAACAGTTCGCAGGCATGACAGCTGATTAATGAGCGACTAATGGCGCTGGGTGCATCGTGGTCAGTCATGCCGAGTATTTGACTTTGGTCCAGATTAAGTGGTGATCGAGGGTTGATGCTGCTGCTGCTAGGAATACGATGAGCAATGCAAGTGACCACAAAGCCAACCCCGGCACGATAGTCGCCATGCCCGCTAATTTAACTACTGCGACCAGAATACCCAACATAAACACCTCCATCATTCCCCACGGGGTCAACACTTGAAGTAAACGAAACACCTTTGCCAGCTTCCAGGGTACTCGATTAAATTTCAGCGGTAGCAGTACATAAAACAGCAACACCAGTTGCACTGCGGGCACCAGGACAGTGGTGAATAGTACCAGCAACGCCAGGGCCCACATGCCTTGTGCAAAAAGATCTTCAACCCCGGTGATCAAGCGGGTTTCAGTCACTTGGCCCTGCATTTTGAACGATAAAAACGGGAATGAATTGGCGACCACAAAGGCGATCAAACCGGCACCACTGAAAGCCAGCGTGCGATTTAGGCTGTCGCGTTTATGCCGATACAGCACCGCTCCGCAACGCGGGCATTGGGCAGCACCGCCTGGCGGGGGCGGCGGAACCCGTTGCAGCAAATCACATTCGTGGCAGGCGCTTAAAGAAGCCGTTGATTCCACCGCTACCAATCCCCATACCCATACTGCTCGGGTGCCTTGCCGTGTTTGTCCAGAATCTTGGCTTTTTTGATGGTTAAATCGGCATTCACATCTTCGGCTTGGATATCGAACTCCCATTGATCACCAAAGTCGAACAGGAACCCTATGTGCATCCCATTGACGAGAGGAATATCGCCGATTCTGGCTTCACTTGCGAGCACATTGTCTGAATCACCCGCCATATAAGTATGATCGATTTCAATGGTGCGCCCGAACCGGTCTTTGTAGCTGAAGCAGTACAAGTGATCGTGATCGAAGTCGAAAGCATTAAGAATCATTGCCGCAAATTCGGCAAAAAAAGCATCGCCCGGAATTGCAATACGCCGCCAACACTGCCCTCCCAACGATATTTTGAATACGTGCGGGCCGGGTTGAAAACCAAGTTCAGGAATAACAAGTTCTTTACGCCATGTGGGGATAAACGGGCGAAAGCTCTGACTCCATTTCTCGAAACCCTGCAGAGGATCGTCGAGCACCGAGAAACCAAGCATCGACAGTGCAGATTCGCTCTCCTGTCTAAACGCTTTACTGATGAAGTTTGAATAGCTTCCGAGAAGTACCTTGCCCCAATCTGTCATGCGAAGCTGTTGTGGTATCCAGCCTCTGCCCTCTGCGGGAGGCATTACCCGCACCTCAAGCAAGCCAAAAAGCTCCAGCAAAGCCAGGTTATAGAAGGCGGGACGATAACGGAGACTGAAGTCGTCCAAAGGCTTCTTTATAGTTTGTTCACCGGTCTTCGGAAAATCTCTGAAAAAACCAAGTATTAGATGAAGAATATCCGCTCCCGGCGCATAGCGTGCGCCAATGATTTCCTCTGTAGCACGTCCCCACCAGGCCTTCAGCAAAGTGAAGTAGCGTTCGGCTCCATTAAGAGATTGCCACGAGTCTAAAACGCTTGGATCAAGTTTTAGAAGAGGCTTCTTGCCCTGTGTATCGATCACTCCAATGCCGGTGGCGCGGAGTAACAGATAAAGCCCGTTGATATTCGGATAGGATTTCTGCGGCGTTCTTTTCAGACGCAGCTCTATCGGGTGGCTGAGGTTGAGATTAATCGTCTCCAGCCGATTCATTGCTATGAGACAAGAGGGCGTTAATGGCATTCCCTTGTGGTCAATCAGGTTCAATAGGGCTGAAAAATCGCGCAGTATGGTCCCTGGAGGCTGATTTTCGAAATCTTGTGCTTTGAATAGGTCGATTTGCTGAGGTGTCAGTTCGAACATGTCGGCTTTTTTCAACTGCTGGCTCCTGCAAAATACTTTCTCGATTCAACCGCTAGTATAGACCGGTGTCGTTCCTGCAGCGTAATGATGAATTCGTCGCTGATGTCGGTTGTGTAGACACTTTTATCATTTTCCAAAGCCCGAGGCACACATTGGTGCCGCAGTCAGCAGGTTAGTTCGTATGCTCTGGCGTGTAATGACAGCGCTGGTTTATCACCCAACACTCGCAAACATGATTAGTCATATCTGTGTTTAAACATGTTTAAATATGTTTAAATATCGTAAAATGCGTTATATAGCATTAGAAACATATATTCACTGTTTTATTCCCGTAAAGCCCAATAGGGAGGTATCAATTAATGTTGCGTCGTCTATTACTCATCACCTTGGTCACTTTAGCTTGCTCCCTACCGCTGTATGCTGCTGAGCAGTTCATCACCGTCGCCTCGACCACATCGACTGATAACTCTGGATTGTTTGATTATTTGCTACCGCTTTACGTGGAGAAAACCGGCACTGAAGTCCGGGTAGTTGCAGTGGGCACTGGCCAGGCTTTGGAATTGGCCCGCAAAGGTGATGCAGACGTGTTGTTTGTGCATCACAAGCCGTCAGAAGAACAATTCGTCGCCGACGGCTTGGGCATTGAACGTTTCGATGTTATGTATAACGATTTCGTAATAGTCGGTCCCAAGGCCGATCCTGCTGGTGTGAAGGGCATGATAGATGTTTCTGCCACGCTCAAAAAAATCGCCGGATCTAAGAGTCCCTTTGCTTCGCGGGGTGATGATAGCGGTACGCATAAGAAGGAATTGAGCCTGTGGAAAGCTGCCGCTGTAGATGTCGAAGCGGCCAGCGGTGAATGGTATCGAGAAACCGGTTCCGGTATGGGCGCAACTTTAAATACTGCAAGCGGAATGAACGCCTACGCACTTACAGACCGGGCCACTTGGCTCAATTTCGAAAACAAAGGCGATCTGGAAATCCTCGTCGAGGGGGACGAGAAGCTGTTTAATCAATACGGCATCATCTTGGTCAATCCAGCGACCCACCCCCATATTAAGGTTGAGGAAGGTCAAGAATTTATCGACTGGATTATTTCTGAGGAGGGACAGCAAGCTATCAATGCCTTCACAATCAAGGATCAGCAAGCCTTTTTTGCCAACGCCAGTGGTTCTTAACGGCTATGGAATGCTTGGGTAGATTTGCGTCTGGTGAATGACGAAGCAACAAGTATGTTTTGTCGCGTTAAGTCAAGCGTACTTCATCTATTACGTTAGGCTAAACTTGCTTATAGAAATGATCTCAGTCCAAAAGGTGGTCTTATATGAAGAAAAAAGCAAAAAGAACATTAGGATATCTTATGTTCGGCCTATCTGCTGTGGCGTTGTCCATGTTCGTTGCATTGGGAACATCCACGGCAGTGAGTGCCGATGAGGCAGATGCCAAAAGGCTGCTCAAGGGCATGTCAGACTACCTGTCGGCACAGAAGAGCCTGTCATTCGAATACGATGCAACTCTTGAGGTCGTCACCAAGGATGAACAAAAGCTCGCACTAGCAAGTTCAGGCACCGCCGTTCTCAACCGACCCGATAAGCTTCGTGCCACGCGTACAGGCGGGTTTGTAGATGTCGAGCTGTTGTTTGATGGGAAAATGCTTACGATTCTGGGCAATAAAATTAATCGTTATGCACAGGTTGAACTGACCGGTACTGTCGATCAACTGATTGATGACTTGAGAGAAAAATATCACAGGCCACTCCCTGCAGCAGACTTGATGCTGTCGGCCCCTTACGACACGTTGATGGCAAATGTCGTCGATGTAAAGGATCTGGGCAGTGGCGTGATTGCTGGAAAAGAATGCGATCATCTCGCTTTTCGAACGGATGAAGTCGATTGGCAGATCTGGATAGCGCACGGGGAAAAACCCTATCCTTGTCGCTTTACTATCACCTCCAAACTTGTTGCTGGTGGGCCGCAATACAATATTCAGATCAGGGATTGGAAGGATGGAGAGGAGGTCGCGGCAACCGATTTCAGTTTCAATAATTCTATGAATGCTGAGCAAATCGAACTGAAGGATCTGGGTACAACCGATCTGCCGGCGCATTTCATGATAGGAGACACCGAATGATCAAGTCGAAGCGATTAGGTATGTTTTTGATTGCCGGAACTATCATGATTCTCGGCTGTGAACTTGGAGAGCGGCTTTCGATTCCCGGTCTGCAAGGCCTGATACCGGTTGCCGAAGCCAGAGTTGGTCGCCCACTCACACCAGTGAGCGTTGCTGGAGTGGGACGCCGCACAGTGCGTCGTTGTGCTGCAGGCGTATATAACTGTTGATTCTCCAACATTGTTAATATCCTGGAGAACCCCCTTCACGCCCCACCAGTGTTTTTTGCTGGTGGGGTTTTCTTTTTTTTGTCGAAAAACA
>JAZBPA010000072.1:0-4215 GCA_036351435.1 Candidatus Competibacteraceae bacterium
CGGTTATTCACATCGCCGGTCGCGAAAGCATGAGGAACAGCTTTCAAAATCTCGCGCTGTAGGTGGTCGCGCATGGTTTTAACCGCTGTCATCTCGTAATCCAAATGACTCATAGCCAGTTCTGCGGCTTTGCCCAGAGCGACAATAGCGGCGCTATTCTCTGTGCCGGCGCGCCGTCCCCGTTCCTGATGGCCACCGCGCAGCAAAGGGCGAAACCGTACCCCACGGCGTAGATACAACACACCGATGCCTTTCGGCGCATGCAGTTTATGTCCGGACAGCGACAACATATCGATTTGGGTGCGCTTTAAATCGATGGGCAGTTTGCCGACCACTTGCACGGCATCGGTATGAAACATCACGCCCGCGGCATGAGCCATCTCGGCCATCGCCTCGACAGGGAATAGGGTTCCAGTTTCGTTATTCGCCCACATCACCGACACGATGGCAACCTTTGGCGACAGCAGACGCTGATATTCCGCTAAATCCAGTCTGCCTCCGGTATCTACTGGGAGGGTGTGAATGACATAGCCCTCTTTCTCCAGAGCCTGACAGACATTCAGCACTGCCGGATGCTCAACGGCGGTGGTGATGATCTCACGCCGCTCCGGTTGCGCTTTCAGGGCCGACATAATGGCCGTGACGTCGGATTCGGTGCCGCAGGAGGTGAAAATAATCTCCGACTCATGCTCAGCGCCCAGCAATGCCTGAACCTGAGCGCGGGCTTGTTTAACCGCCCGCCCCACTTTTTCGCCAAAGCGATGCATAGAGGACGGATTGCCGAACTGCTCGGTGAAAAAAGGCAGCATGGCGTCCACCACTTCGGGAGCCACCATGGTAGTGGCGTTGTTATCCAGATAGATGTCAGACATGATTCACACCACAGCGGCCCGCAGGCTCAGGTTGATAGGGGATTGGAACGCAAAGCTACTCGGTGTTGTATTCCACCAAAATATCTTCGTCTCTAACAATCATCTGGCACGCCATGCGCCAGGGCGGGGGAAAGTCGTCGACGAGAATTTGCTTGATGTCATCGTCGGTGATTTTACCCAGTGATTTAAGCAGATTGCGCTCCTTTTCCGTGGGGGGGCCGCTCATCCGCTGCTTCTTGTCGAGACTGGTGACCTTGACCAAGCAAGTCCCGCATTCGCCGTCCTGACAATCGAAGGCGATGGGAATCTTGTTTGCTTTGGCAATTTTCAAAAGCGTTTCGGTATGGCTGCCCGCAACCGCATAGACGGTTTTGTCTTTGTAGGCAGGGTTGGAAAACGTGATTGTTGGCATATTTAGCTATCCTCTGTTGCAATGCGTTAGCGATTATCCAGGCCTAACTACGACCTCACCGCCCAGCACCTGCGCCTGGCAGGCCAGTCGGAAATGACGACCCGCGAAATGCTCCCGCAGCACTTTGTCTTCCAGCACCGACGGTTCGGTCAGGTTCTCAATGCCGCTGACGACTTTCATCAGACAGGTACCGCAATCGCCTTCCCGACAGCCGTAAATAATGCCTGCGTTGACCTTGTCTGAGATTTCTATCACTCGGCTACCGGCGGGGACGGTGACCGTCATATTAATGTCTTCAAACGTAAGCTGTGCTTTTGCCATATAAGGGCTCCAGTAAGAACATGAAAATTTTAGGCGCTAGCCTGTCCGGGCAAGGTGGTATTCAAGGCACCGCTCGCCAGCAACTCCCGATAGACCGACATGACGGACTCATCAATCGGTTCCAGGGCATGTTCGCTGTTGGGTTGAATCCCGGCGGCTTCCAATTGGCTCCAGGGCTCGAAGCCGATTTTGGCGCATAACACGACTTCACAATCTTGTAGTGCGCGTAACGTCTTGGCCAACACGGTTTCAGGTTCGCCGCAGCTGTCTTGGCCCGCGCAATAAAGTTCGGTCTTGCGATGACCGATCAACCGCACGCCCTCGCTGGATGCCTCGTAGATCAGAAATTCCCGAGCATGCCCGAAATGCTGATTGATTAGCCCGCCACCTTTAGTCGCGACTGCCATCAATACCGGGCGGGTTTTCGGGGTTGCGGAGCGACGTTGTAGTGGCGCCAGTTGTACCAGGGTGTTACCGGCATTATTGGCCGAGCGCGCTTGCAGTTTCTCGCGGATAGCCGCTTGCGCTGTGGCGCGAATATCGGCAGCAGCTTGATGGTCGATTTCCTTTTTCTCTATCTTATGCAACTTGAATTCAGCGCTACGATCTTCGCCCAGCAAGCCGACCGCATCGGACCGGCACTGGCGACAATGGCGCATCATGCGCATATCGCCGCCGCAGGAATCTTGTAGGGCCTGCAATTCGGCTGCGGTCGGGCTGCGCTGACCGGTCACACCGAAATAATCACCATGCTTGGCGTCAGCAATCAGCGGCATGATGTTATGCAGGAATGCGCCCTTGGCTTTGACGACCCGGTTCACCTCTTTGAGATGCTCATCGTTCACGCCGGGAATCATCACCGAGTTGACCTTGACCAGCACGTCACGCTCTACCAGCATCTCCAAGCCTTTTTGCTGCTGCTCAATCAGGATTTCAGCAGCTTTACGTCCTCGGATACGGCGATGATTCCAGAAAATCCACGGATAGATTTTGGCTCCAATATCCGGATCCACACAGTTGATGGTGATGGTGACATGGCCGATGTTGTGCTTGACCAGTTCATCAATATGCTGGGGTAACATGAGCCCGTTGGTGGAGACGCACAGCTTGAGGTCGGGGGTTTTTTCCGATAGCTCACGGAAGGTGGCGAAGGTCCGATCGGGATTAGCCAGCGGATCGCCAGGACCGGCAATACCGACCACGGAGAGTTGCGGGATGGCGGCGGCGACAGCGAGCGTTTTCTGCACCGCCTGCTCAGGATTCAGCAACTCTGAAACCACCCCCGGACGGGACTCGTTGGAGCAGTCGTATTTACGGTTGCAATAGTTACATTGGATATTGCAGGCGGGCGCTACGGCGACATGCATCCGGGCGAAATGGTGGTGAGCTTCCTCGGAATAGCACGGGTGATTGTTAATCTTCTGTTCCTGTGCTGATACTTTCGACTCCATCAGCGTTCTCCGGCAGCGGGTTGTATGGATCGTCAATCTAATGGATTCATAGCTAGCAAATACCACGCCCATTTGAGAGGGTTTTTAAAACCTTGATTTTGCTTTAGTTTGGTTGGGGTGGGCGATGTTATGTTGGGATTGAAACAGACAAGAGAGGGGAGCTTGTTGGTAATCCCACATTATTAAGGCAATGCTGAGATGGAGTGGAATAGCCCACAGAATGGGCTATTCGATTCACTGACAGGGCGACAGGCTAGACTTCGGTCGGGGCGGATATGGGACTTGTGGCATTCGAATTCAATACCGGTAAATCCAATGGTGAACGCTGAGGAATCGATTCGCCGCGCTCAGCCAGAATTTTTTCCAGCAGATCTTCAATACCTTCATGGCAAGCCGCACAACCGCCGCCTGCTTTGGTGTAGTTCACCACATCTTGCACTGTGCTGAGGTTATTGGCACGGACCACTTGATCGATCAACACATCGTCCACGGCGTAACACTTACAGATTAGTTTCCCTTCAGCATGATCGTCTTTCCAGCATTCACCCCGATAATTAGCCACTGCCGCATGTAAGGCTTCCCAACCCATCACCGAGCAATGCATTTTTTCCGGCGGTAACCCGTCCAAATAATCGGCAATATCTTGATTGCTGACTTTCAGCGCTTCATCTAGGGTTTTGCCTTTAATGATTTCAGTCAGCGCGGAGGATGAAGCAATCGCCGAACCACAGCCGAAGGTCTCGAATCCGGCATCCAAGATAGTGTCGTTAGCCGGGTCTACCTTTAAGGTCAGTCGCAGCGCATCGCCGCAAGTGACTGAACCGATATCTCCGGTGGCATTGGCATCTTTGAGGCTGCCAGCGTTGCGTGGATTAAAGAAGTGATCTTTGAGTGTTTCCGAATATTCCCACATGATGAAATCCTCCGGGTCATTGCATCGACTTGGTTAGCGTTATCAAGACCGTTTGCGGTAGGGATACCGCAGTCGAGCCTACAAGGATGTATTTACGGCGTGTCGTGATAACGGTGTCCAGGTCGATGACAGTCAGGCTGAGAAAGATTGTCCGCAGGCGCAGGTTGATGCGGCATTGGGATTTTGGAACTGGAATCCGGAACCTTCGATGGTTTCCACAAAGTCCACTTTCACGCCCTCCAACAA
>JAZBPA010000073.1:0-8428 GCA_036351435.1 Candidatus Competibacteraceae bacterium
CCGTTGGCCTGGCCACCCGGAACCGGATCGGGTTCAGCGATAACCAGGGGCTTTCGTGTCGCTCTTGACGTTTTGTCCAGCAGCGATTGCAGATGCTGGCCACGATCTATCAAGGGAAATGCCAAATCCTCTGCGGAAGCGGCTAATATCTGCCGCAACACGTTTTCGGTACCGGCATCGCCGGCGCCTGAACCTGCCGCACCCGACGGATCCAGGCTCTGATTAGACCCATCCGCAAGTGACGCGTTAGCGCATGCTGACCCAGCGCTGTTCTGACCGGGCTGATTCCTTGCAGCGGGCGTATGAGCTAACTGTTCTGAACCATCGTCAGATGCCGCCGGATCATAACCCTGATCGCTATCCTTGCCAGGACCGTTGTTATCATTTTCCAGTGAAGCACCGCCAGACATCCCACTACTGGGTCCGTCACCTGGATCATCATCAGGTGGCGATTCGGGTGACAGAGCTTCCTCCTCCAGCATGTGCAAAATTCGCTGGCAGAGGGTTGTCACCTCCTGAGTATTGCGTGCCTGCGTCACGGAAAACGCCAATGCGTTCAACTTGACCATAGCGCCCACCGGCAACAGCGAACGCACCTGCGCTTCAGCCACATTCGCCAAGGGACTGACGGCGGTATACTGCAGCACGTCGGCGCTCAGCCGTTTACTCAAGTAAGCCAGCACCCATTGTGCGGCTGGTGCATCGATCAGTGGTAACCGCAGTTCCCCGGCATCCACCAAATACCCATTAAGCTGCGCCAGATTCTTCTGACACCCGGGTAAGGCCTGGCCTAACGCCCGTTCGATGCGGACATCTTCCAACAGATTCTGAAGAGAATAGCCCAACGGTGTAGGCAATTGCGGGACAGCGAAATCAGTGTACCGGATATGCGCCCCCTCATGGTCGATGTAGCCATTGGCCAGAACACGCGCAATGTCGTCATTGGGCAAATCCGGCAAAAAAATGGTCCGTCCATCGGTTTTCGCCTGTGTTGCACCGAAAACCACGTTTACCCCCAGCTTGCGGCCGAGGAATTTGGCGAGAATGGGCAATGCGCCCAGCAAGGATTTATCCTGCATCATGCACCTCCAGGATTATGAAAAAAAACCCCGGAACAACGCGCACGCCTCCCCCGGAGGACACGTGGCGTCCTCCGGGGACGGTGAATCCGGCTAGGCGCGCTGAGCGACCTTAGCCGGAACTGCCGCTGTTATGGTTTCAGCGGCTATAGCCGGTCGGCACCAAACCACTTCGGTGCACGGCCATTGCGGATCAGGTGAATCGTCAAAGTGCGAGACTTTGGTGACTACCCACAGGATTTTTTCGAACACGGTGGCGCCCACAGCAAATAATCCTTCCGTAGGACACCCGGTGACAAAAACCAGCCCACGATAGTGCGGCAGAGTCCGAATCGACCACACCGCTTCGCAATCACTTAACGCCATCGCACACCTCCTAGACTGAGGAGGCACGCAGGCATCCGTAGGACGCAGTGCGTCCTCCTCGGACGGTTTACTCAATGACTCAGAACCAACCGCTCGGGACTTTCGCCGACGGCAGTGGAACAACCGGTGTCTCAACCGGCGGCGGTGTTGCTTTCGCCTCTGCTTCAATTAACTCGCCTTGCGCTAAATCTGAAGGTTCAGCTTCCGGCTCCGGTGTCAATTCAGCCCTGTTGATCAACCGATCGCCGTGGGCCTGAAGCCGCATGGGGTCTTCCAGAATGGATAACAGTCCGATGACGGCTCGCAGGTCTTGGCCTGTGATTTCCCCCTTGTGCGGTAGCACCGCCAGGGTTCTGTCAATGTCTCGGTACACCGGTCGGACCCGTTGATCTAGAAAACCCAGGCCATCAAGTTTCTGCTGGATCGCCCGTAGTGGCCGCAACGCCCGCTGAGTGACGGAATTCCTACCGAGGAAGGAGTTCTTCAGTGAATCCTTCGCGAGTGTCGCGACCTCTTGAAACAAGGTGCCCGACAACCCTTGAGTGGCCCTATCGAGTCCGCCATGGGTGAGTGCCGCAGGGGCGGCCAGCTTGACGGCCTGGACTGCGAATGCCAGTCGTCCAGATATTTTACCGGCCGATAGTTGTGAGCCCCGAATCAGCGACTCCCAGGCGGGATTCTCCTTAACCCAGTGATCGACCATTGTTTCGAAGCGGTTTAAAAATCCCCGCTTCTCATCAGTGAATTTTTGTTCCAGCATCTCCAGGTCATTCAGTAATCCGGCCACCTTGGGATTGGGTACGATAAAGCCCCCCAAGAAACGGATACCGACAGCCAAACACGCCCGCCGCGCTGCAGCGCGCGTCGTCGTGAAGACGGCCAAGTCTTTAGGGTCGATCAGCTGCTTGCTCCCCAGATGCACCAACTTCTCAGGGGGCAGCGCGTCACGATTCAATCCCAGATCCTCGGGCTGGAGGGTTTTACTCCCAGTCCAACACAGAATATCCAGGTTGATGAAAGTGACCTGATCAGCGACCTGATCAAATCGAACTGTTGCAGTAGACATGGCTTTACCTCTCGGATAACAAGTCCCAGAGGACGCACCGATCCGCCATGAGGACGGGGTGCCCTCAGGGGACGGATTAAATGGCATGCAGAACCCGCTGAGCGGGTTCACTCAATCAGAAAAACCAGGGTTTGCTTCCGGCAGAACCCAGGAGCTTTGCTAAGGATTTTGGCTGCAAGTCCATTTCTTCCAGCATTTCCACCGCAACATCAATGTCGTCAGGGACACTGTTGATGACCTGACCGGCTTCATCCGCAATGATGAGGTCAGGATCGCGTCGTGACAGACCCAACAGAAATAACAACCAGGCCACAGGCGGGGGGTCATCGCCGTTCCGATCCATGATTCCCCGGCCACACCCATCGGCGCCCAGCAACGGCTCGCCGACGATTGGCGTCGTGGAATCCCGGTGCACTTCGACGAACCCGAAGGCCCATTTTGAATGCCGGTCGATCTCCACTTGCAACAGCCAGGGACTGGTCCAAGCATCACCCAGCCACCGTGTTGTCCAGGCTTTGATCATGCTGTACTCCTGCAACACCACGAGCATTTCTTCTGCGTGCTCAAGCAACTCATTGCTGGACAGCAACGGAACAGCGCGACGCTGTACCCGTTCCCAGTACCAGGCGTTTTGCGGTTCCTCCGCTGGCGGGTTATCGGTTACCGGCACCAAGTCGCGCCGGATGTGCCGATCCAGGATGCAAGACCCTACAAATTCATAGCCCTGACGACGTTGTTCATTGACTCGCCGCTCGACTTCCAGGGCCGGTGAGTTGTTGCCACAGCGTTCCATCGGGACGGTACGCATTTGCAATCGTTTACCGGTTTTACCGAAGTAGATTTCTACGCCAGCCTCATCGTGTCGAATTGCCCAATCCTTGGTTGAACCGTCTGGTTTAGTGAAACGATACAAACTCACGACCACGCTTAACTCGCTCATGCCGCCTCCTCACCAAACACCCGTTGCACGATCCCGAGGATCGCTTGACGGGTTTCCGGCTCGGCCCGCAGCAGCAAGGCCCGATCCAGGGCATGTTGCAACGGTCGCGGGGTGTCCTGGAAGAACCCCGTCTTGCGTGCCCAGCGCACCAGGGTGCGGGTGGACAAGGTGACCTCGATCGGATCTACGTCATCGGCATCGCCGACAAACAACCGGCGGATTTCATTGGCGACCTCGATCAACTTGTCGCGAATCGCATCCGGCAATACCGGGCAGGTCTGCTGCAAAATCGCCTGCTCCTGCTCGGGCGTCGGATAGTCCACCTGCATGAGGCTGAACCGGTCCAGCAAAGCCCCGTTCATCCGTCGGGTACCCACATATAACCCCGACCGATCACCGTTACCGCCGGTATTAGCAGTACAAATGACCCCAAAACCCGGCGCCAGCGACACCACTTCACCGCTGTTTTCCGGTATCACCAGCGGGCTGCCATCCAGCACGCTGTTCAGTCCCGCCAATTCGCCAGGGTCCATCAGATCGACTTCGTCGATCATCAGTACCCAGCCATGGCGGGCACAGAGTGTCAACGGGCCCGGTTGAAACAGGACATCGCCGTCGATGGCGGTCAGATGACCGATCAAATCGGCAACTTCCAAACGCTGACGGGCGTTGACCGTCATCACGTCAAGATTCAGGCGGGCGAAAACTTCACGCACGACTGAAGATTTACCGGACCCCGTAGGACCGGAAATCCACAGGCCATCCCGATCACCACCTTCGCCTTCCTTTAACCAGGCCAGGAGATCACTTAAAACCTCCCGCCGGAATACATAGTCGGGCTTGATGGCTGGAGTCATCGGACCGGGTTGTGAAAATCCCGGTACCGTGACCTCGGCTGAAATGGGCAGATTAAACTGCTGTGCCACACTCCAATCCATCGGAGAACGGGTGGGTGTGGTCAATGGGGTGACTGCATTCATATGAAACCTCCAATACCAATAAGGGAGGCGCACTAACCCCAGTAGGGGCAACGTGTTGGCCCCCACAGTGGGTTGCTAAAAAACGTGGTCTAGCGAGACCGCACTAACCGCAACCGCCGTTGCCAGCGATTGGCTTCATTGAGTATCAATTCCTGAAACTGAGCCGGATCGACGCGGTCTTCAGAGGCCTGTAGTGCGTTCCACCACAACAAACAGGCCTGGAACGAGAACGGTTTAGCCTCAGCATCGGAACCCATGGGTTCGGAAACCCATGCCAACACCTGATTTCTTTCCTGCGGCCGTGTATGAGAGCGATTCAATAAGCCCAGACGTTCCACAAGCAGCCCGTAATGGAGCGACCCCATCTCGACGTCGGTCCAGATCATCAGCTCGGCCTGTAACCCTTGGGTATCCGGTTTGGGCCGACTGAGTCGTGGGCGGCGCTGCCTTAACGAACAACCCGCAGTCATTGTCATGTGTACCTCCCAATACACTGGGGGCACACGTCCCCCACCGGGGGAATCGTCTACCCCCAATGAGTTGAATTCAGGCAGCCGGTTAGCTGACTGGCTTCTCGGGTTGGTTGGGAAAGACCAGTTCGGGGTCTAGACCCGTCCAACAGTGTTGCCGGAAATCACACGTCGTACACGGCGTGTTATGGGCCATCCGGGAGCGTTTCGGAAAGCGCCCGGCTTGAATGTCTTCCGCAATCCATTGCAATTTTTGGCAGTATTCCTCGATGGCCGCAGGCTGCAATGCCGGCGCCAATACCGGCGTCGCAATCGTCGGTCCTTGACCGCGACAGCTGGCGGGCATTTTACGTTTCACCAGCTCCATAAATCCCAGGCCGGCGAGGAGTCGTTCGTCGTCCGGTAGCCCCAGGGGCTGCGCATGGGCTTCGAGCAACACTTGATACGCCGCGAGTTGATCGGCGTGCGCAGGAAACCCCTCCGGGCTGAGCTGGCTGGGGGTCTTGAAGTCGAGAACGTGAATCATCAGGTCTCGATCCAACACCACGACATCCAATTTTCCGGATAGCGTTACGCCGGGAGCCACGATGGCCTTTAGGTGCCGCTCAATGAGCGGTTCGCCGTTGGCATCAATCACCGGTATAAAACCGGTCTGAGCCCAGACCGCCGGAAACTGCTGCATTAGGCTTTGGCCGGTGGCCAGCAGATCATCCGGCGACCACTGGCTGGGATACTCCAGCTCAAGATTCGCCGTCTTTTGTTGCCAACATGTCGTGAACATCGCGACGAGATCCACAGCCTGGCCTTTCAACCAGGCCCGCAGATACTGCTCCAGCACCTCATGCACGACCTGGCCGAACACAAGATTTGTCGATGCCACGCGGCGCTTTGCCTTGAGGACATAGCGGTAGTCATACTGCCGCGGACAATCCTCAAAGCTCAGAACACCGGTCGGCGTCAGTTTGATAGGCATACCGACCTCCGAATAGAGAAAGGGGAGGCAGGCATCCCCTCAGGGGAGCACATCTCCCCAAGCGTGGGTTTTCCGGCCAAGGTGTGAACCCCGGCGGGATAAAACGAAAACTCAGCCCCTTGCGGACAAGGAACCGGCGGGTAGAATGGTCGTAACCGCAACAGTGCAAACGCCCAAAGGAGAACCGCACCATGAATGACCCTCGTCATTTAGTCATGCAAGACACCATAACGAAGCGGATACGGTTTACCCGGGCGGGTATTGAGGCTTACGGCCGTGAATTTGCCGAGGCGGGATATGACATTCGCCGTATCCATACCTGGCAAGAGTTTGATAGGGCAACTGACGCTGCCTTCGAACTCCAGATGCGGCGCGTAGCGCAAACTACGCGGGGCCAGAGTGCATTGTTGGATCGCATTCTGGCCGGATTGCCAGGCTGGGAGGATTAGTCTTTCTTAAAAAGTAACTTCAGCTCCCGCTTGGCAATCTTCCGCTTAATTATCGCCAGCACCTGATCCGCATTGGTGCCATCGAGCCGCCCTTGTAATATGAGCTCGCTCACTTCCTCATATTTCGCTCTCATTTCATCGAGCGAAGCGTTCTCGCAAAACTTGTGAACAAGGGATAAGTCCATCATCTGCTCCTCAAAAAATGGGGCAGACCGGCCCCGTAGGGCAATCGATGTGCCCCTTAGGGTGGGAGAATGCGCCGGCTTGGCGCTATAAATCATGCTGCTTTGAGCTGCGGCGTTTCCTGTGGCGTTTTGACCTGTGATAGCGCCAATTCCTGATAGCGCATGACCGCGCTCCAGAAACTCCGCCGCAAGACCTTCCATTGCACAAAGGCCCGATCTTTTTCGAGGATCGCAAAGACACGTTCCTGGCCGTAGGCTTCGAAGGCCCACAGATTCACTGCTCCGCCGTCCTGGAAGGACACGCGCTGGGTACGGGTGATCTCCGCGCCGTTCAAGTGGGCGGCAATCTCCTTGACAACTGTTGCGCGCAGCATTAGATGCTCTCCAGAGCAGGGGTTGATGGGTTACCCGCAGACTGACGTCGGCGTGCGGATCGTTTTCGGTTTGCGGGTTGCTGGTTAGGCGATGCCCGTCCCCGGCGAACAAATGTCGGGGTGTCGTAAGCTTCCCAATGAGTCTGTTTACGGAAGACCTGATGGGGTTTTTTGGAAAGATTGATCGTGGGCTGCGATGGTGCTTTCAGCCCTAAATCTTTTGCTGTTTCGGACGTCAGATGACGACGCAAGCGGTATTGACGCTGTACCTGGGCACGACGGAGGAGAGAGACTGCGAGTAAAACAGGCAGCCAAAAGGCCAGGGCATATAACGCCCCTTCAAGATATGAACTCATGGGTTGCGCTCCTTCAAGAAAAAAGGGACGCAACCTGCCCGTCAGGGGCAAAGCAACGCCCCTGGAGGACTGAGATAGGAACCCAGCTAATGAGGGTCCTAGTGACGGTGGTTAACCGCCTGTAAAAGTGCCGCTTTATCCATCCCGCGGGATGTTCACTGTTGACCGGCGTCAACAGTCAGGTGGCTAGCACGACCACCGGTGTCGGGAGTACACAGCGCATACTCCAAGTCCCCTGCGGGGACTTCTCGACGTTCGTCCTTACCGGTCGAGCAAGCCGGTTGGTGGGATACAGCAGCGCTGTATCCAGGTCTTCAGCGAAGACCCCCCGAAGTTTAGCGTGGTCGGGCCTGCCACGTTGGTATTCGGTATAGCGATGCTGCAATCACAATTGAGAACGCACCTCTGTGGTTATCGCGTGTTTCACGACAGATAACAGCTGCTGACCCTCGCGTTCTTCACGTTCATCGGTTTCCGACTCGTCTTCACTGGCACTCTCAGTCGTGCTGGACGTGATTTTGTCTTTGGTATCACCCCGCATAATCTGCGTGACCCGATGGCGAGTGGCCGAATTAATGAAACGACCGAGTCGGATAACCCGGTTTTGTAGGGTTTGCTCCTTAGCAAGCTTTTCAGGGGCGCTGAGCAATCCGGCGAAATAAGCCTGGTGGATCATTTGGCAGGCTTGTTCCAATTGCTTGATGAGCGCCAGATAGTGGGCCGCTTCTGGAGTGCGGTATTCGGCAGGTCCGGTTTCTGGATGGGTGTAGCGTACTGAGGGGGTATCGCGCTTTGATGCGGGTTCAAGTTTCTTCAGCAGGGCGGTTATTTGCTCAGCAAAATAACGCCGTTCCGTATCCATATGCTGGCGCACTTCAGCGAGGGTTTCTTCCAAGCTTTCCGTACCCAGCTGTTTCTGCCGTGCAACGATCAGCGCCGTTACTGATATCAAATAAAAGCTCAGTTCAACTTGGGGGAACAGCCGACGGTAGGCGTTTACAGCGCTAATTGTCTGGAGATTCAACTGCTCTTCCAAAAAGGGCAGACTATTAGGGCTGTCCAGTTCAACTGTTCTGCCAGTGAAAGTTCTAGCCGTCTTCGCCATAAGGCATCTCCCCATCAGATGGCAAATAAAGTAGCATCATAGGGTACATTAGTGCAGCTTGTTAGGAAATTCAAGCCGGGATTGC
>JAZBPA010000074.1:0-56067 GCA_036351435.1 Candidatus Competibacteraceae bacterium
TCAGGTACCAATCTCCGTCAAACAGCGGATTCGGATCCCGACCTTCTGTCGCTCCTGATGACAGATAATGCGCTAACGGATTGATCCCCGTTGCTGCGACATCGGGGTTTTGTTTCAGGTACCAATCTCCGTCAAACAGCGGATTCGGATCCCGACCCTCCGCCGCTCCTGACGATAGATAATGCGCTAACGGATTCGCCCCCGTTGTTGCCACATCAGGGTTTTTCTCCAAATACCAATCATTGTCGAATATTCCAGATGCTCCAATGAGTTGATGCTCACTGCGTAGTCGGCGCCAGATTGAGAGCTTGCTAGGAAGCCGCAAAGTTACGCTCCACCAAATAAGCTTGATGGCAAATTTGAATCCATGTTCAAAAAATAGTATCCAGGTAAAACCCTTATGCAACCATTCAGCTGCACACCATATTTTGCTACGCTTAATACGTTCAATTTCGTTGCGTAATTGATCTGTTTCCTTGCGAGTTACTAACAGTTCCCCATTCAGGCTCTCTACCTCTAAGCGGTTGCCCGACAATTCTATTTCCAAGTGTTTTGCCTTCGAACGGCTCTTTAACAATTCCTCTTGGAATTGCTGTGCCTTGGTCTGGCTATTTGAAACCTCTCGCTCCAAGCCTTGCACCTGCGAACGGCTGCTCGACAGTTCCCCTTCCAGCTGCTTTACCTGCGAACGGCTCTTTAACAATTCCTCTTGGAATTGCTGTGCCTTGGTCTGGCTATTTGATAATTCTTTTTGGAATTGCTGTGCCTTGGTCTGGCTATTTGAAACCTCTCGTTCCAAGCTTTGCACCTGCGAACGGCTGCTCGACAGTTCCCCTTCCAACTGTTTTGCCTTTGACTGGCTTCCTGACAGATCTCTTCTCAGGTGTTGAATGTCTTGAGTTTGTGAGTCTATTTTTTTGGCTTGTGAATCTATCTTTTCTTGTAATCGTGCTTCCTTAGCTGCACCTTTTGCCTCCGCTATCTCCCGGGTCGCACTCTGCTCAGCCCACAGCACCGTCTCAAATACGCCTGAGGCTTTATCAAACTCCTCGTAGATGGCGTCCAGCCTCTCGCAACAAATCATTGCAGCTTGTGGATGTGTCATCTCCAACAGCACGCGATAAGTACGCCTCACCCACTCCGCGACTTCCGGGTATGCATCAAGGTCCTCATTACGCTTGGAGTGATGACGATGACGCGTGCTTAAAAACGCTTCAATTTCTACCGTTGCCGCCGCCGATTGACGTGGCCACGTCACTAACAACTGGTCAGCTATGGTGTCAGTCACCTGCCGCCAATTGGCCAATAAATCATCGAAGGTGACTATGCATCGACGCAACCCCCGCGAGCCCCGCTCGGCTTCAAGCAGGTGCCGCAACCAAACCAGGCATGACTTCGCGGTCAAAAATCCATTGCGCTTTTTCAGTGACGCCGCCACTTCCAACGGGTTACGTACCGGTATTACCCCCAGCGGTGTTATGCCACACTCTTCCAACACTTGTATCCAAAGCGGTAGTAGTCGGCTTATCCGAGGATCTTTAATGACGAACAAAGGAGAATCCCCGAAATCCTCCATGAGGAAGTCGGTTAGGTGTCTGCGGTAACGTTCTGCCTCTAGCGACCTGAACCACCGTCTATTGATTCGGCGCCAGTCGTCCCATACCGAACCTGCCGATTGCAGAATTTCATTATGCAACGTCATCAGGTCCCGGGATTCCCAGAAGCCCATTTCATTATCTTTTTGCTCGGGCAATAGATTCCCGGGCAGCCGGGCCCCGAGAAGACTGATTACCCGAGTCAACGCCGAAGTCCCACTGCGATGCATCCCCATCACCAGGAGACACTGTCTTTCTCCCTCAGACTTAGAGTTCTCTGGAAGATAACCACGGGCCAGTTTCTGCGAAACGTTTTCTGTAATGGTATTCATGCAAGCTTATAACTTATTGAAATAAAAGATTATTATTTTTTGATTGCCACTATTCTCACTCGGTTGACGTACCGAATGAGAGCATGCGCAAGTGCGCACCGTCCTGACAATTGCAACCTTCATGACATAAAAGGTATGCACAATATTACCTTTTTTGATGTAAGGGTCACATCTGCTCACGGTTATGGACAAAACAATCCACATTCATCTGGAGTCTGCCTATGTTACGTGTATTTACTGCCAGTATCTTACTCTCGTTGTGCGCGGTACCGGTTCTGGCCAACGATTTGAATATCGATTTCCTCAGTCGCATCACTATCGGTGGTGAGGGTGCTGCTGAAATCAGCAGTTACGATCCTGCCAGCCAACGACTGTTTGTAACCAACGGTGATACAGCCGCCCTGGACATCATTGATTTGAGCAATCCTGCCATGCCGATTGAAATTACGTCCATTCCTATCGCTACCCTAAGCGGCGGTAATCCCGTGGATGGCCTCACCAGCGTTGCAGTGAAAAATGGCCTCGTGGCTGTGGCCCTGGCTGCTGATCCGGAGCAAGACCCCGGTTATGTGGCGGTATTAGATACTAACGGCAGCTTATTGTTTTCCGTCACTGTTGGCGCATTACCGGATATGGTGACCTTCACGCCCGACGGCGACAAAATTCTGGTCGCCAATGAAGGCGAACCAAACGGCAGCGATCCAGATGCGTCTATCGGTATCATTGATTTGGCTGATGACGGCCTCAGCGCCACAGTAGCCCTAGCGTCTTTTAGCAGTTTCAACGGCATGGAAGAGATGCTGCGCGCTGAGGGTGTGCGCCTGTTTCCCGGTAAAACCACCGCTCAGGATGTGGAGCCGGAATATATCGCTATATCTCCTGACGGTAGCACGGCCTTCGTGACCTTACAGGAAGCGAATTCCCTGGCTGTGGTGGATATCGCCAGCGCCACGGTGACCGACATCGTACCGCTTGGTTCCAAGGATCACAGCCTACCCGGCAATGGTCTCGATCCCAGCGACGAAGACGGCGGCATCAATATTGCGAACTGGCCGGTATTCGGTCTGTATATGCCTGACGCCATTGCTGCCTACGCCGTGGATGGCGAGACTTATCTAGTTACCGCCAATGAAGGTGATGCACGCGATGAAGACGCGCGCATTAGCGACTTGATGTTGGACCCGACAGCATTTCCCGATGCCGCTACCCTGCAGGTCGAAGCCAATCTGGGACGGTTGGAAGTCTCCACCATTGACGGCGATACTGACGGCGACGGCGACTATGATCAATTATTCGCTTACGGCGCACGTTCCTTCACCATCTGGAACAGCAGTGCGAATGTCCTGTTCGACAGCGGCGATGAATTTGCTCAGATTCTGGCTACACTGGCCGACACTGAGGGCAACCCCGATTTGTTTCCCGATGGGCGCAGTGATAACAAAGGTTCTGAACCCGAAGGTGTCACGGTCGGTAAGGTAGGGGGGCGTTATTACGCCTTTATCGGTCTGGAGCGTGCCAACGGTATCATGGTCTATGATGTGACCGACCCTAATGCACCCAGCTTTGTCGATTATCTGTTTAATGACATAGATGTCGGCCCCGAGGGCGTATTGTTTATTCCTGCCAGCGACAGTTCTACTTGTACGGCACTGCTGGTAGTAACAAATGAAATCAGCGGCACCGTCACCACCTATGCGTTGTATCCCAAGGGGTTAGGCGGTCGATTCGGTGTTTACCGATCAATCAGCAGGCAGTTCTATCGCGACAGCAACGGAAACGGCACCTGGCAAGGCAATAAAGATCTAGTATTCGGGCCTTGGGGCACCAGTGGAGATCTAAGCTTTACCGGCGATTTCAACGGCGATTGCGTAGCTGAAATCGGCACCTTCCGCTCCAGCGCTCAACAAGCCTATGTTGACACCAGCGGCGATGGCAGCTGGCAAAGCAATGCGGATAGCGTCATCAACCTCGCACCCGTTGCTCATCCTGGCGATATACCGGTAGCTGGCAATCCGTTTGGTACGGGTACTGTTTTGGCCTTATATCGTCCCAGTACCAGTGTGTTTCTGTTTGCTGACGGCTCTGCCACCGAACCGTTTGGCAATCCCGGAGATCGCCCTTTTATGGGTGATTTCAATGGCGACGGCATTGATGAGATTGGGGTATACCGTCCCGACGGCCACTTTCTAGTCGATCTCAATAACGATTTTGTTTGGAATCCCGCCCAAGATGCCATGTATGGTCCGTTTGGTGCTCCACAGGACTGGCCGGTGATCGCTGATTGGAGCGGCAACGGTAGCGATGACATCGGAACGTACCGTCCCGCTTCAGGACGGCTATTTACCGATCAGGATGGTAATCGGGTTTGGAACGTTGATCAGGATGGCGCTGATGGCCCATTTGGTATTCCTGGCGATCAACCCGTAGTTTTTGTCCCTTAAGTTTCAAGTTCCTTCGGGGCCGCGCAACGTGGCCCCAGTCTTTCCTACCGTCTATATTGGATAACTTTGCGTAAACCCTTCGCAGTTCAGATTGGACTCGGTAAAGTATCCATCACAGCATTCAACCCGCAGAGAAACTTGTCAGTTTAAGCGTTAACGACCCGCCGCATGATCGGAGTAATCCAACCACTGCCAATCATTAATTTTGTGTGCCGAACCTGTCCAGCCCCCCAGATCGGCGGGATTGTGCGCTTTTCCAAAGTCCGAGCCGAACAGGGCACCAAGTTGGAACGGGAGCTGGAAGCGGCGGAGAAGTTTGCGGACGATGCCGTTTCGTTACACTGAGGCAGTCAAAAAAACCACGCTGCACCGCTCACTATAAAGCACAAGTCCAGGAAGCCAATAGCGCTGTTGAAAGCAGCTAATTGGTTGCACTCAAAGTGTTCACCTATACTGAAACTGTTTTATAAACCAAAGTTAGGAGAGTGAACATGCAACGAATTCTCATAGCGCTGGGACTGAGCTTGTGCGTAGCCGCCGGGCCAGCCTTTGCAGCGAAGACCCTGGTATTTTGCTCGGAAGGCAGCCCGGAGGGTTTTAATCCTCAGTTCTATACTGCCGGCACCACGTTCGATGCCACCTCCCGGGCGATTTTCGAAGGGTTGGTGAAATTTGAGCGCGGCACCACCATTAGTGGGCCGGGGTTGGCTGAAAGCTGGGAAATATCCGAAGATGGCCTGCAATACACCTTCAAGTTGCGCAAGGGCGTTAAATTCCACACCACCAAAGACTTCACACCCAGCCGGGATTTCAACGCCGACGATGTGATTTTTTCATTCGAGCGGCAACTAAAGGAAGATCATCCTTATCACAAAGTTTCCGGTGGCACCTATGAGTATTTCAACTCAATGAGTATGCCGGATCTGATCAAGTCCATTGAAAAGGTGGATGACTACACTGTGCGCTTCAACCTGAATCGCCCCGAAGCGCCTCTTATCGCCAATTTAGGGATGGACTTCGCATCCATCTTCTCCGCCGAATATGCTGACCAGCTGATGAAGGCGGGCACACCCGAACAACTTGACCTTAAACCAGTGGGCACGGGAGCATTCCAATTGGTGAACTACCAAAAAGATGCCGTGATTCGCTACAAAGCTCATCCCGATTACTGGGGCGGCAAAGTACCGGTCGATACCCTGGTGTTTTCCATTACCCCCGATGCTTCGGTGCGCTACGCCAAGTTAAAAGCCGGCGAATGTCATGTGATGCCGTATCCGAATCCTGCCGATTTAGAAGCGATGCGTACCGACCCAGACCTTAATTTATTAGAAAAAGAAGGGCTGAATGTAGGCTATTTGGCTTTCAATACCGAAAAAGAACCGTACACCGACAAGCGGGTCCGCCAGGCACTGAGCTTAGCCATCAACAAATCGGCGATCATCGACGCGGTGTTCCAGGGCGCGGGCAAAGTCGCCAAGAACCCTATCCCACCGACAATTTGGTCTTATAACGAAGATATTAAGGATTACCCCTACGATCCTGAGAAAGCTAAGAAACTGTTAGCCGAAGCGGGTTTTCCTGATGGCTTCGAAACTGATATCTGGGCTATGCCTGTGCAACGTCCTTACAACCCCAACGCCCGGCGGATGGCGGAAATGATTCAGGCGGATTGGGACAAAGTCGGTGTTAAAGCCAAGATCGTATCTTTTGAATGGGGTGAGTATCTCAAGCGCAGTAAAGAAGGCGAGCACCAGACGGTATTGTTGGGTTGGACCGGGGATAATGGTGATCCCGATAATTTCCTGGCCGTGCTGTTGGGCTGCGATGGGGTGGGCAGTGCCAATCGTGCCCGTTGGTGCCACAAGCCGTTTGAGGATTTGATCCAGCAGGCCAAACGGGTGAGTGATCAAGACGAACGGATCAATCTTTATAAGCAGGCTCAAGCTGTATTCAAGGAAGAAGCACCGTGGGTAACTATCGCGCATTCCGTGGTATTTCAGCCGGTCCGTAAGGAAGTGGTGGATTTTCGTATTGATCCCTTTGGGGGCAATATCTTCTACGGCGTCGATCTGAATCAGTGATCATTACCGAGTTATCCGCTCTCCCCCAACGGGGAGAGCGTTGTCACTCACTGTTTCGCTTCCTACCACTCGTTCATAACGTGCGCAGACAGCCGGGCAAATCGTCATGATTGCATTCATCCTCCGTCGTCTTGGGTTGTTACTGCCGACCTTTATTGGCGTGACCCTGATCGCCTTTGCTTTGATTCACCTTATCCCCGGCGATCCTATTGAACTGATGGCCGGTGAGCGCGGGATTGATCCGGCTCGTCACGCCCTGTTGCGAGCCGAACTTGGTTTCGACCAACCGTTATGGCAGCAGTATTTTTCGTATGTGTTCAATATTTTTCAGGGTGATCTAGGGAATTCCCTAGTGACCCGTGCCCCGGTGTTACACGAATTTTTCACCCTATTCCCAGCGACCATTGAGCTTTCTTTTTTTGCCATGGTGTTTGCCATGTGCGTGGGCCTGCCGGTGGGAATCCTCGCCGCAGTCAAACGTGGATCGGTATTCGACCATACCGTGATGGGTGCCTCGCTAGTGGGATATTCAATGCCCATTTTCTGGTGGGCCTTGTTGTTGATTCTGCTGTTCTCAGTCAACCTGGGTTGGACTCCGGTCTCCGGGCGAATATCGGTGCTGTTTTGGGTCGAACCGGTCACCGGTTTCATGCTGATCGATACCTTGCTGGCCGGCGATACCGAGGCATTTTGGTCGGCGTTACAACATTTGATTCTGCCCGCCATCGTGTTGGGTACCATTCCTTTGGCGGTGATTGCCCGCATGACCCGCTCGGCCATGATGGAGGTAGTGCGGGAAGATTATATTCGCGTCGCCCGTGCTAAGGGCCTGTCACCCATGCGAGTGATTACCGTTCATGCACTGCGCAACGCGCTGATTCCGGTGGTGACCGTCATCGGCCTACAGGTCGGGGTGTTGCTGGCGGGCGCTATTCTGACCGAAACGATTTTTGCCTGGCCGGGAGTCGGCAAGTGGCTGGTGGATTCTATCCAACGGCGGGATTATCCCTCGGTGCAGGGCGGTATTTTGCTGATCGCTACGGTGGTGATGCTGGTCAATCTGATTGTCGATTTGCTCTACGGGCTCATCAATCCGCGCATCCGTCATGCCCGTTGACCCCATGAACAAGGTGCATTATGTCTGAGACACCGGTATTTGCAGAATCAGTTCCAGCAGCTCCGCCCGGTCCGCTGCGGGAGTTCTGGCAATACTTCAGCCAAAACAAAGGTGCAGTGGCCGGCTTGGGGGTCATTGTGGTGATGGTGCTGACGGCTTTATTCGCGCCGTTGTTAGCTCCTTATGATCCCCATGAACAATTCCGCGATGCTTTGCTGTCCCCCCCGTTCTGGGAGGATGGCGGCTCGACGCGCTTTTTGTTGGGTACTGACGATGTGGGCCGCGATATGTTGTCGCGCTTGATTTACGGTGCACGAGTGTCGTTGCTGGTAGGTTGCATCGTGGTCACGCTATCGCTGGCTGCCGGAGTCATTCTGGGACTGGTCGCCGGTTTTTTCCGGGGCTTGGTGGAAAACCTGATCATGCGTTTGATGGATGTGATGCTGGCTTTGCCCAGCCTGCTGCTGGCCATCGCCATCGTCGCTATCCTTGGCCCCAGTCTGGCCAATGCGATGGTCGCCATCGCTATCGTGGTATTGCCCCATTACGTGCGACTGACCCGCGCCGCTGTGATTGCCGAAACGACCCGGGATTACGTCATCGCTAGTCAGGTGGCCGGCGCCGGTCTGTTGCGCCAGATGTTCATCAACGTGTTACCGAACTGCATGGCACCCCTGATCGTGCAGGCAACGTTGGGTTTTTCCTCGGCCATCTTGGACGCTGCAGCATTGGGCTTTCTGGGCTTGGGTGCGCAACCGCCAACCCCGGAGTGGGGCACCATGTTGGCCGATGCCCGGCAATTCATTCAACGCGCTTGGTGGGTGGTGACTTTCCCCGGACTCGCGATCCTGGTCACGGTGCTGGCCTTCAATCTCATGGGCGACGGTCTGCGCGACGCTCTGGACCCCCGGTTGAAACGCTAATGACGCTGCTCACAATCAATAATCTGTCGGTGCAGTTCGGCACCCGCCAGGCCCCGTTCCGTGCCGTGGACGGCGTCGAACTGGCCCTCGAAAAAGGCGAAGTGGTCGGTATCGTCGGCGAATCCGGTTCCGGTAAGTCGGTTATGTCGTTGGCCATCATGGGCTTGATCGACTACCCCGGCCGGGTCGCTGCTGAGCGCATGCTGTTCGCGGACCGCGACCTGCTGACACTGTCCGCGTCAGAACGCCGCAAACTGCTGGGCAAGGACATCGCCATGATTTTTCAGGACCCCATGACCAGCCTCAATCCCTGTTACACGGTGGGATTCCAGATCATGGAAACCCTGAAAGTCCATGAGGGTGGCAGCCGGGCGGAATTGAGGCAACGTGCCGTGCAGTTGCTGGAGCAAGTCGGCATTCCCGATCCCGCCAGCCGCTTGCGGGCGTTTCCGCATCAGTTATCCGGCGGCATGAGCCAGCGGATAGTGATCGCTATGGCAATCGCGTGTAATCCCCAATTATTGATCGCCGATGAGCCGACCACGGCCCTGGATGTCACGATTCAGGCGCAGATCATGGATCTGCTCAAGGGTCTGCAAGCACAACGGGGCATGGCCTTGTTGTTGATTACCCATGACCTAGCGGTGGTGGCGGAAACCTGTGAACGCGTGGTCGTCATGTACGCCGGACAAATCGTGGAAACCGGCCGTGTGGAAGAGGTATTCAAAGCTCCCAGTCATCCGTACACCGCGGCGTTGTTGAATGCGCTGCCGGAACGCAGCGAAGGTCAGCAGCGTTTGTCGACCATCGCCGGGGTGGTGCCCGGTCAATACGATCGTCCCAATGGATGCCTTTTAAATCCTCGCTGTGAATTCGCCACCGAACTTTGCGTACGGGAACAACCCCGATTCCGCACGGTGGCGAACCGGCAAGTGCGCTGCCACACACCGTTAGACGCTGCCGGGAGACCAAGTCATGACTGAGTTGGACAAGCCACTGTTGGAGGCCGCCAACTTGGCCCGCTATTACGAAGTATCGCGGGGTTGGTTAAAGGATAAAGCGACGGTTAAGGCGCTGGATGGGGTGTCGTTTACGCTGTATCCACGCAAAACGCTTGCGGTGGTCGGCGAATCCGGCTGCGGCAAATCCACTCTGGCCCGGCAACTAACTTTGATCGAAGCGCCGACTGCGGGAGTGCTGCAGCTGCAAGGCAGCGATCTGGCCAAAGCCAGCGTTCAAGAACGCAAGCACGCTCGCCGCCACGTTCAGATCATCTTCCAAAATCCCTACGCCTCCCTAAACCCGCGTAAAAAGGTCGGTGCGATTTTGCAAGAACCGCTGATCATTAATACTTCGGATAATGCCCGCGAACGGGAGGAGAAAGTCCGGTCGATGATGGCTACGGTCGGTCTGCGACCCGAGCATTATGGTCGCTATCCGCACATGTTTTCCGGGGGACAGCAACAACGCATCGCCATTGCCCGCGCCCTAATGCTCAGACCGCAAGTGGTGGTGGCGGATGAGCCGGTCTCGGCCCTGGATGTTTCCATTCAGGCCCAAGTGTTAAATCTGCTGATGGATTTGCAGGAAGAGTTGGGCATGGCCTATGTGTTCATCTCCCACGACCTCAGCGTGGTGCGCCACATCGCCGATGAAGTGATGGTGATGTATTTAGGTCGGCCGGTAGAACACGGTAGCCGCGACGCCGTTTTCTCTCAGCCCCGCCATCCGTACACGCGCGCGTTGATGGCATCCATGCCCCGATTAGATCCGTCCGCGCGGGCTGAACGGATTCCGCTGACCGGGGAATTGCCGTCGCCGTTGAATCCGCCGTCCGGCTGCGCGTTCCATACCCGTTGTCCGTTTGCTACCGAAGAGTGCACGCAAACCCGGCCCATGTTGCGCTCAGTAGCCGGACGGCAAGTGGCTTGTCACCATGCCGAACGGATGAGCGCCTAATCCAATAGCCTATCCCTCAACCTGAGCGATTTGATCGGTAAACTGGAACCCCTGCCAGCCGCATTCGCCGACCAGGATCTTGCGTCGAAAATCCTCGTCAGTGGGATAAAGAAAGTAATTACTGCCCTTACCGTTGCCTTGATACCAGAGCTTGCTGGCGCGCACCTTACACGTTCTGTCGCCGTTTTGGATCTCCGCATACTTTGGCACCCGCTTACCCCACAGGTATTCGCTTTCCGGCACTTCGCCGCGCTGGTCGATACGCACAACAACACCCTGGCCACGATACGATAACTGGGCGAACTGACGGGCGCGCCGATTACGATTGTTATCAATCGGACCATCTTCTTGTAACACACCGGCAACGATTTCTTTGGTTGCGCCATCAAAGATCACCGGCTCTCCGGTCGGTAGCACGACTTTCAAACGTCTGCCACCATTGTCAAAATCGTATGTGGGAAGCACCCGGCGCGGGAAGAAATAAAGACTGGAATGCATCGCGGTGTGACTGTCCCGGCCATTGGGAATGGCGAATTCATACACTTCCATATGAATGCCCTGGCGCGCGCGTTGCGGATACTTAAAAGCGAATTCCCGCCGAGGCACGCTGGCCGCGCCACGGCTGCCATGAGGGTTGGTCTTGGGCGAGCCTAAGTTGGCAAACGAAAAACCGATCAGATTAGCGGTTCTATCGTAGATCAGATTGACATGGCGTTGCGATTTAACCGTTAACGGGGTAACTTTCTTGGGTTGACGCAGCGCATCCCTGCTGGGCAATGTTGGCAGTATGGGCTGCGTAGGACGAACCAATAACAGCGGTTTATCGGGTTCGTGCCGACCCTCTATCAGGCTGCCATCTTTAGCGTATCTGGGCAGCGGCTCGGTGGTTTGACAACCATAAAATCCAAGCAGACTGAGCAATAGCAAAATGCGAAACAGCATGTTGACTCCGGCTGGGGTAACTATCGTTTATATTTTTTTAAAATCAAAATGTGTATTGATAATCAGGGCTTATCTTACCCAAAAATTCTCAGCGGCAAAAGCTTCAGTCGAATGGTTAGCCATTCACACTTGCTTCAATTTGCGCCAAGATCGTTTTATCAGTGATTTTGTCATCGCTTACCAGCATAAAGATTTTGCTGACGATTTCCGCCATACGCAGATCTGTGTCCGCAAACGGTAAATACAAAGACTCCTCCTTATTTCTCTGGGGCACGATACACAGGTAATTCCCCGGCTGGATATGAATCACGCCGCTACCCAGATGGATGCGGTAGTTGGCCCGTTTGCCCTGAACGTAGGCGAAATGATCTTCGCAGCGTACCTGGGTGAGGCCAACTTCATCGACCAGGGTTGCGATCAATTCGGCTCGTCTTTGCGCGCTTTCCGTTGACCAGCGGATATCCTCATTATCCACTTGGGCAACCGAGGCGATTAAATCCACGTCACGCATCACTTCCGAGAAGATCATGGGCTCAATCTGTTCTAGGGGAATATCCTTGTTCTTACCTCGGAACCAGATCTCATCTATGGTCACAGTTGCGTCTTCCGCCAAGTAATGGCGGGAGTCGGGAAAGCCGATTTCAGCGTACATACCGTGTGCGGGAAACCGCTTGTAAACCTCAGCTACATCACCGCTGGACTGGCTCCAACCACGGCTTTGCAACAATCGGCTGGTAATCCCGGAATCGACCACGTGCCCAATGAAACGTCGAGAGTGTGTGCCTGCGTCTACTTCAGCCGGGGTAACGACGTAAAGCTCACGGAACGCCTGTTTGAAGGGTTGGACCATGCGCCGCTTCACGATGGCTTTTTGCCATTGGGATAGGAGGCCGGCCTCAAAAAGCTGATAAACATGGGCGATGCTGAGGTTCGTCGCTGCGGGCACCAGCTCGCCATCAAGGCCGGTTAGGGTATCTTCACTGCCGTTAAACAAGCCAAACGTGCCGTCACCCGTTTTCATGATCAATTGGGTCAACATTGCCCGCACGATTGGCAATCGGTTTAGCGTTTTCAATTCCTGCGCGTCGATAACCTCGCCGTTGCACATCATGTCTTCAAGCGTTTTGCGAAAACGGCTGGCCTGACCCCGAATGGTGTCCTGGGCATCCCGCATTTGCTTGTAAACGTCTGTTTGGCGAACCTTGGGTGGGACGGACTTGAGCGGTTTTTCCTGCTTACTGACTTGAATGCGCGGCGTAATGCCTTCTAACACCAGCTTGACAGTCCAGGCGTCAACTTCGAAAGGCTGGTCAAAGGGGATCATGCTGCTGGCGATATCCGCTTCCATAGCCCATTCCAAGCGGATGTCATCGCTGTAACCCGCCGTTTGCGCGAGATTTTTGAGTCCGGCTTTCACGGCGGCCTGGGTGTTCGCCTGTCGTTCGGGGCCGTATTGGGTGGCTTCTTTGTGCATGGCTTTGAGCTTCAGATAGCGTTCACGCAACTCCTCTTCACTGGCTATTGGATAAAGCCCGAAAGCCTTGATTGCCGCTTGGCCATGTCGTACTAGTTTCTTCTCCACCTTGTCGCGTTCAATGTCCATCACCGCAGTGATCAGCATTAACGTGTTTTTGACTTCAAGACTGGATGCCCGTAGGGCTTTGCAATACTTGTTTATCCGTTTTTCATTGGCGGTTTGCAGCGCTTCCGCTACAGCGGGGCGGTCGATGACACCGGACACGGTACTTTCGCAGTTATAGACGTCATTCAGGGATTCGGTAGTACCCGGATGTCCACCGGCTATGTTGAACAGTTGCTGTTGTAGCTGCAGCAGATCGTCCCAGCCCAAGGCTTTGAGGATACTGTTACGGGCATATCCCGCATAAGGCAGCGCTATCAACAGTACCGGTTCCTTGAATTGCGCGAGCATGGCGACCAGATCCTGCTCCGTTTCGCCTTGGGCTAAGCCTTCGATGCCGATAAGACGGCGGATTACCTTGGCAAAATCGCCATATTCCTCTTTAAGGTCCTTAGCCTTTAAAGCAAGTGTTTCGATGCGCTCTAACCCAAGTTGTATCCATTCGATCCCTCTGAAACCGGTATATCCAACGATGTCATCCAGAAACTTGGCGCTATCGGGCAGCTGGCTGATCTGGTCTTTAATCAGCCGTTTCACATAGGTTTGATAGGTGTCGGCAAACGCGGGGCTGAGATCTGCTTCCGCATCATCGTCCTCATCTTTCTCCGGGAAGACTCGCTCTACTCTCATATAGTGAGGATAGAGCTTGATGACCGCCTCGAACCACTCATAGGTTAATTGGCCTGCTTTAAATAATGCCTGCACGAAGTCATCGAAGCGATCATATTCACTGCCAATGAACGTGTTACAGGTGTCCTCAAATCTAATATAGGCGTCCTCTCCGTGGTCCAACCGGACGTTGTAATCGCCCTGGAAAGTGGAGTAGAGAAAGCGCTTTACGTCTTCAAATTGCGAGTGCTTTGATAAGATTCTTAAACAGACCTTGGCTTTGGGGAAAAGGTAACGGTCGTAAAAACGGTTTTCACTGTAGCGCCAGGAAGGTGCTATTTCACAGGCGTCCTTGGGGTTTGCAAACATCATTTTTAGGCGCCTAATCAACGCCTCCGCCGAGTATTGTGACGGATTGCGTTCGCAGTAAACGCCCGCCAATACGGAAGCGATTTTATTCAGCATCACGTTTTCATCATCCCACCGATCCGCCGATAGGTGATGCTCTGCCGGCTTCGCTAAAAAGTCCGTCAGCAGTTTATCCGCATTGTCTCCCAGTTCCTTGATGGCTGCTGCTCCGTATTGCTCGAAAATCACTTCTCGTCCCGGGCGTTTATTCCTGTCAAGGTTAAGGCTACTAGTTATGATTTTGCGTAGCGCTTCTCCAGTCGGGAGCTGTTTTTTAAAGGCATTAAATACCACCTGATGCCCGGCATTCCAATGTTCAACGGCCATGTCAGCCTCCTACCAAGGGTATTAACCGTACAAAACGGACCGCAGCGCCTTCTTTTAATGTGCACATTTCGTCCAGGTCAACCACTTCCTCCCCATCGACAAACATTTTGTAGCTTCCGTGTCTGAATGCCCTTAGGGCCCGCTCTATCTCTCTTTCTTCCTGTGGTGCCGTATTTTTTTCCCTTTCCAAAGCGACTTTTCCTTGCTGCGCCTGTCGGTTTACATCGGCTTGCTCCAGGTACTGTCTTTGCAGCTGGCGTTGGATTTGTTGGAAGTCTTTTTCATGTTCCAGCAACAACGCTTTAACCTGTTCTTTCACCGCCTGAGCGATAATTTCCCGGGCGCTAAGCCGTTGGCTAACCAACCTGAGCTGAACTTTGGGTAGTGGAGATTCTATTGCTCCTCCTCCAAAAACCACGGTCGACACACTGACGTTTAACACAATTGCTCCTCCGAGGATTTACTGATTCTATTCTTGATAGCATTCCCATGCGCAGGCTGTATTCAACCGAAAACCCCTATGAATTATAGAATGCCGCTAAGCCAACATTGCAATAAACCCCTGAAAAGCAATTAGGGCCTTGATCAGCCCTGACCAAGGCCCCGTTTAGTGAGATTTTGCTTAGAGCTAGACTACGTCGAAACGGTCAAGATTCATCACTTTGTTCCATGCCTTTACAAAGTCAATCACAAACCGCTGTTGGGAGTCCTCACAACCATAAACTTCCGCAAGGGCTCGCAGCTGTGAATTCGAACCGAAGATAAGATCGGCGCGAGTCCCAGTCCATTTCAGTGCGCCTGTTACGCGATCCCGCCCTTCAAAGCGTTCATCATCAGCTGATGTCGCGCTCCAGGTTGTACCCATGTCCAGCAAATTGACGAAGAAGTCATTGGTGAGTGATTCTGGCCGGTTGGTGAAAACGCCATGCTGGGTTTGTCCAACATTGGTATTCAAAACCCGCATGCCGCCAACCAGAACTGTCATCTCAGGCGCAGTTAATGTGAGCAGATGCGCACGATCAATCATCAGTTCTTCAGCGGATACGCTGAATTTGGCCTTCTGATAGTTACGAAAGCCATCGGCCACCGGTTCGAGCACCGCAAATGACTCTATATCAGTCTGCTCTTGGGTTGCATCTGTGCGGCCTGGGGTGAACGGAACGGTCACAGCATGTCCCGCATTCTTGGCAGCTTGCTCAATACCTGCACAACCGCCCAGAACAATCAAATCAGCTAGCGAAACTGCCTTACCCCCTGACGCCGAGCTGTTGAAATCCCGCTGAATCTCTTCAAGGGTTTGCAATACTGTCGCTAACTGAGTGGGTTGATTAACCTCCCAATTCTTTTGCGGTGCAAGACGGATGCGTGCGCCATTGGCACCGCCGCGCATGTCAGAACCGCGATAGGTCGATGCCGAAGCCCAGGCCGTTGAAACCAGTTGGGAGACAGACAGTCCCGAAGCAAGAAGCTTGTGCTTGAGCTCAGCCGCGTCTTGGTCATCAATCAACGCATGATTCACTTTAGGAATAGGGTCTTGCCAAATCAGCTCTTCCTGCGGAACCTCAGGACCGAGATAGCGTGAGCGAGGTCCCATATCACGGTGAGTCAGCTTAAACCAGGCACGAGCAAAAGCGTCTGCGAACTCGTCAGGGTTTTCGTGGAAACGCCGAGAAATGGGCTCGTAGATCGGGTCCATTCGCAAAGCAAGATCTGCTGTGGTCATGATCGGCGCATGCGACTTTGCCGGATCATGGGCATCCGGAACAGCGTTACTCGCCGCGCCGTTTTTCGGCACCCATTGATGCGCACCGGCAGGGCTCTTGGTCAGTTCCCATTCGTAACCGAAAAGCGTATCGAAGTAGCTGTTATCCCAAGTCGTCGGAGTTGGCGTCCAGGCTCCCTCGATACCGCTGGTGATGGTGTCGCTGCCTTTGCCGCTGCCTAAGCTGTTTTTCCAACCCAAACCTTGCTGATCAATAGGAGCACCTTCAGGTTCAGGCCCGACGTGCGTTGGATCACCTGCACCGTGACATTTGCCGAAGGTGTGTCCACCCGCAATCAGTGCCACCGTCTCCTCATCATTCATTGCCATGCGCCCAAAGGTTTCGCGGATGTCGCGTCCTGAAGCCACGGGGTCAGGGTTTCCATTCGGCCCTTCCGGATTCACATAGATCAAACCCATTTGCACGGCGGCCAGTGGATGATGCAGGTCCCGGTCGCCTGAGTAACGCTTGTCACCCAGCCACTCGTCTTCAGTGCCCCAGTGGATATCTTCTTCGGGTTCCCATACATCAGCACGACCGCCAGCAAAGCCGAAGGTTTTGAAACCCATTGATTCCAATGCGCAATTACCCGCCAGAATCATGAGGTCAGCCCAGGAGATTTTCTTACCGTACTTCTGTTTTATGGGCCAAAGCAGCATGCGGGCTTTATCCAGGTTGCCATTGTCCGGCCAACTGTTAAGCGGGGCAAAGCGTTGGGTGCCGGTTACTGCTCCACCACGACCGTCGCCGGCTCGATAGGTCCCTGCGCTGTGCCATGCCATCCGAATGAACAGCGGCCCATAGTGTCCGTAGTCAGCGGGCCACCAATCTTGTGATGTCGTCATCAACGCAAAGATGTCCTGCTTCACCGCAGCAAGATCAAGACTCTTAGACGCCTCGGCGTAGTTAAAATCCTCACCCATCGGATCAGACAGGGAAGAGTGCTGATGTAATATATTGAGCCTCAACTGGTTCGGCCACCAATCTCGATTTGACGTGCCACTCTCCGCTGAGTGTCCCGTAAACGGACATTTGTTACCGTTAGTCATAGCGCTGTCTCCTATCGTGTTTTATGGCTGCTTAATCACCATGATTCATTTATAGAGCTTCCATGCTCATATGACCAATCAATTGTTTTCTGCTTATTGATAGAAATAATATATCGATAGGCGATGACGCAGCCAATGGCGCCGGGTGAATGAGGTGGCTACAACGCTAGCCCAGCACCATCAAGCATCTCAATCATCTTCCGAGAGAGAATCGTCAATAAAAATGGGTTGTTCCTCGCCGAAATCCCCTAGCATTGGACTTTCTTTCGCGACGAGGTCGATGATGACATCGGCAACCAGATACGCTGGGTGGATACCGTTGACAAGTTCATCGAAATTGGTAATTACGACGACGACCGCATCAAGGTCCGGGCGGTAAAAAGTCAGCGTATTATAACCGGGCACTTCCCCGCCATGCCCCCACCATCCTCGTTTATAGCCCATTCCTATGGCATAGGCATTTACCCCCGGCTGATTCTCGCCAACGGTGACCTGTTCCTGACGCAGCGCCTGGGTCTCCACATTGAGCAAATCACCGCGCCCCAACGCTTTACCCCACACACGTAGATCATCGAAGGTGGAAACGAGATCACCTACCCCCCAGCCCCAACTAGGATTCCAGTCGGTAGCATCCTGTTGTTGCCCGTCGTCGAGTCCCTGAAAGGTATAACCACGGGCAACTGGTTCGGGTAGGGTATTGTCGGTCGGTTTAAGCGTGCCGCGTAATGCTAACGGTTCGAGGATGGTTTCACGCAGCAGTTCGCCGTAGGGTTTACCGGACACCTTTTCGACCACCAAACCAAGCATCACTGTGTTGGTGTTGTTGTAGAACCAGTCGGTACTTGGCTCGAAGCAGGCCGGAGGTGCGTGTGGGCAACCGGCGATAGTATTGGCGATGCCGATATTGACCAGTTCTTGGGGTTGCCACTGCCGTAGAGGATTGCTGAAAAAAGCATCTTGGAAATCAGGATCGAAGGTATAGCTAGCTAGACCGCTGGTCATATTAGCCAAATTTTTTAAGGTGATTCGGTCAGCGTTGGGGATCGGCTGGGCCAGGGTTAGCTTGTCGCTGTTCGGGTCGGTGTCGAAATACCTGTCGAGCGTATCATTGATATTGAGCAGCCCTGCATCCTGTAACTGCAGAATCAACGTCACAGTGAAGGTTTTGGTTATGCTGCCAATGCGCACATGTTGATCGGCACGCATCGGCTCACCGGTTTCCCGATTCGAAACGCCATAAGCTTGCGTCCACTTCCCGACATTGGGCACCCATAACCCTACCAGCATTCCCGGCACCCCAAGCTCTTGAAACAGTTGGCCGACGGTGGTTTCCAGCTCGCGCTGAGTTCGCTCACTGAATTGCGCGCTAATAGTGTTGTCGTCATCATCGCTCCCACAGCCGTTCAGCACAACGCCGAGTAGCATTAAAATCCACAAGGTAAAAAAAGGTTGTTTGTTGTTCATGAAACTCGCCTTCTCCGGTATATGGTGGTGTGCATTGTGATGTGTTGCCAGCTTAGCAGTTTGAACGGATCAAGGTTGGTGAGATGAGGTCCGCTATTCAGAAGTTATTCGCTAATACCGTCTCTATACTCATTTCATGAACAACGAGCAGCAGTATTTTTATCAAGCCCTGTGCAGCCGGGACAATCGCTTCGATGGGCGCTTTTTCGTTGGGGTGACCAGCACTGGAATCTATTGTCGCCCGGTCTGTCGAGTCAAAACCCCGAAATTGGCCAACTGCCGATTTTTCGAGTCTCAAGCCGCCGCAGAAACACAAGGATTCCGGCCTTGTTTACGCTGCCGTCCAGAGCTGGCACCCGGCTTATCCTCGATTGATTCCAGCCGCTTATTGGCTAGACAAGCCGCACAATTGATTGATGACGGTACGATGCTGGCTTGCGACATCAACGGCTTGGCCAACAGAATGGGAGTAACCACCCGCCATTTGCGCCGTATCTTTGCCAACGAGTTGGGTGTGTCGCCGCTGAATTATCTGCGCACCCGCCGGTTGCTAACCGCCAAAACCCTGCTAACGGATACCCGGCTGCCGATCATTGAGATTGCTTCGGCGAGCGGCTTCGGCAGTCTGAGCCAGTTTAACGCCACGTTTCAGCAACATTACCGGCTCACGCCCAGCCAATTGCGCAAGGAAGTAAAGACCCGATCTAATGCAAATGACATTATGATTAACCTGCATTATCGTGAACCTTACGATTGGCAAACCATGCTGGCCTTCCTGGGCAAACGAGCCCTCGACGGGGTCGAATACGCGGACGGAAGTCGTTACCGCCGAACCCTGTCGTTTAGGCACCGAGGTGCGGACTATTCAGGCTGGATTGAGGTTACCAAACCGGACAGCCAACCCGTATTGAATCTGGCATTATCCTCGACACTAGCCAAAGTGACCCCGCAGGTGATTCACCGGATTCGTGCGTTATTCGATTTGGACGCTGATCCCGAACCGATTCTCAACGCGTTAGGCCCAACTGCGGTTAATCCCGGCTTGCGGGTACCGGGCAGCGTTGATGGCTTCGAATTAGCCGTCCGCGCCGTGCTAGGGCAGCAGGTGTCGCTGGCTGCCGCTAGAACGCTGCTTGGACGACTCGTTATTCGGGCCAATCAGACCGTGGACTGCGAACATGCCGAGTTGACCCATCGATTTCCGTCACCACAACAACTGCTGACACTAGATGATGAGGCTATCGGTCAATGCGGCATTACCCGGCGGCGGGTACAGTCGCTGAAAATGCTCGCCGCGGCGGTGTTAGAAGGAAGACTGATTCTTGATCAATCTGCGCCGCTGCCAAGCACTCTGGAAATGCTGTTAGCAATACCCGGGATTGGTCCTTGGACGGCCAACTATATCGCCATGCGTGCACTGCGCTGGCCAGATGCGTTTCTGGTGGGTGATTACGCAATCAAGAAGAGTGTGGGTCTGTATTCGGAAAAAGCAATAGAGGCGGTTTCGGAACAGTGGCGACCGTGGCGGGCGTACGCCTTAATGCAGTTATGGCAACAATTCGAGCGTGAGGACAAGCCATCATGACATTTTACCATTCAATCGAGTGTCCTTTGGGTACGCTCATCTTAACGACCGATGGAGAGGCGCTGACTGGAGTGTACTTCGAGGGCCAACGGCATTTCGTAGGCATTCAGCCTGATTGGCAAAAGACTGAAAACAACCCGATTCTCAACGCAGTTAGTCAGCAATTAGACGAGTATTTCTCGAAACAGCGCGCGGTATTCTACGTTCCACTGTCCGCCCAGGGTACCGAGTTTCAACAGGCAGTTTGGCGAGCACTGCAAGCAGTTAATTTTGGCGAACGGCTCAGCTATTCTGGCTTGGCAGAAAAAGTGGGTCGACCGAACGCTGTCCGTGCGGTAGCCGCTGCGGTAGGACGCAACCCAATTTCGGTGGTGATTCCCTGCCACCGGATTATTGGCAAGAATAACAGCTTGACGGGCTATGCCGGTGGTTTGGCGCGGAAAGCGGCTTTGTTGGAGTTGGAAGTTGCAGAGAGGCAAATTTAAAGGATCAGAATGATGGACCAATATGAACGTTTCTAATTGGACTTATGTGGTCCATAACGGCCTGCTCTTAGGCGAAAATAGCAATAAACACACTATAGAAATGGAAAAACATATTGGCATATATTTCGCTCCACTTGAAAAGAAAATTGCTTTTACAAATAACTATAACTTTGAGGACCGAACATGCGTAAACCAAAATTTCGCACTGGATTACTTGTTATAATCAGCAGTATTTTGATTGCACCACTCAGCATGGCTGATGGACTTGCACCATTTCCTGGATCCGCCACTAGCACTACTATCGACCAGTCACTTGAGATCATTGATACTGAAATAGTTCAGTTTGATTTGCCTGAACAGGAATACCGAGCAATAGCAGAATTCGAACGGCAACAAGGTTTGATTATCAGTTGGCCTACCCGCACTACTTGGGAATACGATTACAATACTTACCAACCAGTTTTAGCAGAAATTGTCAAACAAGCAATATCTGAAGTTGTCGTCTATATCGATAGCAAGAGTCCCATTGAAACCGATAGAATAATTCGAGAGCTCCTAGACTACGGTATATCTCAAGATAGTTTCAGCATCTTTGGCGGTACAGATATTGTGATTCGCGAGTTCGGTGCCGGAGGTCGACTTTGGGTTAGGGACTATGGCCCTTTTTTCGTAGAATCCACTGATGGCATTGTTGATCTCGATTTTAGATATTCGGTGGGTATTCCAGAACCGGATTCAGAGAAATTCCCTTATAGTTTTTACACTCATCCAGACAGCCCCGATCTCGCCGGTTATGAGGAAAATGCCTTACTTTGGGATGGTGGCGATTTCCTGCATAATGGGGATGGTTTATTATTAATTCCTGAGCGGGTATTTACCGAAAATGTTGAACGTGGTCCCCATAGCATCGGAGATATCTGGTTAACAGCACTACAAAAATTTAGTCAACTGGTGATCAACATACGTAATGGCCCTGGCCTACATATCGACTGGAGCATGAAGTTTATTAATCATAATACATTATTAGTAGGAGAGCCCGCAGAGGGTGATGTTATCACTCCGAATTTAGCTCAACAGTTTGAACAATTAGAGGAAAACATCCAGTTACTCAGCCGGGTGAACAACCGTGGAAGATCACTCAACATTGTCAGAATTCCTTTGGCATTGGATAAGTATAATGCACCTTGCCTATACATCAATTCGATTATTTTAAATCGTAAAGTATTAGTGCCCACTTGTGGTATCGATGCAGATCAAATCGCTCTGGATATTTACCGAGAACAAATGCCCGGTTACGAGATCGTGGCGATTGATTTCTCAGCAATCAGTTCGTGGCAAAGCGGTGGCGCAGTCCATTGCCTGACACGTGAAATTCCGTCAGCTCGCTCACCTTATGTACCACGCCCACTTTGGCCCGCGGGAGAGGTTCCTCGGAATAAGGAGTTCGTATTTCAATGGACACGCATTGATGAGTTCGATGATTACCGAATTGTGGTGGAGCGTGTTGAAAAGGGTGGCAGTATCGTTGAAGAAGTTATCGACGTTCATGTCCCTAAAGGCCAAGAGCCTAAGTTAATCATGAATTGGGCTGATGAATCGGATACAGTGTTTACTTGGCAAGTCGGTATCATAAGCGACAAATATAAGGGCTGGTCGGATAAAGTCGCGTTCACCGTGTCGAGCATCCCCAGCAAGTTTCCGTAACAATTACAGCAGGGCGATAGTCCTGTTAACCACCCTGCTGCGCATAAGCAGAAAGAATCTCTTGATGCCGGAAAGCCAACGCCAACGCGCTGGCTTCCGGCCAGCTAAACCAGCCAATCTCGGATACTTCTGATTCCTGTGGAATGACCGTACCAGTGGTAGGTCCAGTAAAAATCAGCACGACGTTGTGAATCGATTGTTCCGGGATAATTTCATCGAAGTAGGCAAAGAAATTCGGCTCGAAATCTAAGCCAACTTCCTCCTTAACTTCCCGCACAATCGCATGACGCGCTGTTTCATCAGCGTCGATATGTCCGCCCGGTAAGCACCAGTGATCTTTAAACGGTTGAATATTACGGCGGGTCAGCAGGATTTTCTCGACGCCGTTATCCTGAGTAGTAATGACAGCGCCGACCGTGGTCGTGGCGGTTTTTCTCATGAGTATCTCGTGGCGCAATAGTTATCAGTGCGGTGTTGGCGGCTACCCGGCGCAGCAGGCCGGGTAATCAGTTATTGCTGTGCTGTTAATGGGCTATTACTGTTCACTCACCCTGGGTCCTGCCTGGGCAAGAACTTTCGCAATGGGCAGCAAGTCCAACCACCATTGTTCCTTGGGGCGAGAACATGCCCAATCCGTCATACGAATTAAATCTTCCAGGGGGTTAATTCGGACCGAACCGTTCTGCAGACCGATGAAACCCGCGTCGGTTTGAGAGTTTTCGGCCTTATCAATCAAGAATTCGATACAACGGGCCGCTAATCGAGTGGCCTGAATGCGATCAAAGGGTGTCGGGTTACCGCCTTGTTGCAAATGGCCAAGAATGGCTTGACGCACTTCGAAAACACCTTCCCCTTCTTGGCGAAACAGCGATGCCATGAAATCAGTGGTATACACTGGATTGCAGCGTTCGTTGTGAATCAACAAGCCCAGTCGTCGACCCTGTTTGAATCCGGCAATCAATTCTTCCACATCGTTTTGCAAATCCTTCAGGGTCACCCCGGTTTCGTGCAGATAAGCCTGCACCGCACCCGCAGCAAGATTCGACATTAAAGCGAGATAACCGCAATATTGACCCATAACTTCAACAACAAATACTCGGCTGGTCGCAACCGCAGATTGCTTGATTTTGTCGATCACATCGACAATGTTGTTTAACGCCGTATCAGCGCCGATGCTCAGTTCCGAACCTGGTAGATTATTGTCAATGCTGGCGGGTAGGCAAATCGTCGGGATGTTGAATGCGGTAAAATTTTCCCTTTCTTGATACATCCGATAGGCGGCAGCATACGCATCCCAACCGCCGACAATCAGTAAGCCATCGATTTGGTGTTTCTCCATCGTCCGAGCAATGGAATAGAAGTGCCGACGGTCCGGAACCTTACGCGTCGTGCCCAGTTCAGCGCCACCCATGGAGGCCCAACCGGCGACACTCATCCAATCCATTTCCTTGATATTGCCATTGATCAGGCCCTGAAATCCATTCTGCACCCCCAGCATGATATGGCCTTTATCAATCCCTAAGCGGATGGCCACACGACTGGCGGTATTCATTCCCGGAGCCGGGCCACCGGCATTGAGTACCGCCAAGCGAAAACGTTTCTGATCCGGTTTAGGGGGACGCGGTAAAGACCTGACTAGGGTACGGAACGTGCGTAATGCTTCTTTGAAGCTGCCGCCCCGCAATGCCATAGCCTGCTCATAATCACCATCGGCGATGGTTTTGGCGACGGCATGGGTTTTTTCCACGCATTCCATCAGCGGGGCTCGGCTGATGCGGTTGGAGCGCATACCGATGAGATGGGCTTCGGTATCGGGAGTTGCGGACAATAGTTCCTCGACCGCCGCATGGCCCATTAAGGTGCTCATATAGCGATCAAACGCGCTGGGCGAACCACCCCGTTGCACATGACCGAGCAAAGTGACCCGCACGTCTAGACCCAGCCGTTCTTCCAGAACTTTCTGTACGTAATCGCTCTTGATCGCATTACCCTGCCGATCCCGAGCACCTTCCGCGACCATCACGATACTGTCGCGACGACCTGCTTCTCGCCCGGCTTGCAGGGCCTCGCACATTTTGTCTTCCCAATGCTCCGCTTCGGGAGGAAATTCGGGAATCAACACCCAGTCGGCGGCGCCCGCTAATCCACCCATCAGTGCCAGATAACCGCAATTGCGTCCCATCACTTCCACTACGAAAGTGCGCTGATGGCTATCGGCAGTGCTGGTGATCGCATCGACCGCTTCGGTGATACGGTGTAAGGCGGTATCGGCTCCGACGGTCATATCGGTACCAAACATGTCGTTATCGATAGAGCCAACTACTCCAACGATGGCCAGAAAGGGATGCTCGCGGGCCTTGGCCTCGGTAATCTCACCTCGGCTGAGCAGTTCCGCCACCAAATCCGGCCATTCCTGACGAAACAAATTAGCGCCCGTCAGGCTGCCGTCGCCACCGATTACAACCAGTCGATCAATATCCCGTTCCAACAAATTATACGCTGCGCGTAATCGGCCTTCCCGCTCCCTGAAAGCCGGACAACGTGCGGTACCGATTACCGTACCGCCGCGTTGAATGATGCCGCTGACCGAATCCCAGCTCATACTTTGAATGCGTTCGCCGCCATCTACCATGCCTTGATAACCTTCGTAAATGGCGTAAACCGGCACTCCCCTATCTAAGGCGGTACGCACTGCCGCGCGCACGGCAGCATTCATGCCTGGTGCATCTCCGCCACTGGTCAGCACACCCAGACTTTTTATTAACTTGTTGGACACGTGGATCCCCCCCCCGGCGTATGGGTCTTGTCAAAATGCGTCTACTAAGCACCAAGCCGAAGAGTATAGCAAGCGTTCGGGGCAACTTTTCACGGCAAGTTGTCGCCTGCTGAGCAGACAGCTCTACTGGACTCTCACTTGTGTGGTCTCATAAGCTAAAAATCGACTGAAACGCATTGTGGTAACAGTAAAGCTTATCTGTGCCACGCAAAACTGTAGTTTGAACGAATCGACCGACAGTCTTTTACATTATTAATATCAATGCTATAGGAACAATCTGTGAAATACATCACAAAAATATTGTGATGTATTTCCTTGACGCCGGACACCACATATCAATAAATTCGCCATACATGATCAGTTGTATGTTTCAGAGCGATTATCGATATGCCTACAACTAAGCTGAGTTTCTGCAAAGTACGCCGCCTTAATAAAGATATTGAAGAACTTATTATTGAAGACAGTATAGAAATAAACAGCAGAATGATGAATGAGTTCCATCAATTCATTGACGAAAAGCATGAAAAAAACTGTGCTGTTTTAGAAAACGTGGAAAACAATTATTCTTACGATTTTAGTGCTCAATTAACTGCCAGCAATTCAAATAGAATATGCGCCACTGCCGTGCTAGTACATCGATATGCTTCTGCTAGGATTTTTTCTTCCTTGATTAAGATGCCGAGAGAAACACCATGGAATGTACAGGTGTTTTATCACCGAGAGCACGCTTTAAACTGGCTAAATGAGCAGCTTGAGCAAGCAAGTGTTCGTCAGCGAATTACTCGTCCCGTTTCCACAAACGAGTTTAAAGAGACACCTGCAAGTGGATCCCCAGCCCCTTCCCTGATTGAGCAACCCACTCGCACTTAGTAAATACTGACTAGGCTTGTGCGTTCGTTTCTTTCATCCAGTTACGCAACGCACCGGTTATTCCCAACACAACAAATAAAACCAGCGTCCATTCGGGAATACTCAGCGACAAAAATGTCCATTTAACCTCAGCGCAATCACCGGTGCCGGTCAACACGATGCGTAGAGTTTCGAACAAGGGAAATACATCCAGCATGTAATCCAAATCAGGACCACAGGCCGGTACCTGATCGGCCGGTAGATGTTGTAACCAAGATTGGCGCGCCGCAATAGCGGCGCCGCCACCCGCGACCAACAGAATCAGCGTACCGTAGATGCGTGCCCCCCAATCTCGCGGATTATGCAGTGCCGCCAGCAAAAAGACCGCTGCCATGCCGATCATGGCTACCCGTTGAAAAATGCACAACGGGCAGGGTTCGAGCTCTAGATAACCTTGCAAAATCAGCACAGCAAACAACATCCCAAGAACGCAAGCGGCAAATCCCAGCACATTGCTTAGCCGCCGGGATGGTAACCAAGCGATACTCGATTCAAAAACTGTCATGTGCGAAAACCACCTCATAGCTAACTTAATTGGAGGAGCGATCCGAATGACCCAGAGATTTATCTGGAGCAATCCGATCACGGACGAGTTGTTTAATCTCTTTGGCTTCTGGAAAGCGCCCTTGTTCGCGCCGAGACCAAATCAACTCAGCATTGATCCAGATCTCAAAAGTGCCCCCGGTACTTGGAATGAGCGCCACCTCGCCGAGTTCGGCTGTAAACGTGCTTAGGAACTCCTGGGATAGCCAAGCGGCCCGCAGCAGCCAACGGCATTGCGTACAATAAAGTATGGCGACGCGTGGTTCCCGCATACCGTGCTGTTCAGAGTTCATCAAGATACTTGGGGCCGCCTAACTGGCGCATTTGTTTAAGAATCCAATTTTGCCGACGACGCACCTGGGCACTGGGCGCATCTACCCGATAAAGATAGGGACCGGGCAGCACAGCCGCTAATAAAGCGGCTTCTTGACGATTCAACCGCGCCGCCGATTTATTAAAGAATCGCTGGCTGGCCGCTTCCACACCGAAAGTCCGGTCGCCAAATTCGGCAATATTCAAATATATTTCCAGTATCCGCTGCTTGGACCACAAAGCTTCCAGCAACAGGGTAAACCAGGCTTCCAGACCTTTGCGCGTGAAGCTGCGACCCGGCCATAGGTACAAATTCTTGGCCACTTGTTGGCTAATCGTGCTGGCGCCGCGCAACGCTTTACCATGCCGCCAATCCCGTAAAGCCTGTCTAATGGCCGGCAGATCGAAGCCGCTGTGCAGAGGAAATTTTTGATCCTCTCCTGCGACGACCGCCAAAGCCATGTTGGGAGAAATGTCGTCGAAAGCAACCCAATCATAATGGATAGCGGACGACTGCTTCGTCTCTGAACCAAGCGTTTGGAGATAGTTCTGCAGCATAAAACTGGAGGTAAGCGGTGGTAGCCAGCGTAACGGTAGCACCACTAGCACTGAGAGCCCAATAAACCCCATGCTCAGCAAAATTAGCCAACGTAGCAAGCGCAGCCAACCGGAAGACCGAGGTGCTACGGTTTTTGGGTTGGCCGCTTGACCTCGCAAACGCTGCAAGGGTCCGGTCAACCTATAGACAAGGCGCTTGGCAAACGACTTAGGCATAGCCTGATCTGTCACTGCAACGGCGTTCCCTCGTAGCGATCCAACTGAATCACCCGACCGCTGAGCTTATCAAGTACGCAATCGTAATCGATGCGGATGCGTTGGTCGCCCCGAGATAACCAAGCGACCCCGCGCACGCTTTCCTTAGTGCTGGATACTGGTACGACTTGCAGGGTTTGCTTATCGAATAGCCATGTCCCTGATTCGCCCCGTTCATTCGCAATTTCTTCGCGCAATACCTGTTCGCACAAAGCCACGTTTTTTTGCTCAACCGGCGGCGCTGGTGGTATAGCAGGAGTCGGAACCGGTTGTTGGATAACCACCGGTGGTTTTACCGGTGGCGCGGGCGGCGGCGGTGGTGCAGCTTGAGTTTTTGGGGCTACTGTAGGGTCGAGCAAATGGGCGAATTCTTCTCGTTCTTGACGATATTCAGGGGCGTAACGATACATATCGGGAATCCAAAACCCATTCTCCGGCGTGCAGGTATCGCAAATACCGAATCGGTCGTACCAACGCCTGGAGCTTTCGGAGAAGTAGTAACCTGGGCGATCAGTGGTCAACTCCTCTACAGGAATGAAAAAGCCATTTTCCAGGGTACAGGTTTCGCAAATACCGTCCTGGTCATGCCATTGCATATCCAAGGTATCGAATAACAGCCCATCCCGGTACACCAACTCGGCATTCACCGGCGACATGGCGTCCAGCAGGATGAGGGTGATTGAAAAAAGCAGACAAGTGGAATGTTCGGTTCGATTGCAGTACATAGGTCCGATTGTAAGCCGGATAGTGAGTCATGACGATATTATACTGAGTTTCTGTAAAGCCTCTCCGGCGGTGAAGTAAGCAGAGGAATGAGAGTCACGCCCTCAGCGGCCACCGCCAAGACCCATTATGTGATTGTGGATGCCATCGGCGTTACTCAATCACTGAAAACCGCTAGCCAGCCGCTAATCACCAAACCCTCAGTGTCGCTGAAAGATTTGGCCATGGGCGTGATGATGGGGGCGCGGGATGAGGATACCGTCAGTTCACTGGCCGGGCGGCTGGCGCGTTTGAACAAGCAATTGGATGAACGGGAACTGGATCGCATCAGCCAAGCGGCGGGTGGTAAGGCGTTGCCTGAGATTGTCAGCGGCTTGCTGAATGCGATTGATGCTGACCGCATTGAAGAAACCGCCCGCAAGATGAACGAGAACCGCGAGCCGACTGAAACGGAACGCGAGCAAGCGCGGGATCTATTAGTGGGTCAGGTCGCATCGGTGTTCACCGGCCCGTTGATCGAATTGATTGACGGCATACGCCGCGACAAGGAACAAACCATCGACCATGATAATCTTGATACGGTGTTGCGGGCCGAGTGGCACGGCGACACCACCTTTGGAGATGTCGCCCTTCGATGCTCAGGGGGGAATCGGGCGGATGTATCAGTTGTTTGGCGAGCGGATGGAGGCGGTGATTGAGGAGTTGAATCGGGAGTTGGCCATGTGAGGGGTGGCTATATTATAGCCAGCGTTGAATATGGGGTGTTTTCCTAGCTATATTATACCCTGACTATAATATGGAGCGTGTAGACGGTCTTGGTCAACGCAGCATTTAATAAGAATAGAGCCGGCCACTATGTGCGGCAAATCAGCGGCTACCGTGCTTTCATGCCTGTGCCTTTGCCTCCCGAACCCGCAATCGAGTTGGGTGGCGACTTGCAGAACCTGCTTTCTGCTGCAGACAGAGCTTTGGGACGTCTTGATGGCTCTATTACGACGTTGCCAAACCCGGATTTATTTGTCTTCATGTATGTACGCAAGGAGGCCGTGCTTTCCAGCCAGATCGAAGGCACCCAAAGTTCACTGCAGGATGTATTGGCCGCCGAAGCGCGCATTTTTGATCGGGAAAGGCCATCGGATGTGCGCGAGGTGCTCAACTACATTGACGCCCTTCGCCATGGTCTTGAACGTCTCGACGCTTTGCCGGTGTCGGTTCGCTTGTTATGCGAAATTCATGAACGCCTCATGCGAGGAGTGAGGGGTAGTCACCTGACGCCCGGTGAAACTCGCCGAACTCAAAACTGGATTGGTCCGGCTGGATGCACCTTAAATAGCGCAAGCTTTGTCCCGCCGCCACCTCATGAAGTGGCACAGACGCTGGCTGATCTTGAACGTTTCCTGCATTATGATCAAAGCCTTCCACTGCTAGTCAAAATCGGGTTGGCTCATGCCCAGTTTGAAACCATCCACCCGTTTCTCGACGGAAATGGACGTATCGGACGCCTACTGATCGCTTTGTTGCTTTCCGAAGCTGAAGTGCTGCAAAAGCCGGTTCTCTATCTCTCCCACTACTTCAAACGCGAACGCCAATCCTATTACGATCACCTGCAAGCTATCCGCGAGCAGGGTGATTGGGAAGCATGGTTGCGTTTCTTTTTACGCGGTGTTGCCGATGTCAGTCGGCAGGCTACCGAAATCGCGCGCCGCATCCTGCAGCTTCGCGAACAGCACCGGACATTAATTGCGGATAATTTCGGTTATTCCGCCGGCAGTGGGCATCGCGTACTTGAGACCATGTACGAGCATCCCATTCTATCCGTGCATAGTGTCGCTGAGGTCACCGGTAACAGCTATGCCGCCGCTAATAATCTGGTGACCAAATTGGTTGAACTTGGCCTACTCCGGGAAATTACCGGTCAGTCGCGCAACCGACGATTTCGCTATGAGCCCTATATCCGGTTATTCGAGGACGATGCGGAGGAATCTGCATGATCCGCGACCCTATGATCAATTCTTTACATATTGAGCGGGATGATTTGGAGGTGTCGCCTTTTCCTCCCCGAACCTGACGATCTGGCCGCGGAGATTGTCGAGAATTTGGAAGCCGGCCTGAACAGCTTCCGCGAAGTGCTGGCAGGCTTGACGAAAGCCGGCTGAGTATGGATCGACTCCTTAACTATCCATAACTTAGCGAGTTCCAGGTATACTAGTGGCTACCTGCAGGGTTTCCCTCTTGGAACTTTGCGTCATGATGGTTCAAGCACAACAATTAATTTCGATCCCCAGGGTGTGGCCGACCGAAACCAACTCAAAATAGTATCCGACCTATCCCAAGCACTGTGAGGACGCGCATGGCACACGACTCTTACGATACGTCACAAGCGGGCGATGACACAGGCCCGTCATTCAATGAATTTCCAGCCACTTCCTATGAGCAATGGCGACAAGCCGTTGAGAAGATGCTTAAGGGAGCACCGTTCGAAAAAAAACTCGTCACTAAGACTTATGAAGGTATTGATCTTCAGCCGCTGTACCGGCAGGAAGATGTCGAAAATCTACCGCATATCGGTTCGTTGCCGGGGTTTGCGCCCTTCGTGCGGGGCACCGAACCGCTAGGGTACAAGCTCAAACCCTGGGACGTCTGTCAGGAACTGAGGTATTCCACTGCCGAAGAGTTTAATAAGGCATTGCGCGCCGATATGGAACGCGGCCAGACGGCGGTTAATCTGGTGCTGGACGAAGCCAGCCGGGCCGGTTCGGATGCGGATCGGGCTGCTGCCGGAACCGTCGGGCGGGCAGGCGTTTCCATCTCTACTGGCGAGGATCTGGACACCGCGCTAAGCGGCGTCGATCTAACCAAGATGCCGTTTTTGATCCAAGCCGGGGCACAGGCGTTACCGGTAACGGCGTTGCTGGTCGCTCGGCTGCGACAAAAAGGTACACCGGCGGAATCTTTACAAGGGTGTATCGGGGCCGATCCGTTGGGGACATTGGTTGAAGACGGCAAATTGCCTATTTCACTGAAAAACGCCTATGACAGCATGGCCAAAGTCACCGCTTGGGCAGCGGAACATACGCCGGGCCTACAGACTGTTCTGGTTTCCGGGCAGCCTTATCACAACGGCGGAGCGAGTGCGGTTCAGGAATTGGCCTTTGTGCTTGCGGCGGCAGTCGAGTATATCCGCCAGCTACAGGATCGTGGTCTGACGATCGACACCATCGCGCCACGCATGCGGTTTACCTTCTCTATCGGTTCCAACTTCTTCATGGAAATCGCCCGGATGCGTGCCGCGCGGGTATTGTGGGCGCAAATCGTCCAGGCGTTCGGCGGTGACGAAACCGCTCAAAAGATGACCGTCCATGCGCGCACCTCAACCTGGAATAAAACCGCTTTCGATCCATACGTGAATATGCTGCGCACCACTGTCGAAGCCTTCGCCGGTGCGGTCGGTGGTTGCGACAGTCTGCATGTCGGTCCGTTCGATGAGATCGTGCGCACCCCGGACGAATTTTCCCGTCGTATCGCCCGCAACACCCATACGGTATTGCGCGAAGAAGCGCATCTGGCCCGCACCATCGACCCGGTTGGCGGCTCCTGGTACGTCGAAAGCTTAACCGATGCGGTAGCCAAGCAGTCCTGGGCGCTATTCCAAGACGTCGAAAAACAAGGTGGGTTGTACCCGGCCCTACAGGCGGGTTTCCCGCAGTCCCAAATCGCCGAGGTGGCTAAACAACGCGCTGCTGATGCAGCACGCCGCAAAACCGTGTTCGTGGGCGTGAACATGTATGCCAATCTCAAGGAAACTCCGCTTGAAAAGCCTGAAGTGGATAGCGAAGCGTTACAAGTCCACCGTGCCGCTCAGTTGACGCAATATCGCATGGGGGTGGATGCCGATTGGCATCAGAGCGCAATGGCCAAGCTGGCACAGAACGATAAATACAGCATGGAAGATGCGATTCAGGCCGCATCCGGCGGCGCAACGCTGGGCGACATCGGCCAAGCGCTGGGAGCCGGTGCGGAAGGCGAAACAGTGACGCCCATCGCTAATCAACGCGGATCGGAAGCCTTCGAAGCCTTGCGCAACGCAGCCGAGGCGTTTATCGCCAGCACCGGCGCACGACCCAAGGTGTTTCTGGCCAATATGGGACCGCTACGGCAACATAAAGCGCGGGCGGATTTCTCGCGTGGTTTTCTTGAGGTCGGCGGCTTCGACGTGGTGGGCGACCGCGGTTTCGATACCCCGCAAGCGGCAGCTCAGGCGGCGCTTGAATCGGGCGCTCCGGTGGTGGTGATTTGCTCCACCGATGATACTTATCCCGAATTGGTTCCGCCGTTGGTTCAGGCCATCAAGCAGACCAAGCCCGAGACAGCGGTGCTTTTGGCGGGTCGCCCGGCCGATCAGGTGGAAGCCCATCGCCAAGCAGGGGTTGACGATTTTATTTTCATGGGCGCCAACTGCTACGACTTATTGCTCAATCTGCAGAAGAAAATAGGGGTCATCGCATGAGCAAAACACCCGATTTCACCACTCTGGATTACGCTGCGAGCGGATTCGCCAAGCCGAGTTTCGCCGAATGGCAAGCTGCAGTAGAAAAAGCGTCCGGGAAATCGCTGGACGAGTTGGTCGCACGGACCATGGAGCATATCGACATCAAGCCGCTGTACACGCATGAGGACAGCGATGCATTGGGCCACTTGGGCTATATGGCGGGTATTCCGCCCTATTTGCGTGGCCCCTATGCGGCGATGTATGTGACGCGGCCCTGGACGGTGCGCCAATACGCGGGATTTTCCACCGCTGAAGAGAGTAATGCGTTTTATCGGCGCAATCTGGCCGCGGGGCAGATGGGGTTATCCATCGCCTTCGATCTGGCCACCCACCGGGGTTATGACTCCGATCATGCCCGCGTGGTCGGCGATGTGGGCAAGGCCGGGGTGGCCATCGACTCGCTGCTGGATGCGGAAATTCTGTTCGACGGCATCCCGCTGGACCGGATGTCGGTGTCCATGACCATGAACGGCGCGGTGTTGCCGGTGATGGCGTTCTATATCGCCGCCGCCGAGGAACAAGGGGTTAAGCACGAGCAGCTGACCGGCACCATTCAGAACGACATTCTCAAAGAATATATGGTGCGTAACACCTATATTTATCCGCCGACCCCGTCCATGCGTATCATCGGCGACATTTTCGCTTATACCGCCAAGGAGATGCCCAAGTTTAATTCCATCTCAATTTCCGGCTATCACATGCAGGAAGCCGGGGCAACCGCCGATCTGGAACTGGGCTATACACTGGCCGACGGGCTGGAATATATCCGTACCGGTGTCAACGCCGGCATGGATGTCGACGCCTTCGCGCCGCGCATTTCCTTCTTCTGGGCCATCGGCATGAACTACTTCATGGAAGTGGCCAAGATGCGTGCCGGACGGCTGTTGTGGGCGAAGATCATCAAGGGTTTCAATCCCAAGAATGAGAAATCCATGGCGTTGCGGACTCACTGTCAAACCTCCGGCTGGAGTTTGCAAGAGCAGGACCCGTTCAACAACGTGAGCCGGACCTGTGTGGAAGCGATGGCAGCCGCTTTAGGGCATACCCAATCCTTACACACCAACGCACTGGACGAAGCGATTGCCCTGCCGACCGATTTTTCTGCGCGGATCGCTAGAAACACTCAATTGTTATTGCAAGACGAAATCGGCATCTGCAAGGTGGTCGATCCGTGGGGCGGTTCTTATTTCGTGGAGGCGCTGACCGACGAACTGGTGAAGAAGGCTTGGGCGCATATTCAGGAAATCGAGAGCTTGGGCGGCATGGCCAAGGCCATCGAAACCGGGCTACCTAAGATGCGCATTGAAGAAGCATCCGCACGGCGACAGGCCCATATCGATTCCGGTAAGGAAACCCTAGTGGGCGTCAATAAATACCGGCTGTCTACGGAAGATCCCCTGGAAATCCTGGATATTGACAACACCGCCGTGCGCGAAGCACAACTGCGTCGTCTGGCCAAGCTGCGCGCCGAACGCGATGAAGCCAAAGTCAGATCGGCGTTGAACGCGATTACTCACAGCGCCGAAACCGGTGAGGGTAATTTGCTGGAACGGGCGGTCGAAGCGGCGCGTGCCCGTGCCTCGTTAGGCGAGATTTCCGATGCTATGGAAACCGTGTTCGGGCGGCACAAAGCCGTCATCCGTTCCATTTCCGGCGTGTACAGCAGCGAATTCGGGGAGGAAAAAGAAGTGCAAACCGTGCGTCAAATGGCTGATGAATTCGAATTGCGTGAGGGCCGCCGACCCAGAATCCTGGTCGCCAAAATGGGTCAAGACGGCCATGATCGCGGCGCCAAGGTGATCGCCACGGCGTTTGCCGATTTGGGTTTCGATGTGGACATCGGTGCCTTATTCCAAACCCCCGATGAAGTGGCCCGCCAAGCAGTGGAGAACGACGTGCACGTGATCGGCATCAGTTCGCTAGCTGCTGGGCACAAGACCTTGGTCCCGCAGCTGAACCAGGAACTGCACAAGATCGGGCGCGACGACATCATGATCGTAGTGGGCGGGGTTATCCCGGCTCAGGATTATGATTTCCTCCGGTCCAACGGTGCAGCGGCCATTTTCGGGCCGGGTACGGTGATTCCGGTAGCGGCGCAGAAAGTGTTGGACGAACTTAATCACCGCTTGGCCGCCTAGCGGTTAATCCTACCGTTCCGGGGCGGGCGGGTTGCTCGCCCCGATTTCACGCAAAAGACAGGCTCATGGGCGAAAAGAAAAACAGACCGGATTGGATTCCTGACAATGCCGGCGAGGAATTCACCACCAGCATAGTCAAAGGCATAGACGGTGGGCACGACGGGTTTCGTGGTTCGGAACCGCCGAAGGCACGCCCGGCCGGGCCGAAGCGCCGACGATTAACCGTCGATGAATACGTTGCCGGGGTGTTGGCGGGCGATCGCAATGTGCTGGCCCAAACCATTACCCTGGTGGAAAGCAACGCCTCGGCCCATTTCGACACGGCACAGGAGGTGTTGCGGCAGTTATTGCCGCATACCGGCAAATCCATCCGGGTCGGCATCACCGGCGTACCGGGGGTCGGTAAAAGCACTTTTATTGAAGCGTTGGGCTTGCAGCTGTGCGAGCAAGGCCATCGGGTAGCGGTGTTGGCGGTGGATCCCAGCAGCACGGTAACGCGCGGCAGTATTCTGGGCGACAAAACCCGCATGGATCAGCTGTCGCAGGATTTACGCGCCTTTATCCGGCCTTCGCCGTCGAGTGGCACCTTGGGCGGCGTGACCCGCAAAAGCCGGGAGACCATGCTGGTGTGCGAAGCCTTCGGTTTCGACGTCATTCTGGTGGAAACGGTCGGTGTCGGTCAGAGCGAAACCACGGTGCGCTCCATGGTGGATTTCTTTTTATTGCTGATGCTGTCCGGGGCCGGAGATGAATTGCAGGGCATCAAAAAAGGCATCATGGAGTTGGCCGATGCGCTGCTGATCAACAAGGCTGATGGCGAAAACAAGATGCGCGCCCGAGGGGCCAAAGCGGAATACAATCGTGCCCTACATTATCTAGCACCGGCCACCGAGGGTTGGCAGACTCGCGCCCATACCTGTTCTGCGGTGAGCGGCGAAGGAATCAAGGAAATTTGGGCGGTGGTGGAGAAATTCCGTCAACTGACCTCGGTTTCGGGGGCGTTCGAAAAGCGTCGTCGCCATCAAATTCTGGATTGGGTGTATACGATGGTGGAAGAACATCTACGCAAAAGTTTCTTCGAACATGCTGGCGTAAAACATATTCGCACCGATGTAGAACAGGCGGTGGTTGAAGGACACATGCCACCGACGGTGGCGGTACGAGAGTTGATCAAGAAGTATGAGGGTGAGTAGGTCTGTCGCTGAATTTGGGTTGTACTTTTAGAAGGAGTAAGCAATGGGGTTGATCCATGCCGAAATTGAATTGGGCAACCCAAGGAACAGGACTATTAATCCCATGAGAGTTAAGGCTCTGGTCGATACCGGCGCCTTGCATCTCTGCATACCGGAGCATGTTTCTATACAGCTCCAACTAGAGGAACTGTATAAAAGGGAAGTTACCACCGCCGATGGTAAAAAGCATCTATGCCCTTATGTAGGACCGATCGAATTAAAGTTTGAAAATCGGGGTTGTTTTACCGGCGCGCTGGTGTTGGGCGATGAAGTGCTTTTGGGAGCCGTTCCTATGGAGGATATGGATGTGTTGATTTCTCCGGCAAAACAAACGCTCACGGTTAATCCGGAAAGCCCGAATATTGCCATGTCGATTGTGAAATAGAATATGCAGCCACATGCGATACAGCTTTATACCCGGATTGGTTCTTCTCATGTTGAGCGGCTGTACAGAAACCTCGGAACACCTGCTGGCTGACTATGTGCAGCGGGTCGAAAACGCTACCGGCGTAAAAGCGCAGACAACCCGCTCAGCGACGGTTTTACTCACCTATCCAACGCAACGCCTGCTCAAGTTGCCGATGGCCGAAATACGGATTGGCTTGGCCGACTATATGGGGTTGCGTCATTGCCGGTTGTTCAATTTGGTCAGCGAACGCAACAGTTTGTTGGGCAAGGTGATGCCGCTTTCTCAGCAACTGGTTTACGAGATCGACTTCTTGCGGGAAGCGGCAATTTGTCGGCAGCGGTTGAAAAACGAAGCGAAGGGCGATAAACAAACGGATCAAGCGCTCCTGGATATGATCGAGGCCAAACAGACAGCCTTTCCAGTTATATTTTGGAACGCGACTTTCGCCAGCCCGGAAATGGCCAAGGCATTCAGTTTGGCCGCCGATGCGTTGCGGCCGGACGAAATCAATACTCATCTTTATTCAAGTCAGGCCATTGACTATTTGATCACTCTCGGCGCGCAAGCACCCCAATTCGCGACGAAACCCGACATATCGGAACTGGAAGAGCAATACTTTGCTCTGCAACTGCACCGCTATGGCGGTCGTCTGCTGAGATCGATCGCTGAACTAAGCGACATATTGAATCGCGCTGCCGATGCGTTGGAACGCATGATGATCGCGGGGCCGGTCTGCCCTCAGAACAAGCCCATCAAAAAGGCGCGGATTTTGAAAAATGTGTTCGCCAAATTCTATGTTGGTACCGTACAGCGCTATTTATCGCAGATTGATCGGCAAGGGCGACAGTGGCTGGAAGCCATTGAGCAACTCGTTCGGAGCCAGCGTGTTGATCTGCCCCCTGCCTTCGTTGAATACCGCACCCAAATGCTGGCCTTGGATGGGAAACTATGGCAAGGATTTAGGAACGCCACTAAACGACACACCCTGGCTTGGAAAAGCTTATTTGATCAATGCGGGTTGCAACCGCAAACCGATTAGCAGCCTATGTCCGCTAATCGGCTAACGAACCGAAGGCACATACATCAGTCCACCATCGGTCCACAGCGCATTTTGCCCGCGCTGCATTTTCAACGGCGAATCCAAGCCGACATTTCGTTCAAAGGATTCGCCGTAATTGCCTACTTGTTTGATGATTTGGTATGCCCAATCATCGCTCAGCCCGAGATGTTTAGCGACATTTCCCTCTAGCCCTAATAGATGGCGGATCATTGGATTGGTCGCGTTTTGTTTGACGCGGTCAACATTGAGACTACTAACCCCTTCCTCTTCGGCATTGATTAGAGTGAATAAACTCCATTTAACAATATTCAACCATTGATCATCGCCTTGGCGGACCACGGGACCGAGCGGTTCTTTAGAAATGAATTCCGGTAGCACCATTGAATCTTCTGGATTGCTAAACAATGTTCTCTGCGCATAAAGCTGTGATTGATCGCTGGTCAGTACATCGCATTGTTTTTCTTCATAGGCTTGGCGTGCGGCTTCCGGTGTTTCCACATAGACCGGTCGGTATTGCATCTGATGAATGGTGAAGTATTCCTTGAGATTAAGTTCTGTAGTGGTGTTTTTCGTCACGCAGACAGAGACGCCATTCAATTCCAAGGCGCTTCGCACACCCTGCACTTTTCTGACCATAAAGCCTTGGCCGTCGAAGTAATTTATACCGGCAAAACTGATTCCCATTGAGGTATCGCGGGTCATATTCCAAGTGGTGTTGCGCGAGAGAATATCGATCTTCCCATCTTGCAGCGCCTTAAAACGTTCTTCAGCTGTCAGAGGCAGATAGGTGACCTTGTCCGCATCACCGAACACTGCAGCGGCGACCGCACGACACAGATCAACATCCAATCCGCTCCAGGTGCCTTTATCGTCTGCCATTGAAAAGCCGGGAATACCGGTGCTCACGCCGCACTGAATAGCCCCTCGTTTTTTGACATCGTCCAGCGTAGAAGCAATCACGCTGCTACTCAACAGCCAGCTCATGCTCAGGATGACGAACAGCATCCATCGATTAGTGAATTTCATCTGCACAGTACCCTCATTTCAATAACTGACTGGTTTACCAACTGGAAAAAACCCATCTTGGCGGTTCGACATCCATGCCTTGCGAGGTGCGGCGCCATTGCATATCCCCGGTCCCATCGGGATCAACCAGATAATAGGGAGAACCAACTTTCGGGGTCACTTTGACCATGTAGAGATTGCCATTGACTCGGTACTCTTGCATGGTGCGATTGTTATGATCATTCATCGTGATACTCGGCACTGAGCCCGGCAAACTAAGATCCAAGTCTTCGACGCGGAGGTCTTTTGCATGGGCAGTGAAGATCCCCAGCGCCATTGCTGAGATCACCAGCCTCTTAATCAGCATCATATTGAATCCTTAACCAAGGGTTATCCACTATTCGATGTAAGGCAATGAGTTTATATCAAAATTAAGCTTGAGGGGTACGCCATGGTGCCGCGATCCAGCCGGTCTTCCAGGGATTCGATGTACGCTTTCGGTATCGTTTTCTATTCTTGGAAAAGAATGAAAACGTTATCGATACTGCGGGGTTTCCAACCTGGAGCCTCGAATGATCCATGGTTATAATCAAAAACGACTTTTACCAGCACGTTATCATCTTCGGATAGGCTGTTAAGCCCCATTTCATTGCCTTGGGAGTCTACTGCAGTGACTTGAATGGTAATGTTTTTTTCAAATATGTATTGCTGTACTTTCTCAATGACTCTTTGTTCTTCCTGTTGACTTGTACTGTGGACGAGCTCTCGCCACATTGATGCTATGGTGTTCATGTGCTGGCCCCTGTTGCGCGCCTCAGAGAGAATGAATCTGCCAAAAAAACAAGAAGCTGACCATGATTTCGCTACCTGAAAGGTAAACCCGCTTAGCGTGCAGTTCCCATTACTTAGCTAAGGAGAGCTCAACATCATAATCGGCTTGCGCGAAAGTCAATTGAAATCCAGCCTTTTTCAGATAACTCACTTCCCGTTCCAGATCGGCACGAGTCAAGGCACGCTCCTCCAACCAACCAGCGGGAAAGATTAGATCTAGATTCTGCCCGTCGACACGCAAAGTAAGCGTAGGCAATGCCCGGCGACTGCGACTACGATGCAACAAAACCGCCATTCTTAGCAACACGCATAACCGCCGCGCGGGAGTTGCCATCCCCTTGGGCAGTACGGCAAACACATTGCGCGGAAACTTGCGCCGATGGCCACGCACCAGCATGGCCAATAGCCCCTGCCCACTGCGGGAGAATCCTGGCAGATCAGCATGTTGCAGAACATAAGCGCCATGTTTGTGGTAATTGCTATGGGCAATCACCAGCCCGATCTCATGCAAACGGGCCGCCCATTCCAGATCGTAACCGAACTCCTCATCTTCCAGACCCCACGCTGTCTTCACCTGTTCTAAAAGGTTTAATGCAGTGGCGGTGACTCGCTCAGCTTGAGCTTCATCCAAGCCATAACGCTCATTTAATGCAGCAACCGTGCGGTGTCGGACATCCTCGTGACGTAGCCGCCCGATTAAATCGTAGATCACGCCTTCTCGCAGGGCCCCATCTGAGACTTGTAATTCCTCCACGCCCAAGGCTTCGCATAGTCCATGCAACACGGTAAACCCACCGATAAATACCCGTGCCCGCCCCGGCTCTAATTGCCAACGGTCGGCGATAGCACCGATTTTCCCAGCGTCCAACAAAGCATTACGCAGCTTACGCAGCGCGGCCAGGGTAATGCCTTCCCGACACCAGCCCTCGCCAACAACCACATCCCGAATCGCTTTTATGGTTCCAGAGGCCCCGATAACACGGTTCCAGCCGAGCTCCTGATAGGCGAGCGTTACCGGTTCTAACTCAAGACTCACGGCTAACTCAGCCGCTTTCAGGTGGCTTTCACGGAATTTGCCCTCAGGAAAATGCTCTAGCGTAAGACTGACACAGCCCACGCCCAGACTCTCCAAATACAGGGATTCGAAATGCTCGCCGATAATCAGTTCGGTGCTACCGCCGCCGATGTCGACGACCAAGCGCTGCCCCTCAGTGGGGGCGGTACTGTGAGCGACCCCCAGATAAATCAGCCGCGCCTCTTCCCTGCCGCTGATAATCTCAACCGGATGTTCCAGCAGGGTCTCAGCCCTGGCCAAGAATTCTTGACTGTTACGTGCCTTACGTAGGGTATTGGTACCGACGATACGAACTCGGGAAGCGGGAATATGGCGTAACCGCTGGCCAAAGCGCGCCAGACAGTCCAACGCGCGTTGTTGTGCTTCCTCGGAAAGCCAATGACTGCTATCCAATCCGGCCCGGAGTTGCACCATTTCGCGCAATCGATCGACAATTTGTAAATGGCCGTTCGCCACCCGAGCGACGATCATGTGAAAGCTATTAGAACCAAGATCAATTGCGGCGATCAGGTCAGACACGGTATCAGACTCCGAAAATGGTGAGTAATGTTGCGAAAAGTGTAATCGTTCCCTCCCGGACCTGTTAATTTATTTCCACAGCAAGACTTGGGGATCTTTCATATCTGTGAACACTTCTTCGCGTAGGCCAAACCCGGATCAGGCTACCGTGGGCATTCTCTGCGCTGTGGGAGGATTTAGTCTGTGGGGCATGTTCCCCATTTACTTCAAAGCCTTGGAGTCGGTTCCGGCGTTAGAGGTGTTAGCCCATCGGATCGTGTGGTCGGTGGTGTTACTGGCGCTGGTATTATGGGCTATCGGTTCCTGGAATACCGCACTGAGCGAACTGCGCAACTGGCGCAAGGCCGGGTATTATCTGCTGACGACTTTACTCATTTCCGGCAATTGGTTGGTTTACATTTGGGCGGTTCAGCATGAGCGGGTGCTGGAAGCGAGCTTAGGATACTATATCAATCCGCTGGTTAATGTGTTGCTCGGCGTGTTGTTTTTACAGGAGCGGTTGCGTCCCTATCAACAACTGGCGGTGGCGTTGGCTAGCCTAGGGGTGTTGATACTGGTCAGTCAGCACGGGGTGGTACCTTGTGTTTCGCTGGTACTGGCGGTTAGCTTTGGTAGTTACGGATTGCTGCGTAAGAAAGCCGACGTAAACCCATTAGTCAGTTTGTTTCTGGAAACGCTATTGCTGACTCCTGCAGCGTTATGCTTGTTGTTAGTTTTGGCGTTACAAGGGCATGGCGCATTGGGAACCATTGATCGGCAAACCGATGGGCTGTTGCTGTTGGCAGGGGTAGTCACTGTCGTACCGCTGACCTTGTTTTTAGAGTCCACCCGCAGACTGCGTTTAGCGACCGTCGGTTTAGTACAATACCTGACGCCTACCTTGCAATTCTTACTCGCCGTCGCGCTGTATCAAGAACCGTTCACCCGCGCCCATCTGGTGACTTTTGTCTGTATCTGGACGGCGTTGGTTATTTATAGCGCAGATGCTTTTTCCGCAGGAAAGGCACCGGTAAAGGTTTGAACGCATTTAAGTTAGATGATCGGGTGGACCGGATCCGCGCGGATAATACGATCCAAGCGTATCTCCAGAACCGTTCCATCCTGAGTTCTGGCCAGTAGATATTCGGCATGTTCGCGGGTTTGCAAATTGACCGGCAGCAGGGTTTGTAGATGGGTGGCACCGGTGGGGTCACGCCATGCGGTGCGCAAATGCTGGGCGTGCATTATGGTCAGTTCATATTGACTGTAAAGTCCGCAATCGATGGGAACATAATCACTCATTCAGTAGCCCGTTGTAGCTCTCCTCTCTGAATGGATTGTTTAGGTCGATGGAGAGGATATTGTTTATTCTGGTACGAAAGATTCTAGTAACTCATTGAGAAAACGCCACCCCAAAGCGGTAGGTTGTAGGCGTTCCAGTCCAGGTTCCAACAAACCTCTGGTACGGGCTTGCGTTAGTTGAGGCTCAAGTGCTTGCAACGGCAAACCGGTGCGTTCGCAGAATAGCCTAGCAGGGACGCCATCCAAGAGACGGGCAGCATTGAGCATGAATTCCAAGGGTAATTCAGCCTGTTGCAAAAACCGGATGTCGGTGACAGCGGTGGAATCTTCGCTGTGGCGCAGATAAGTAGCCGGATGCTTGGTTTTCGCTAACCGGGTAATAGCACCCGTTGTTAAATCGCTGAGCTTGCCGTGCGCACCGGCACCGATGCCGAGATAGTCGCCAAAGGTCCAATAATTCAAGTTATGTCGGCACCGCCGTCCCGGTCGAGCATAGGCGGAAATCTCGTATTGCGCATAGCCCTGTTCAGCCAATTCCGCTTGTCCCTGCTCTTGTATCTGCCAGACCCGGTCATCATCGGGCAGGGTAGGCGGATATTTATGAAACAGCGTATTGGGTTCCAGGGTTAGCTGATAATAGGAAATATGAGTCGGTTCCAGCGCGATAGCGGTGATGACATCGGCTAAGGCTTGCGCAGGCGTTTGAGTCGGCAACCCGAACATCAGGTCCAAGTTAAAATTATCGAAACCCGCTTGATGGGCGGTTTCGGCAGCGCGCCATGCCTCTTCCCGGCTATGAATGCGACCCAACAGCTGTAAGTGCTCGGGGTGAAAGCTTTGCACGCCGATAGACAAGCGATTAATACCCGCCGCTCTGAACTCGCTGAATTTGTCTTGTTCCACGGTGCCGGGATTCGCTTCCAGCGTTACTTCCACATCTTCGGCTAGAGTCAGTCGCGCACTCAGTCCAGTAAGCAACCGGCCTATCGCTTCCGCAGAGAATAGGCTGGGGGTGCCGCCGCCGATAAAGATGGATTCGATAGTCCGATTTTGCACACCGGGAAGATCGTGATCAAGATCAGCCAATAAAGCGTCAATATAAGCGCGTTCCGGCAGGGAATCGCGCAGTGGGTGGGAATTAAAATCGCAGTACGGGCACTTGCGTACACACCAAGGGATATGGATATACAGCGCTAACGGAACAGAACCAAGTTCTATTGAAGGTGGCGGTAGTAGGTCGGAACAGTCACTGCACCGTTGAGCTTGTGCCTCATCCAAGCTGCAATCGATCCACCAATTGCGCCAATGCCATAGCGCGATGGCTGAGTTGGTTTTTTCGAACCGGGTTCAGTTCAGCGGCGGTCTTTCCCAACGGAGGAATCAAAAAAACCGGATCATAACCAAACCCCGCATCGCCAAACGGCGCTTGCGTAATCACGCCATCCCAAGTGCCTTTACAGATTAACGGTTTGGGGTCTTCGGCGTAGCGCAAGTAAACCAAAACGCATTGAAAGCGAGCGTAGCGTTTATCAGCCGACACACCGCGCATCTCCGCCAGCAGCTTAGCCACATTATCTGCATCCGAGGCATCGGGACCGGCGTAACGCGCCGAGTAAATGCCTGGGGCACCTTGCAGGGCATCCACCTCCAGCCCGGAATCGTCGGCAATCGCAGGCAGACCGCTATGCTGGGCCGCATTGCGGGCTTTGATGAGCGCGTTTTCCTCGAAACTCGAACCGGTCTCAGCAACTTCCGGTACTGCAAAGGTGGATTGGGGTAACACCTCAATACCTTGTTCCTGAAACAACGCATTTAATTCCCGCACCTTGCCCGGATTATTGGTCGCTAAAACGATTTTTTGCATACGCTACTGCCTCGATATTATTCTTGGTGGCTGGCTTTAACGGCCTTCGCCTGCTGCAAGCCCTAACGCTTCCCGTTGCAGGTGCAACAACTGATCAATTCCTCCACGCGCCAAATCCAACATGGCTAATAACTCGTCCTGTCGAAATGCGTGCCCCTCAGCGGTGCCCTGAATCTCGGCAAATGCACCGCCGTCATTCATCACCACATTCATATCGGTTTCCGCATCGGCATCTTCCGCATAATCCAAGTCCACGACGGGAATGCCTTGGTGAATACCGACTGAAATAGCGGCAATTTGGCCATACAGGGGATTTTTCTTGAGATTGCGTTTACGGGCCAAACAACGAATCGCATCCGCTAAAGCCACGAACCCTCCGGTAATCGCTGCCGTGCGGGTACCGCCGTCGGCCTGCAACACATCGCAGTCGATTAAAATGGTCCGTTCCCCAAGCGCAGCCAAATCGACAACGGCACGTAAAGAACGGCCGATCAGGCGTTGAATCTCCAGCGTACGTCCGGTTTGCTTTCCCCGGGCTGCTTCGCGCGCCGAACGGGTATGAGTCGCGCGAGGCAACATGCCGTATTCGGCAGTCACCCAACCGTTTCCCTTGCCTTTGAGAAAAGGCGGCACCCGTTCCTCAAGACTGGCCGTGCAGAGCACCCGGGTATCACCGAATTCGACCAACACAGAGCCTTCGGCATGTTTTGTAAAATGACGCACGATACGGATCGGACGCAACTCATCAGGGGCTCGGCCACTGGGGCGCATGCGCATTTCCTCGGTTAGCGGGTAAGTGCGGGATACCATACCTTAGACCCGCTAAGAATACTATTGGGCCTCCGGTCACCGTTCCTTAGGGCGAAGCGTAGGGCCGCTTGTGGTATTCACTTTGGCAGCGGCTCGACTCCGCGCAGTTCGGCAAAGCGTTGCGCAATGATGAGTGACCATTTATCGAATGCATTCCTCGCATACGACCAGGCCTGAAATGAGTTTAGGTAACCACTCGCCCAGGTCTGTGCTGCGTCGGTTACGCTGCCGTCATCGTCTAAAGCGTACTTGCGGCCAATCTGGGTGTCGCGGCATTCGGCTAAAATCATCGCCGATTCGCCGTCGCGCAACTGCATTTCCATCCCAGCCTCCCCCATGTAGGGGGTGGAGCCTACCGGCCTACCGGTGGCAACGCCTGAACCCGCTTCGGCAACGAAAGCATAGGGGATTAACGTGCCGGTAGCGCTGCGAGCGACGTTGGTGGGAACCAAATTAGTGAGCGCGATGCGCATCACCACTACATTAGACCCTGCTTGGTCAACCACTTCCATTTGTGGTTTCAGAGCCGTGACTAGTGAGTTGTGAAAGTAATCCGTCAGCGTCTTAAGATCGCTGGGATCAATCGTATTTTCAGTGGCTTCATCCTTGGGTGGCACCAATGATACGACAATTCGCGAAATCAGCACTTTATCGTACTGTTGCGGGTCGAGTTTCGGATCGCTCCAACACTCCATGCCCTGTCCCCAGGAAGTGGGTTGCAGGCGCGCGTAGTCGGACAAAAAACCGCTTTCGGTCAACCGGGTTTTGTCCGAGACAGTGACCGCGGTACCGCTCCCCAGCATGGCGTTTTGCGTCCCACAGCCCGCAAGTAACGCCGAGCCTACCACTAAAACGACGCCCCTCAGCGAGCGAAAGGACCATTTTTTTCTGTTAATCATTATGATAAATGCTCTCGTCAAAACTTTAATTCCGTTGTCTCATGCGGATAATAAAAAAGGGTGCGCGCCCAATAGCTGCACCCCTCTAACACATGAAAAAGCATAAAATCAGGTCTATACGTTGGTAAAAAAATGGCGGAGAGGGAGGGATTCGAACCCCCGGAGGATTGCTCCTCAACGGTTTTCAAGACCGCCGCTTTCGACCACTCAGCCACCTCTCCAGCGAATAATCGCTGCTTATATTAACCAATATCTAGGCGCTTGAATATCTGATCCGCAATATTCTCTCAGTCCCCAGAAATATTCGGTGATGAAAACGCGACCCCTAGCAAATCAAGCAGGTGCTTGATCCGACCTTTGGCCGACCCCTCATGATGGCCCCGCGGTTCCAGCACGCACTAAAATTTGCGGGTTTTCAAGAAATCCTTCGTTGCCGGTGCTGACATCGGCTTAGCAAGCAGAAATCCCTGTGCTTCCTCACACCCAGCCTCCTGTAAAAAATGCCGTTGGTCATCAGTTTCTACGCCTTCGGCAATGATTTTGATTCTCAAGCTTTTGGCCATTGCGATAATTGTTTGGGTGATGGCGACATCGTCACTGTCGTGCGGAATATCATCAATAAAGGAGCGGTCGATTTTCAAGTAATCGATGGGAAAGCGCTTCAAGTAGCTGAGCGAAGAATACCCGGTACCAAAATCGTCGATGGAAACGGATATTCCCATCGCTTTGAGTTCCGCCAAAATCGTTCGGGCATGTTCGGGAACCTGCATGGCCATACTTTCGGTTATCTCTATCTCCAAAATATTGCTTGGCAGACCGGTATCTTGCAATGTTGACGCGATCAGTCGTTTGAGACTACCCAGTTTGAACTGGCGTGCTGAGATATTGACGGCGATGCGGGGTATTGGCAAACCAGCAACGCGCCAAATTGCGGTTTGTTCACAAGCGGTTTTGAGTACCCAAGCACCAATGATTTCGATCAGCCCGCTTTGCTCGGCCAACGGAATAAAACGGTCTGGCGGAACCCAACCCATGCGCGGGTGCTGCCAGCGCAGTAAGGCTTCCAACCCTGTCACCTCACCGGATTCCAACGCAAAACGGGGCTGATAATGGATTGAGAACTCTTCGTTTCGTACCGCCTGGCGCAGCTGGGTCATTAAGTTCAATGTTTCAACAGCTGTCGTGTTCATCTCGGCGGAGAAAAATTGATAGGTGTTACGCCCCTCTTGCTTCGCCCGATGTACCGCTGTATCGGCGTTTTTCAGCAAGACTTCCGCAGTGGTTCCATCGCGTGGATAAACGCTCACGCCCATACTGGCATTAATAAATAGGGTCTGATTGTTTAACTCAAACGGTTCGCTGAACGCGCTGGCCAATTTATGGATTACGGCCATCGCATCTTGGGAGGCCGGCAAATGATCAGCCAATACCACAAACTCGTCCCCACCCAGACGGGCCAAAGTATCGCTGCCGCGCAGGGCTTCGACCAGCCGGTCAGCCACAGCTTGCAGGAGCTGATCGCCCATGACATGCCCCAGCGAGTCATTGACAGTCTTGAAATGATCTAGACCGATGAAAATAAGCGCGACTCGATGTCCATGCCGCTCGGCGACAGTCAGCATTTTTCGGCATCGATCTAACAACAGCGTACGATTCGGCAACCGGGTCAATGGATCGTGATGAGTCAAAAATGCCAGTCGTGCCTCATCCTCCTTATGCCGGGATAGATCGGTGAACACCCCGACATAATGGGTGATCGTGTCGTGCTCGTCGCGTACCGCATTGATGGTCAGCACCTCTGGATAAATGCGACCGCTTTTGTGGCGATTCCAGATTTCATCGCGCCAGCGTCCATTGTCTTGCAGTTCCTGCCACATGCGGGTGTAGTAACTGGCATCATGGCGACCGGATTGCAGGATACTCGGATTCTGGCCAATGACTTCTTCCGCTGAATAGCCGGTGATCTGAGTGAACGCGTTATTCACCGAGACGATCAGCCCTTGTGCATCGGTGATTGTGATGGCATCGCTGGTATTCTCGAATGCTTTAGCAGCCAATCGCAACTGTTCTTCGGTTTGTTTGCGTTGCGTCACATCGCGTTCAACGGATATCCAATGGGTACTCCAACCCGTCTCATCGACCAGTGGTATGATATCCATCTCCAGCCAAAAAGGTTCACCGGTCTTGGTGTAATTGAGCACCTCTTCTCGCACCGGTTGCCAATTCTCTAAGGCGTGGCGCACCCGGTCCAAGGTGGCGCGATCGGTTTCTGGACCTTGTAATATGCGCGGTGTTTGACCGACAACCTCATCCGTTCGATATCCGGTCAGCCTTTCGAACGCCGGATTAGCGAATAGAATACGAGGACCCGGATCATTAATGGGCTCGGCTTCGGTGATAATCACGATATCGTTCAGATGGGATACGGCCGTCTGCAACAGCAAAATCTGCTGATCCTTCTCCTTGTGCTCAGTGATGTCGATATGGGCAACGACTAGGCCCCCCTCGGGGCGCAGCAAAGGTACAACGCGCAACAAAAACCACAGGCGTTCAGTCGATGATGCACAGAGATATTCCAGATCGAATAAGCTTTTTTCCCCATTAAGCACGGCCTGTAAGCCAGCCATGCATGCTTTAGCATCTTGCGAGAAAGGACCGATCGATTGTTGACAAATCTCCAGGTAATTAGCACCGACGCTTTCCAGCGCGGATTGCGTACCGCCGTGCTGCTCGGCAAAGCGTCGCCACGTGTCGTTGACGGTGATGATATTGCCTGTGGCATCCAATACAGCGATATGAGCGCTCAGGGAATTCAGCACTGAGAGATTAAAACGTTCGCTATCCTGTAGGGCTTTTTCGATGCGCTTACGCTCGGTAATTTCATTGGATACGCCCCGGTAGCCCTGAAAACGCCCTTGCCAGTCAAACAGCGGCTTGCCGCTGACACTGACGTAACGCAGTTTCCCCGCCTGATCCTGAATCGCATACTCGAAATTACGGAACACCCGGCGCGCTTCAAGATCGGCTTGATGATGTTGCCATTTGTCATCTGCATCCGGTTCGGCGGACCATTGGCGGCGTTCTTGACCAATCAGTCGCTCCGGCTGATGGCCGGTCTCCTGATAAAACCTCTCGGAAATGGTGGTAAACCTCAAGTGCTCATCCATTTCCCAGAACCAATCCGACGCAACCTCGGTAAGATCGCTAAACAACTCCCGGCTTTCCCGCAGTTCGGTTTCGACCTGCTGCCGTTCGGTAATATCGCGGGAATTAGCGATTATTGCTGCTTGTTCATTGGTGGACTCAGCATCAACCAGACGACAGGTGGTCTCGAACCAAAGATAGTGACCTTGCTGATGACGGACGCGGTAGCTGACGGTGTGGGACGTGCCCGGCGCTTCCCGAATCAGGGAGTGAGCAAGCTGAATGGCGTTTAGATCCGCTGGATGTATCAAAGAAAAAACCGTACGCCCGTTAAGCGCTGCGCTGTCGTATCCAAGCAGTTTTTCGCACGCCGGGGAAACGTACAGATAAACCCCTTGCAGGGTATAGCGGGACAACATGTCACTGGAATAATCGGCCAGCAACCGATAACGAGCTTCGCTACGACGCAATTCTTCGGTGCGTCGAGCGAGATTGCGACTCATTAACCGGTTCCAGATCGACAGGAATGCCGAAAAGAACAACAGCAGCCCGGATGCGAATAACAGGACTGTAAAAGAGTCGGGGGTAATGCTCATCAAGATTGCCTCACAGGACTTGCCAGTGCCGTAGCGTCCTGCGCGCACACCAATCAACCCAATAGATTATCGGGAGAAATAATACCCATAAACTGGCTAGTGTTTAATTATGTTAATAATCTATGATCGTACCTTACCACATAGAGACTATTGGATTTTGATGATACCCATCTCGTCACGAGCCAGATACCAGGGTTTATACATGTCTTCCACGAATACCGCCGGCAAGCGATAGTCGCCCGGGGTCACGGCACGCACCAGATAAGCGACAGTAAACTCCCGTTGCTTTACAGCCAAATCCAGAGCCGCAACAAACCGATCATCGCGGAATTCCGTATGCAAAGTCTCGCTCAGCTCAGGCAACCAGCGGTATTCGTCTATCGACTGACCGTGCGCGAGACGGGCGTTTTCTATTTCCAATCCTGCTGGTAGGAGATCGACCACCAGCGCTTGATGTTTTTCCTGAGTCAGCGCTTCACCGGAAATGACCGCAATCAATTTGTCGTTACGCCGCACTTGGGTGAGATCAACTTCCTGTCCGGTGCGGGTGTAAAATCGCCGGGTAATTGAAAAGCCCTGTTGCAACACGGGTTGTGGCTTGACCGGGACACCGCTGAGCGTTTGCACAGTCCAGACCGATTCCGAGCCAGTATTAGCGATGTTCAGACCCTGTGTCAGCTGCGCCGCCGTAGGCTGTAAATTAACCGAGTTTTGTTCGACCGCCGCAGGCTCGCCGTCCACAGTTAGGTTTAGTTCGCTACGCATGGGTGCCAGCGCGTTAGCGGCCAAAAGCAACCAAGCTTGCTCCTGAGTGCTGGTATAAGGTTGATTAGCCAGTTCGGCAGCAACTTCCTCAGCCAGTTGCGGTACCCGGTCCAAGAGCAGTCCGGCCTCATTCAATAAGGCGATCAGCGCCGCCCGATCCCGCAGCGGTGAACCGTAATCGCGCCAATCTGCACGCTCTGGCACGGCGTCGAAAGCGGCTTCGAAGGCTTCGCGGGCACGCCCCATTTCGCCGTAGCGAGCTAATGCCGCACCGAGTTGCGCCCGCCCCAATACTGTCGGAATATCATGAAGATTGTTATCGTGTAGATAACGTAGGTCACCGAGGGTCGCTTGTTCCGCCCGCGCCAGCACATACGACGCATACACTTTGGCCAAGAGTGCTTGGTGAGTGGTTTCGGTATCGGCGAGGCCGTCCTTGAGCCAATTTAGACCGCGGCGGTAGGCGGATTCGGGAACCAGATAATTCTCCTGCTTGGCGCGCGCGAGAAAATCCAGCGCATAGGCGGACAACCACCGTTCTGCCGAACTATCGGCGTTCCACAAGCCGAAGCCGCCATCGTAACCCTGCATAGCCAGAATGCGTTGGATGGCGCGTTGCACGCGGTCACGCAGGCTGGCTTGCTGGTCGCTTCCCCAGTTCTGCGCGACCTGATTAAAATACAGCAACGGCAACGCTTGGCTGGTGGTTTGTTCCACGCACCCGTAAGGGTAGCGGTCCAGCTGGGTCAACAAGCCCGGCACATCGAGATTAGGACGGGTCGCGAAGCTGAGCTGAACCTGGCCGGAATCCGGTAAATAATCTTGCAATAATGTGGCATTCGCCGTCAGTGTCTCATTGGGAGATAACCGCGACGCGCGGCGCTCTGTAACGATGGCCTGAGCCGGTCGCACGCCGATTTCCCAATCCCTCTGCAACGTGAAATCCGGCCCGGAAACCTGCAGTGTGATGCGGCCCACGCCGGGATTGAGTGCCTGCAATGGAAAAAGCTTACGTTCGGCGTTCTGAGTTGCGGTATCAGCCACCGAAAAAACAAAGTCAGTTTCGCCGTCCAACGTGACGGCACCGGACGTGCTGAGTTGGATACGATAATCGCCAGCAGCTGCACTGAGGTTTTGCACATTTAGAGTGAATTGGCTGAGATCCTCAGGCGCCAAGAATTGCGGTAGATAGCCTTGAATCACCAGCGGATCACGCACCAACAACGGTGCATCGGCGTGACCCACACGGGTTTGATCCCAGGCCACCGCCATCACCCGCAACTCGCCGTTAAAATCCGGCAACTCCAGCGAAATGCGCGCTTGACCTTGGGTATCGACTTTAACCGGTCCCGAGAACAGCGCCACGGTTTTGACGGTGCGTACTCCGGAACTGTCCAGATTGCGGCTTTCGGCACCGCCACCGACTCGCAGCTGACCGGGGCGACCGCCGCTTTCGATCAACTTGCCGTATAGATCGCGCAGATCCATGCCTAACTTGCGTTTGCCCAGGAAATAATCCACCGGATTGGGGCTGACAAAATCAGTCAACTGCAAGATGCCTTCATCGACCGCCGCCAGAGTCAGATAGACCGCTTGGTCAGGTGCAACACCTGTTACCATGATGGGCAACTCGAAGGTTTGCCGGGGACGCAATTCGGTAGGTGCCTGCAACGCAATGTCCAGAGTGCGCGGCTGCGGATCCAGTTCCAGCCAAGTCACCCCGATAGCCCGGCCCGGTCCGCGCTGTTCGGGATTAGCAGCGGGTCGAAATGCGGTAGCGGTCAGGTATACGCCCGGCCCCCAGTCGTTGGCGATTGGTAATTCGATGGTCATACCCTCGGCGGGTAGGCTGAGACTGCGGGTAGTCCATAAGCGATCACCAACCACGGTCAATAGCAACTCACCGGCAAACGGCGCTTTGACATGCACTTGTGCCGTTTCGCCGTTCTGAAAGCGGGGTTTATTCAGGGTAATCTTGAGTTGATCGGGAGTATCGCCCTCGCTCGGGCCGCCATACCAACCCACTCGGAAACGCACGCTGGTAGCAACGCCGGTATCGGCATCGAACGCTTCCAGCCGATAAGCGCCCCAATCCAGATCAGCTTTCGCTATAGCGGTTGGTTGTTCGGCGTTAATATTAATCGTTTTGCTGTCCAGCACCGTGCTGTCGCGGATGATTAGCTTGTAATCCCAGCGATTGTCCACGTAATACCAGTAGTATTCATAATCCTCACGGATCAGTTCATAGCGCACATTGTTGACTGCCAACGGCTGTCCCTGCGGATCAACGGCAATGACGCTGAATTTAGCGTCTGCGCCGATTTGCACCGTATCGTCTTCGAACTGAGGCCGAATACCGATAGCGAAGGGCCGGGGCCGATAGGGCAGTTCGAGCGTGCGATTGACGGGTCGGCCGCCCGGTTCGAATAACGAGACCCGTAACACGGCTTTGAGCGGCTTGCTGATATCCGGCGTTTCGTTGAGCCGGAGATTGATCTGTGCCTTGCCCTCCCCATCAGTACCCACCAAATCCACCGGGTATTGCTTGGCGTTCCATTCGTCCTGTACCAGACCGAACTGATAACCGCCGTGCATGGGGTAGGGGTCTTTATCTTCGCGCAGCACCAGTTCGGCTTCTGCTTTGAGATCGGCGGCCGGTGCGCCATACAAAAATCGCCCGTTCAGCGCCACTGCGACCGGCTCAGCGGGTTGTAACAGCTTGGCCTGGGTTTCCAAGTCCAATTTCAGCGCTTGGGGGACAAAATCCTCAACCTGAAACATCAGTTGACCCACCGGCTGGGCATCGGGATCGGTATAGGCGCGCACTGTCCAAGCGCCGCTGCGGGCGTTGCCGGGCAATGGAATACGGTGGTGATAACCGCCGAGCGCCGCTTCAGTCAGCGTCGGGCGGTCTACTTCGACTTGATCGGGACGGATGATTTTCAGCGTCAACGGCAAGTTCGGCAGCGCGTAACCTCGGCTGTCGCGCATCAAGGCCATCAATTCGACGGTTTCGCCGGGGCGGTAAACGCCGCGTTCCGTATATAAAAACACATCGACAGGACCGAGCGTCTCACGACCCGCCACACCCCGGTCGGTCAAATCGAACGCCGGTCCGGTCAGATCCAGAAAATTAAAATCGCCCTCTTTGCTATAAGCCATCAATGCCGCCGCTTCACGGCCACCGCTGCCGCGCAGCAAACCGGGGTCGAAACCGGCATAACCGTTCTCGTCGGTCAGCGCTTGGCCCAGTTTAGTGTTGTTGCGGGAATAGAGCCGCAGTTCGATACCCGCCAGCGGGCCGGCGTTATCCAGCGACCGGACAAACACATGCAGCCCGTCATTGCCGGTAAAGCTGGACAACCCGAGATCGGAGACCACCAACCATTGAGCGGCGCGGTCTTCGTATCGTCCCAGCTTCTCATCGGTCCGTTCAGCGCTGATGACATAAATACCGGGCTCGGTTTTGATCAGGATGTCGGCGATGGGAATCGCGGTAGTGGTCTCCTGATTGAGAATTTTCTCAATGGCCAGTTCGCCTTCCCAAACCGATTCACCGGATTTGTCCGAGATGGTTCTAATGTCGTAACCGCTAAGCGTCTTGGTAATCCGCCGGTCGTTGATTTCCTGAGTTAGATTGCGATCGTTGATGCGCAATAATTTCAACCGGGCGTTGTTCAGGTTGACGCTGGTCAGCGGCAGATATTGCGTTCCTGCTTGGGGCAAGACATAGGTGGCACCGCGAAAGCCTAAACTCGGTTCCCGGTCCGCTACGGTCGAGGTGAAGGTTTCGGTGTTGCGGGTCTTCTCGCCGCTGGCCGAAGGGACTCCGGGACGCACCGTGATGTCATAGGTTTGGCCGTGACTGATGCCCTCTAAACAAAGCTTTTGCTCACGAGCGCTGACTTCAACGTCGGTCGCGGGCTTAATCACCAGATAATCTTGATAGTGAATCTGCCGGTTTTTGCTCAAGGTATCGGTAAAGTGCAGACAGATTTTAGGTCTGGCGCTGTCCGCTTCGACATCGACACCCTGGACCCGAAACGCATTGGCTTCCAGCAATAGCTGATAGCGTTTAGCGATATCCGCGTTTTCCTCCAATCCCAGTCCTTCCTTGAAAGCGGCTATGGCCAGGCGGGGTTGATTCTTAGCGATAAACAGCTCGCCGAGCATGAATAATGCGCGTGCTTGTTCATCCGTTGTGTTGGCCGCTCGATAGGCGTTATAGGCAGCCTGCAAAGCACGCTCGCGGTGTTGATAGACTTTTTCTTTGTTGTATCTTGCTTGCCAGGCGTTGTTGAGCCGCAACCAGGTGCTGGTATCATCGGAGCCCGCCGCGATGAGCGATTCGTATGCGCTAATCGCCTCCTCCCATAGCTTTTGTTTGAAGTAGCGTTCCGCCTTCTCCCGGGTAGCCTGGTTTGCACTATCGGCGGCGTGCGTGTTGCGGATCAATTGCTGGTATTGCGAGGCCTGCACGGCAATCGTGGCATCCTCGAACGCATAGCAAGACAGCGCAACAGTAAGCAACGCGACAAGTAGAAACAGGCGTTTCATACGAAGCTCCTTCGGGGGGGAATAGGCATTATGCAGGATGGTGCGCGGTGCGCACCCTACAACTACAACAGTTTCGGTAATTATAGTAGGGTGCGCATTGCGCACCATAGGCGCTAACCGATCAGTAAAACAGCACCAACAAGCCAACGCCCAATACTAGGCGGTAAATCACAAACGGCAACATACCGATCCGTTCCAGCAGTTTTAGGAAAAAGTGAATACACAAATAGGCGCTGATTCCCGACAGTAGTACACCCAGGCCAATCACGCCCCATTGCGCCGATTCGGGTTGGGCGACCAAATCCAAAGTCGTCAGTCCGCCCGCCAGCACGATCACCGGAATGGACAACAGAAAGGAAAACCGGGCGCTCGCCTGCCGTGTGAGTCCCATCGCAAGCCCCGCCGTCATGGTGATGCCGGAACGGGAGGTGCCGGGAATCAACGAGATCGCCTGAGCGCAGCCGATGACGAGTACATCCTTCCAATCGAGGGTCAGTTCATCGCGTTGCCGACGGCCTTTGGCATCGGCCCACCACAGCGCCAAGCCGAATCCGATAGTCGCGGCGGCGATCACCAAAGGCGAGCGCAAATCGGATTCGATGAAGTCCTTCAACAACAATCCTGCCAGTCCAACCGGAATGGTGCCGAATAGTACCGCCCAGGCCAATCGGGCATCCGGGGTCAGACCCCGGCCGCGCAATGAATTCAACCACGCGCCGGTCATCGCGATTAATTCCGCGCGGAAGTACAGCACTACGGCTGATAATGTGCCGACATGCACCGCTATATCGAATGCCAAGCCCTGATCCTGCCAGCCGGTCAACACCGGCACCA
>JAZBPA010000075.1:0-11535 GCA_036351435.1 Candidatus Competibacteraceae bacterium
CAAACGCGGCATTGAGAGCGGCCAGTTGAACCAGTGCGATACTTTTGGGGCTAAGCAGCTTTAGGAGGCGAATACTAATCTCAAACAACGCATTTTCGAGCCCTTTGCGTGTTTTTATGGAATTTGAAAGTTATTATCTAGAGAAAAGGCTTGCAAGAAACTCCCTATGCATATCACCCATGTCGAACTAAAAAACTGGCTTAATTTCCGTAAGGTGGATGTGAATCTATCAGAATCGACCTACCTGATCGGTCCCAATGCGTCGGGAAAATCGAACTTCCTTGATGTCTTCCGCTTCTTACGCACCGTATCCAGTCCATCCGGCGGCGGCCTGTTGAAAGCGGTCGCCGAACGGGGCGGCCTTAAGAAGCTGCGCTGCCTGCAGGCACGGCGGGATACGGAGGTCCGTATAGAAGCGTGTGTAGTTGACGGGTCAGGAGAAACGCAGAAAACTTGGCTTTACAGCCTTGGTTTCAAAAGCGAGGGTACGGGACGCCAGCGCCCTGTAGTTACCGAAGAAAAGGTCAAATGCAACGGCAAGTGTCTTCTTAATCGACCCGACAACCAGGACAAAACAGATAAGGAGCGCTTGATCCAAACCCACTTAGAACAAGTCAGTGCCAACGTCCAGTTTCGAGCGCTGGCAGAGTTTTTTGCTTCAACTAAGTACCTTCATCTGGTGCCCCAATTGCTAAAGTTCGCGGATCGTATCGGTGGGAACCGATTGGAAGAAGATCCTTTTGGACAGGGCTTCTTGGAGGAACTTGCACGCACACCGGCTAATACAAGAACCGCACGATTGAAAAAGATTCAGCGGATCTTGAATAAGGCCGTCCCCCAGTTCCAAGAACTCCGCTTCGCGCGAGACGAGACCACTGGCCTTCCACATCTGGAAGCCCGTTACGAACACTGGCGACCTCAGGGAGCCTGGCACCGTGAAGATCAGTTTTCTGACGGCACATTACGACTGATCGCTCTCTTCTGGGCAATGCTGGCTGGCGACTCGGTTCTCCTAATGGAAGAACCGGAGCTATCGCTTAATGACGCCATTGTTTCGCAGCTCCCGTTGATGATCGACCGGATTAAGCGTCAAGCGAAGTACCGGCGACAGGTACTCATCACCACCCACAGCGAGGCACTTCTCGCCAACCCCATTGATGCTCCCTCAATACTGTTGGTGACTCCGACTGCTGATGGTTCCGAGATTCGCGCTCCGAACGAGCAGGAGTCGGCAATGTTGGCCACTGGTCTACTACCCTCGGAGGTGCTATTGCCGAAGGCACGGCCGAAGAAGGCGGAACAACTCGCGCTTTTCAAATGATCGCATTCGCAATCGCCACGGAAGACGCGCTTAGCGAGGCGGTCGCCGAGAAACTGCTAGCGCAAAAGGGCGTCTGCGATATACACGCAAGAATACGCAAGGAAGGCTCTGGCTATCTTAAAAAACGCGTAGCGGAACTCAATCGCTTGGCGGAAAAAGTGATGCCAGTGTTGTTGATCACCGACTTGGACCAGAAACGTTGCCCAGCCAAGATAATCGCTGAGTGGTTGCCGACGCCCCGTAATGAACGACTGTTGTTTCGCGTTGCGGTGCGGGAAACGGAATCTTGGGTGCTGGCGGATCGCGCGGCCTTTTCCAGTTTCATAGGTATCTCGATCGCTGCTATGCCAACCGCACCGGATGAGCTATCGGACCCCAAAACCACTTTGCTGAACCTAGTGCGTAAATCTTCAAACAGGGATCTGAAACAAGACATCTTGCCTGCGAAAGGGTCCACCTCACTGATTGGCCTTGGATATAACAGTCGGCTTTGTCATTTTGTTCATTCTCATTGGAAAAGTGCCAGAGCAGCGGAATGTTCACCGAGTTTATCGCGGGCTCTGTCGCGCATCCAAGTTCTGTGCTGAATCCAATTTAGCACAGATCCTATCCTAGCCGGTTAATCAAAATAGCCGGCAAGCGATCCCATTCACTTTACAACGCCCCGAGTTCTGGGAAGCACCTTTTCAACGTTTAGGTTGTCAACTATGTCCACTAATTTACATTCGTCCACGCAACATGGATAATTCATATCTATGGACCAAAAACCGCAATCTAACCACGTTAAACTGCTCGACAACGCGCTACGAATGCTCCGTAGCTACGGCGTTGTTGCAGAAGTCGAAACGCGGGATGTTCAGCTTGAGCACACTCGTGCTGATGCCCTAATTCACATCGGATACAGCGACAAAAAATTCTGTTGCATCGCAGTGTTGAAGCGAAATTTGCGGCCCGCGACGCTCGGTGTGGCCATCCACCAGCTTGAGCAGATCGGGAAGCAGGGGCTATTGATCGCAGATTACGTCACGCCTGCGATGGCGGAAGAACTGCGTTCACACAAGATTCCTTTTGTTGACTCGGCGGGCAATGCCTACTTGGAACAACCCTCTCTTCTAATATGGGTGAAGGGCCAGCGGCCGCATGAACTGGTGCGCGCGGAGAAGCGCGGCGGACGCGCATTCCAATCCGCCGGATTACAGGTGCTTTTCGCGCTGATATGCCACCCGGAATGGGTCGATACGTCGTATCGGGAGATTGCGCAAAAGGCCGGTGTTGCACATGGTACGGTGGGCTGGGTAATGGCTGAACTGCCAAAGCTTGGCTTTGTATCTCAGTTGCGTGGTAAAAGGCGTCTTCTGCAGCGGGAGCGATTACTCCAACAGTGGACGGAGTTTTATCCCCACACACTGCGGCCGCGCATGGTTTTGGGGCGTTATCGTGCGGAAACACTGAGTTGGTGGAAAACAATCGATCCAGCAAAATACGGAGCGGTGCTCGGTGGCGAACCGGCTGGCGGTCGTATAACGCAATACCTTCGTCCAGGTACAGCAACATTCTATGCTGAGAAAGTCGATCCTCACTTGCAGGTCGATCTGAGGCTACGTAACGATGTCAATGGCAACGTCGAGGTGTTGCGTCGCTTCTGGACATTCACCAACGAAGATACAGCTCTTGCCCCTGATCCACTCGTTTATGCCGACCTCATGGCCACAGGCGACGCGCGCTGCATCGAAACTGCCAAGATGGTCTATGAGCGCATCTTCAGCCAGAGTAATTGATTTATCACGCCGGGACGACCTGCGTTGGCTGGCGCAACTTTTAGCAGAGATAAGCGAAGCAGCACCCTCAGTGGAACCTTTACTTGTGGGTGCACTTGCGCGCGACCTACTGTTGCATTATGGCTATGGCATACGCATCACAAGAGCAACAGAAGACATCGACTTGGCTATCGTGGTATCCGACTGGCAGGAATTTGAAGCAGTTCGAAACGCTTTGCTTGCAGGTGGCTGCTTTGTGCCTCATAAGGGAGCAATGCACAAGCTGCGGCATCGTAGACATGGTTGGGTCGATCTGGTGCCATTCGGTGCCGTTGAACGACTAGATGGAACAATCGCTTGGCCACCCGGTGGCGAAGAGATCATGGCTGTGTTTGGATACCAGGAAGCAAGCGTCACTGCGGCCCACGCGCTATTGCCTCAGGGACAAGTGGTGCGAGTTGTTTCGCTACCTATGCTTGCCGCACTCAAGCTACTGGCTTGGAAGGATCGGCATAAATTCGCACCGGGAAAAGACGCTATTGATCTGATGCTCATTCTCCATAGCTACCTTGAAGCGGGAAACACTGAGCGTCTGTATGGCGATATGGCCTATCTCCTGACCGACGATTTCGACTTTGAACCGACCGGGGCATGGCTTGCTGGCCGGGATATACACACGCTCCTTCAACAACACAGCAGCCGTGCCGATACAATGATCAAGCGTGCTGCTGAAATCTTGCTTCCAGAACTTGACCTCGACGGCTCACTTACTCTAGTTATGCAAATGAGTGCCGCAGAACCAGAGCGAGCACACCAACTTCTGGCTGCGTTCTACCGGGGCTTGACAGGCGCCAATAAACCATAAAACACCCGCTAATAAGTACCTGAACAATAATTCTCCCGACGCCAGCACAGGTTGGACGAAGCCTTGTAAGCGCAAAAGACCGGAGAACTTTCGTCGAGGTACTTACTGAAGCGATCCCGTCTCGCTGTTACAAATTGTCACCAACTGCTACCAACCAGACATCATAGGCTTACAAAAAGCATTTACAGTAATCGCAAACAATGGCTTTTTGGGAACGGTCCTCACCGTTAATGCTTTCAAAAAATAATAAATTTCATCATTGCCAGCCGGTTTAACACAGTGAACAACACACTTTCGTTATTGCTGCACAGATCGTTGTTAACGCTGTTGATTCTATTTTGCCAGTTATCCGGAGCGAGCAGTGTCGGGGCTGCGAAGCCTGCAGTAGCTCCAGTTGAAGAATTGCGCTTTTTGAACTGGCCCGGTTACATTGATCCTGAAGTCGTCAAGGAATTTGAGCACCGATTTAACTCGCAAGTCACGATGTCCTATTTTGAGAGCGACGACGCGCGCGATGATATTTTGGTCGACAGTGATGGCCAGAATTATGATGTCGTAGTCATCAATCGCTCGAAATTCTCCGTTTATCGGCGACGGGGTTGGCTTGCTCCGCTCACTGAGGATGAAATTCCGAATATACGCCACATTGAACGGCGCTGGTTAGAGTCCCATGCCGATGCAGTCGGTTATGGTGTGCCTTACTCGTGGGGAACCACAGGGATCGCTTACCGAGCGGATTTAGTGCCGGAACCGATCACCCGTTGGCAACAGATTCTTTCGCCCGATGAAGCGTTGCGCGGCAAAATCATTATGGTAAACACCGCGCGAGATGTGGTCGGGATGGCGCTTATGGCGCTTGGTTATTCGGCTAGCAGTATTGATCTCCAGCATCTGGAAGCTGCCGAAGCGTTATTGTTGGCGCAAAAACCCTATGTCAAAAGCTATTCGTATGTTTCCCTGAGCAAGCAATCAGAGCTGGTCGATGGCCGTGCCTGGGCCACGATGATTTACAACGGTGACGCATTAACATTACAGGCATTCAACCCCAATATCGTTTATGTCGTGCCGGAGGAAGGGAGCGAGTTGTGGATCGACTATTTGGTTGTGCTGTCAGCCTCACCGCATCAGTCATTGGCCAAGGCCTTCATCAATTTTGTCAATGAGCCAAGAAACGCCGCGCGTATAGCCCGCTTTGTGAACTATGCAACGCCAAACAAGGCTGCTGAGGAATGGCTTCCTACGGAGTTCCTTCAAGATGCTCTCATTTATCCGAGCGCTGAAATATTGAAGCGCTGCGAATCCTATTCCGAATGGCCACCGCGTGTGGCCAAACAAGTCAACAGTATCTTCTCGCAGTTGCTGCAATAGCGTTTTGGTGGGTTTCTTCTGCAAGTTCAGATAGGGTGAGATTATTTATGTGCACTACTCATTCGCTTAATTCCATTAGCATTCTTATCACCACCTTGTTGGCTTGTTTTGCTTCGTTGACCGCAGCAACGGAACCATCGAATGCTGAATCACACCAGGAATTAACGCTGTTGAACTGGTCTGAATACATTGAGCCTACGGTTGTCCAGGCGTTCGAACAGCAGTTCAAAGCGAAGGTAAAAGAAATCTATTTCGAGAGCGATGATGACCGTGACGCGATGTTGGCTGAAACCGACGGCCTCGGTTACGATCTCGTGCTAGTAAATCAGGGGCGATTAGCTGATTACTACCGGCGGGGTTGGTTGGCGCAATTAGATGAGCAAAAAATCCCGAATCTTCGCCATATCGACCCGCTTTGGCGGAACTTTCGGGCGGAGCTGGCTGGTTATGGTGTGCCATATTTTTGGGGTACGACCGGCATTGCTTATCGGGCTGATCTGGTATCGGAGCCCATCACCCGCTGGCAGCAAATCTATCGGCCCCAGGAGACGCTGCGCAATAAAATTATCATGATAAAGAGCGCTCGTGAAACAGTCGGTATGGCGCTCAAAGCACTCGGGTACTCAACTAACAGCACTGATTTATTGCAGCTTAGTGCAGCTGAAACCTTGTTGATGCAGCAAAAGCCGTTTGTAAAAGACTATTCTTATCCTTCATTGAATGAAAACGCCGATTTGGTCACCGGCCAAGCCTGGGCCACGATGATATATAACGGCGATGCGCTGGCGTTAAAAGAACATCATGAGCGTATCGTTTACACGCTGCCGGAGGAAGGTGGCGGGATTTGGGTGGATTATTTAACGGTGACGCAATCTTCTACCCGAAAGGCGTTGGCGATGGCGTTTATCAATTTCCTGAACGAGCCGGAGAATGCCGCAAAAATCGCCCGTTTCGTATACTTTGCAACGCCTAATCAAGCGGCTGAAAAGTTGCTGCCGACTGAGTTTTTAAATGATCCGGTGATTTATCCTAGTGAGGCTGCGCTGCAAAAATCGGAATTCCTAACCGACTTGCCCCCGCGCGTGGCGAAGCGCTACAACGGCATCTTCATGCAGCTTCTGGAACATTAGGACCATTAATGAAACTGCAAACTAAGCTCTTGATCATGGTGATACCGCTGATCGTATTGCCGTTGATTACGCTTGGGTTTCTAGGCCATGCCAAACTGGAAGATATGTCCAGTGAACGGATTCTTCAGGAAGCGCGCATTTTGACCGAGGAGCTCGGCGACAGTGTGACACTGATGTTGCAAACTGCCCAAGCGAATTTGGAGCTTTTTTCCCGGTCCCCACTGTTACAGAAGTACCTGCTGACGGCGGATGAAGCACAACGCTATACGCTCCTGCAGCCATCCCTGCTCAGTTTGTTCAGAAATTATCAACTGGCTTATCCCGAATACTATGAAATACGTGTCATTCTGCCTGATGGTTACGAGGATACCCGTGTTACGCTTCATCCAATCCCCAACATTACCGAACAGGAGCAACAATCCACCGAATTCAGGCAACTACAGCGGTCCGCGCCAGGTAGTACCTTATTGACGTTTCAAAACAACCCGGATAATCATCAAACTGCACTCTATGCAGGCAAATCACTCTGGTTTCGTGATCCATCAATGGACCCTATCACGGCAGAACCCATCTTGCGGGGCTATCTGATTGTCACTATCGACCCTCATTTTATAGCCCATGAGGTGGCTGAGCATAAGGCGGGGCTGAGTGGTTATCTCCTTTTCACTAACGCCAATCGGCAAATACTGTTTCATAACGATTCAGCCCGCATCGGCGAGAAAATTTCAGCCGATCTGTTTAGCGATCTAATCAGTTCAGTCGAGCAAGATGAGGTCCTGAATGCTGAGGTAAACGGAGAACGGGTATTGTTTTTGGGGCACCTCTTAAAAGACAAATTCTATTTGTTTGTGGTGATTCCACAGCGTGATTTATTAGCCGCCAGTCGCGAAATGAGCCAGTTGGTTGGCTACGTTACAATTATCGCCATTCTGGTGACCTTGACCTTGGTTATTTTCCTACTCAAGCGTTTATTGATCAGCCGTATCTCAAAATTAGCGCAAGCTGCGAAAGAGATTGGGCAAGGCAATCTGTCAGTCCCCATTGAAACCAGCCCGCATGACGAGCTCGGGGATCTCGCGCAATCGTTTAAAGAAATGGCCGACAATGTGCAAAAATCTCAACAACAAATCGAACGGCTGGCGTTTTACGATAGCTTGACCGGGCTGCCCAATCGGGTGTTGTTCAAGCAACAGCTGGATTACGCTATCGCTCATGGTGAACGGCATAACAAACCCTTAGCCCTGTTGTTTCTTGATTTTGATAACTTTAAGTGGATCAATGACACACTCAGCCATGAAGTCGGTGATACGTTCCTCCAGAAAATGGCTGATCGAATTGCTAATGCCTTACGCAAAGAAGACATGGTGGTCAGAGGATCTGGAGAAGACAACATTGTCGCGCGTTTGGGTGGGGATGAGTTTCTGGTGCTAGTGCGAGATTTACGCGGCACTCATGATGCTGGAGCGGTAGCGCGGCGTATTCTGAATGCACTGGCTCAACCGCTAAGCCTCGCCGGTTACGACATCAATGTATCGGCTAGTATCGGTATTACGTTGTGGCCGGATGACGGTGACAAGGCTGAAGAGTTAATCAAAACTGCTGATATCGCAATGTACGAAGCCAAACGCCGGGGCAAAGGAGGTTACCAATACTACTCTAGCGCCATGGAGGACATCACTGCTCGCCGACTTACCTTGGAGACCCGTCTACAACATGCCCTCGATACCGGGCAATTACTGCTCTACTATCAGCCTCAAGTGGAGGTGGTAAGCGGTCGGATTATCGGTTTCGAGGCCCTGTTACGTTGGCAGGACCCTGAATTCGGCATGATTACCCCAAATGTTTTTTTACCGCTGGCTGAGGAAACCGGCTTGATCATGCCGATTACAGCTTGGGTGCTAGGAGAGGCATGTCGGCAAGCCAAACAGTGGCAAATGAACGGTCTGGGGGATTTGTCCGTGTCCGTCAACATCTCTGGCATTGATGTCGAGCGCACCAATTTGAGTACGATTGTTGCTGAAACGCTTGCGGAGACCGGGCTTGGAGCAGAATCCTTGGTGCTGGAACTCACCGAGACTTGCGTTATGGCTGCGCAAGACACTGTTGTTCCGACACTCGCCGGACTAAAAACGCAAGGGGTGAAAATAGCGTTGGATGATTTCGGCACCGGCTATTCGTCACTCAACCGCTTGAAGCAATTACCCATTGATGAATTGAAAATCGACCGCAGTTTTCTCGCTAATCTACCCGTCTCTGAAGACGATGCAGCCATTGTTTCAATGATTACGGCTATTGCCCAGACCCTGCACTTGAAGGTAACTGCTGAGGGTGTAGAGACTCAGGGCATGTTAGAATTCGTCAAAGCAGCCAGGTGTGATTATGCCCAAGGATTTCTGTTCAGCACCCCGGTTCCGGCCTCGTCAATTCCTAGTCTGCTGAAACGCTTTGCCGGTGTTGCCGGGCTAACTGGATCGATAGGTTCTAATTAAAACTGCATCCAGCCGATTTCAAGCTCGCATCACCTTGATAGCAAGCACGCTAGGCGTTCTGCTATTCCTCGCTGGACAACTTGAGCAAGGCCAACGCTTGTTGTTGACAGCGGTGGCGTACTTGATTATCCAAAGCGCGTAACCAAGCTTGTGGTATCGCCTGTTGGCCGTAGAGTGCTCCGGCAATCATTCCGGCAATCGCACCGGTGGTGTCGGCATCGCCGCCCCGGTTGACCACATCGACTAAACAGTCGCGAAAATTATCGGTATCGAACAGCGCCTGCAGCACCGCCTGTAGGGTTTCTACGATGTAGGCGCTGGGATTTTCTCGGCGGCGACCCCGGAAACCGAATTCTGGAAACGCATTAAGCAGTGTTCGCACCGGCCCATTCAGCAGCGCGGGAATATCGGCCCCTTGCAGGGCAGCTTGAACCATAAGCACTACGCATTCGGTAGCAGCATCGGATAGCGGATTATGGTGCGTTACATGGGCTTGCGCTCGACACGCTTCCCGCACCCCATCAGGATGTTGCCCAAGGGTAGCTAAGGCCACCGGCAATACCCGCATACAGGCCCCATTGCCGGCGTCATAGGGATTTTCCGGCGAGCTGGGTTGCCCTGTCATTCTAAAATGCAGAATGCCCCGGCGTACCGTATTACCGATATCCACCGGTTTCTGCCGCATCCAGTTGTCGAATGCGTGCGCAGCAGCAACGGCATCCACATGCCCTTTCATCAAGATAGCCTCGCCTAGAGCCAGTGCCATCGTCGTGTCATCGGTTACTTGACCGGAAGGTAACTTTAACCAGCCACCGCCGCGAATCTGATCGTGCACGCCGTATTGTGCTTGGATTTCACGTGGGAGCATGAACTCGACAGTCGCTCCCAGCGCATCGCCGATGGCCAGCCCTAAATAGGCGCTAGTGGCACGCGATGGCAGTACCGCGTTAAGCATGTCTTTGCCTTATCAAAATGCTTCGATCAAACAGTATAGTAAGCTTACGGGAGGTTACGCTATGCTCCTGTAAGCTTACGAAAGATCGAGTCCTGTTTACCGGTATCAGTCTACCCACTGCCTATCGCTTAGCCCGGCAGAACCGCTTCCCCAAACCGCGCAAGCTAGGCCTGAGGGCTTCCGGTTGGTTGCGCGCGGAATTGGAAGCCTTCGCCCGTGGCGAGTGGCAACCGAAACAACAGCCCTGATCCCTGCCGATGGCCAAGCCTGGTGACGATCATGCTGGTTCAACCGCAGCCAGCGATTATCCGGTGTACCCTGGTGACGAACCTTCGCTCTGCGATGCTGATACCTCTCCGCCGAAAGTACAAGACGTAAAGTCCGGTAGCGCGGGCAACAATGGTGGACAGGGTGTTAGTCAGCGCGTGTTCTGCTACTCGTTCGTCAACAACGTCGCCGATGTCAATCCCCGTCGGGTTTAAACCGGCCTGGTAAACGGTTGACAGTTACATTAAAAAGCTGAGGCTTTATTGCAGTTGCTGGTTGCCTGCAATACAGTTCGGTATATCATTCCAAAGGTTCTTCAGCACTGCCGTTGGTATTTGGCACGTCGTGAACGTCAAATATTGCCCTGAGAGTCGCCAATCCCACGGATAAAGGTAAATTTCCATGTCGGATACACCTACTAACGCTGATCAGATCAAATTCAAGGTTTATCCGGCCGGGGGTGGTTCCGAAGTCCCGGCATCTTTACTGGTGCAAATCTTCAGTAAGCTGCAAGAGTTGGTGCACCTATTTGCCCTCCAAGAAGAAGGAGGCACTGTCCGGCAACGCTTGCGGCTGTCTGATGAACTCAAGCGCAAGTATGTGCTGCACCTGCACCCGCCCGAAGTCGGGAGTTTCGCCGTAGCCGGTCGGGTAGCCGGTCAAGGCGTCGATTCATTTGTGCCGGAACAAGCGCGCCAGGTTTTAGAAAAAATACACCAGTTCAGCCATGCTGTGGTATCCAGTAATGAGGATGGAATTCGCCAGTTAGTGCCGGATGGCCGTTTGCGCCATCGCACGTTGTCCTGTCTATCCGCTCTTAGTCCTCCACCGGGTAGCGGTTATCGCTACGAAATGGCATCCGGTACGGAACCCAGTATATCCCTGGATGAAACCCTGCCGGCCCGCATTGAGGAATGGTTGAAAACACCGGAGGAACGCGCCGAGGCACCGACGGTAACCGGCCGATTGGAAGCGATTTCTTTCGGTGAACGCAAGCTCACGATCATCTATCGCCCCAAGTCACGTCAGCTGGAATGTTTTTACGACCAAGACATTGAACTTATGTTGTTGGAAAATCGGAGGGGCTTAATTCAAGTCACCGGACAAGTGTTAATGGACGATGAAGGCCACCCTAAACGAATTGATGAAGTTGAACAAATTCGGGAACTTGAACTGTCACCGTTCGTACTTAGCGAGATCGCGGGCCGAGATTTTCGGTTACGACCTCGAAACGTGTTCAGGTTTTTGCCAGGGCTGACGGATGATGAACAATTTCTTTGTCTGGAGCACGCACCTTGGAGTCTTGATGTGTTTGCCATCACCCGCGCTGAACTGTTCTCGGAATTAAAGGAACAGATCGTCATGCTATGGCAAGAGTATGCC
>JAZBPA010000076.1:0-62214 GCA_036351435.1 Candidatus Competibacteraceae bacterium
AGAGAAGTTAAAGAGCGATCCCGACGTACAAGCCCTGGAAGATGTCATTTGTCTGGTATTCGTACAGCATTACTTCTCTGACTTCGCGCAAAAGCATGATCAAGATAAGATTATCGACATCCTGCGCAAGACCTGGAAGAAAATGTCGCCGGAGGGTCAGGTTGCGGCTCTCGAACTGGAACTCGCACCGGATTCGAAGGTGCTGATCGGCAAGGCGTTAGCAACAGACAACCCAGGCTAAACCGCGTTTTATACCAATGAAACTACTGGTGACACCCATCTTAACGCTGGTCCTAGTCCTGGGGAGCGGCATCGCTATTGCGGAAAAAATTGTCATTCCAATGGACCCTTATCCGCCCTGGAAATTTGTCGAGACGCAAACCTGGCAGGTGAATAACCAAGGGATAGACGTTCGTTTGATCGAAGCCTTGCTAGCCGCTTACAACGAGAGCTACGATCCCGATCTTCAGGCTGAATATATCGGCTGTCCCTGGAAGCGTTGCCTGGAAATGATGAGAACTGGTGAAGCGGATCTGATCAGTGGCATTCTCAAGCGTCCTGAGCGAGAGAGTTATCTGCGGTTTATTGAACCCCCCTATAAAACCAATTCAACCAAAGTCTTTTACGTTAAACGGGGAGCAGACATTTCCATACAGGATTATGACGATCTCTATCAATTCATGGTTGGCACTCAAGCGGGGGTTAAGTATTTTGAACGTTTCGATACCGACTCCAAGATAGAAAAGGAAGAAGTCACGAAAGATCTTTCTAATTTCATGAAATTAGCCCACGGTCGAATTGATGCCGTTATCAGCACCGAGACCCAAGCGGATTATTTGCTCGCCATCAATGGGCTGCAGGACAAGTTCGAAAAAGCCGATTTTCAGTACGATGCTGATCTACCCGTCTATTTCGCGATTTCCAGAAAATCCGACTACTTCACTGAATCCTCACGATTTGCAGAACTGGTCAGCCGGTTAACTCAACAGGGTGCCTTCCAGGTCATCATAGATAACTATTTTGCCGAGTTAAGGTGATTGCCGGAAAAGCAGGTATTTTCTTTGACAGAAATCACCTAAGTTAGGCCTTTAATCAGTAACCCTGAACGTAACCAACCAGATTTTCATTGATTGGCAATCCCGCAATTTCCTATCTGCAATTCTGCAACCTCTCTGAATTTTTTCGATATGTTTTTAATTGTCTGATTTTAATGGTTTATCTCTGATGGTCCGGTGGTGCTCCCCTCATTCAGCCAACGGCTATTTTCGCAGCATTGCAAATTTTCATTCCTAAAATTCTCTTTCGCTTAGTTAGATCTTCGTTAATAAAAAGATTAAATAACAATGACTTATTGATGTTGTTCTGAGCAATCTATTGGGTGGCACGGCTCCTGCAAAATACCAAATTGAAGACGGCCCAGCCGTCAGCGGGTTGAGTGACCACCTCGGTGTACGAACTCAATCACCGATACCAGAATAAGGGGAGCTAAATCACCATGAATTGCCAGCGGATTTGCCCTTTCTACGGACAGAACGTTGAGCAATGCGATGTGGGTTTTGGCTACATCTCGCCTTATCACGTGGAAGTGATGGTTCGGCATTGCACTTCACGGTACGAGAACTGCGGCAAGTATCAGGAGTTAGCGCTACGCAAACTTCACCAAGACGATAGGTTGGCTCGGGGATTGGAGCCACAGCAACCGGCCCATGCACCGGTTGGCGGTGTTCTGTTACCGCTGCATCTCGACCGCGAGGTGGTTTCTCTTATTAATCATACCTTACGCACACCGCTGACCAGCATCCGCTCATTTACCGAGATCCTGCGCAGTTACCAGATTGACGATCCCGAGGCTCAGCGACACTTCTTGGACATTATTCATGAAGAAGCACAACGACTCACGCTGGCCTTAAATCGATTATTCAGCACAGCAGAACCGCATGCTCCCGGCGTAACAGAATCGAAATCAGCGAAGTTGACCACTGATAAAACACGGCACACCCGAGTGCCTGCAGCAACAACTTAAATCCAAGCCATCAGGAGAATAGCCATGAAAAAATCACTCAAACGCCAAGCGTGGACCGTGGTATTAGCGGGCACAGGCATCAACCTCGCACTAGGGGTGTTATACACCTGGAGCATGTTCAAGGGCGCCATCGCGAGTTCCATTGAAGCCGGTGGACCGGGTGCTTTCCAATGGGACCTGTCATCAATTAATGATCCCTATGCTGTGGCCTGTTTGGCTTTTGCTTTCTCCATGATTGTTGCGGGTAAATGCCAAGACCGGTTCGGCCCACGGCTGACGGCGTTGATGGGTGGTCTCATGGTCGGTGCTGGGTTTATCTTGATTTCGCAGACCACCAATTATGCGCTATGGGTACTAGGCTTTGGCGTGGTGATCGGCTCCGGTTTAGGCTTTGCGTATTCGTCAGCCACTCCCCCGGCCTTGAAATGGTTCCCACCGGCCAAAACTGGCTTGATTGCTGGAATCGTGGTCTCCGGATTTGGCTTAGCCGCCGTCTATATTGCCCCCTTAGCGACTTATTTGATCGGCAACTGGGGCTTGCAGTCCACCATGTTGTTCTTCGGTATCGCCTTTGCCGTGGTGGTAAGCGCCTTGGCCATGTTGTTAGTCAATCCCCCCGCTGATCATTTGTTCGGTGCGACTGCCGCAAAAGCCCAGAAAACCCAAAAGGCCGGACCTTCTGATCGCCTGCAAGGTGACTTCACCCCGGGTCAGATGGCCAAAACCAGTACCTTTTATATCTTGTGGGGTTTGTTCTTCGTTGGTGCCGGTGCAGGCCTGATGGTGATCGGCAGTGTGGCCGGTTTAGCCAAATCCAGCTTAGGTGAGTTAGCCTTTGTCGCGGTCGCCTTCCTGGCCGTCGGTAATGCCAGCGGTCGGGTAGTTGCCGGGGTGTTATCCGATAAGATCGGTCGTACCCAAACCTTGTTCCTGATGTTAGCCTTCCAGGCCTTGTTGATGTTCGCCGCCATCCCGGTCATCGGTAGCACCCAACCCAGCGCCGTCCTGTTAGTCCTGCTGGCGACCTTTATCGGCTTCAACTACGGTACTAATCTGGCCTTGTTCCCGGCCTTAGCGAAAGATTTCTGGGGTATGAAGAATTTCGGCATGAACTACGGTATCTTGTTCTCCGCCTGGGGTGTCGGTGGCTTTGTATTGGGTCGCGCTTCGCAGATGATTCAAGCCGAAACCGGCAGCTTTGCGATGTCCTTTGCCGTGGCCGGCACCTTGCTTACCGTTGCTGCCGGGATGGCATTGACCCTGAAGGAGCTGAAAGCCAATCATCTGGAAGTGGCCGAAGAAGAGATCAAAGCCGCGCAAGCCGCTGCCGCGTTACCTGCCGAACCGGTGTTGGAGCGTGCTGCTTCACAGAATTAGTCCACTCCACTCCTCTCTCTAAGTGGATACCCAGGGATGGGTTAGTAGTAATAAGCCCCGTACTCGCGGGGCTTTCTCTGTCCGCTGTCCACTCTATCCCAAACTTTTTGCAACGATCTCATAGACATCTGGCGATAAATCCGGCGTGGCCAGAATACGTTCCAGCTCCGCTTTCATGAGTGCTTGACGGTTGGCGTCATACTTACGCCAGCGCGTAAATGCTCCTACCAGTCGCGCTGCAATCTGCGGATTCATCGCATTCAAGGTCAACACCTGTTCGCTGAGAAAGGCATACCCTGCCCCATCAGCGGCGTGGAATCGAAATGGATTCGAGTGGCAAAACGCCCCAATCAGCGCACGGACCTTGTTAGGGTTTTTTATGGTGAAGGCCGGATGAGCCATTAGCCGATTCACTTCGGATAAAGTACCGGGCAACCGTGACATCGCCTGCAAGCTGAACCACTTGTCCATTACCAGCGGGTCTTTACCCCAGTGTTGCTCAAAGTGCACTAATGCTTCCGAGCGTTCTGAACAATCAAAATTGACTAGCAAACCCAAAGCGCCGAGCTGGTCCGTCATATTGGCCGCCGACTGGAATTGCTGTAGACAACGCTGCCGCCATTCGGGATCGTCTAATTGCATCAGGTAATCCAGACAGCGGTTTTTCAAACTGCGTTGCCCCATCGAATCGGCGTCGATGCGGTACTCTTTAGCTTGATTGTAAGTGGCGTAAACCGCCGCCAGGTGCTCGCGCAGCCGCTCCGCTAATACCCGTTGCACGAATTGGCGGGCTTCGTGAATCCCATCAACATCGACCACGTCCATGTGTTCAGCCAAAACAATCTCGTCGGGCGAGGTCAATATCCTGGCCAGCAGGGCGGGGTCTTGATTGGATGTAGCCAATGCCTGGCCGAAAGCACCGCTAAACGCTTCCGGCAAGTCCCATGACCGACCCCGCTGTCGATCTTCAACCAATCGCAGAACGGTACGGATGGTCAACTGCTGCCCAGCTTCCCAACGATTGAATGGATCGCTGTCGTGGGCTAACAAAAACATCAGATCATCATCGCTGTAATCCGCCAGCAGCTTAACCGGCGCAGAAAATCCCCGCAGCAGTGACGGCAACGGCGAATCCGGCACATTGATGAAGCGGAACTGCTGTTCTGTTGTGCGTAACTCCAATACGCGATAGTCTCCAACTGGCTCAGATTCGTTATCGAGTTGCAACGGTAAACTTCTTCCGGTCGAATCAAGCAGCCCAAGCGCGACGGGAATATGAAACGGTTCCTTATGATCCTGTCCCGGCGTGGGTGGGCAAGACTGGCGCAGAGTCAACGTGTAGCAATTATCAGCAGCATCATAACTGCCCTCGGCGTTGACTTCTGGGGTGCCAGCTTGAGTGTACCAACGCCGGAACTGCTCCCAATCGACGCCATTAGCGTCCTCCATTGCTTTGACGAAATCATCGGTAGTGACCGCCTGGCCATCGTGCCGTTCGAAATACAAATCCATGCCGCGGCGAAAACCGGCCCGGCCTAGCAACGTCTGCATCATGCGGATGACTTCGGCACCTTTGTTGTAGACGGTAACGGTATAGAAGTTGTTGATCTCAATATAAGAATCGGGGCGTACCGGATGCGCCATTGGCCCGGCATCCTGGGGGAACTGGACGGAACGCAGAATACGCACGTCGTCAATGCGCTTGACCGGTCGGGAACTCATATCCGCAGTGAATTCCTGATCCCGGAACACGGTCAACCCCTCTTTCAGACTGAGCTGGAACCAGTCCCGGCAAGTGATACGGTTTCCGGTCCAATTGTGAAAATACTCGTGACCGATGACCCCTTCAATCCCCTGATAGTCGGCGTCGGTAGCGGTTTCGGGTTTAGCCAATACATATTTGGTGTTGAATACGTTGAGGCCCTTATTCTCCATGGCGCCCATGTTGAAATCCCCGACCGCGACGATCATGTAAATACCCAGATCGTATTCCCGGCCGAAAGTCGCTTCGTCCCAGGCCATCGCTTTTTTCAAAGAGGCCATGGCGTGGTCGCATTGGTCGATATTTTCCGGCTCCACGTAAATATGCAAAGCGACTTCACGCCCGGAGAGGGTGGTAAAGGTGTCCGTAATCCTCCGTAAATGACCTGCCACCAGCGCGAACAGGTAGGACGGTTTTTTGAATGGGTCGTGCCAAGTCGCCCAGTGGCGATCATGTGCTAGTTCACCACTGTCAACCAAATTACCGTTTGACAGTAATACCGGATAGCGGGTCTTATCGGCCACCACGGTAGTGGTATAGACAGCCATCACGTCGGGACGGTCCAGAAAATAAGTAATCTTACGGAATCCTTCCGCTTCGCATTGCGTGCAAAAGTTGCCGCTGGACTGATATAACCCTTCCAGGGCGGTGTTGTTCTGCGGATAGATACGGGTGGTGATTTCCAGTTCAAAGGTCGATGGCACTTGTGAAAGTGTGAGATGGTCGGCATCGACAGTATAGTGTTCAGGGGTTAGCGTCCGTCCATCCAGACGAATCTCAATCAGTTCCAATTGTTGCCCAGCTAACACCAAAGGAGTCGAATCTTGTTCGGCCCATTCGGGGTTACGGCGGAAAGCCATTCGGGAGTGCACTAACGTGGCGTCTTCGCCTAACTCGAAGCGTAAATCGACGGTGTCAATCAAGAAAGGGGGAGGGGTGTAATCTTTGAGATGAATAGCGCGGGGGGAATCGTTGTTCATAACACCCTTGATGAGTTGTAGGATGCCGCCCGGCGCACTTTGCCGGGCGGTGACTAGACTACTAGACTACTGGGCTATTGCGGTCGCCAACTACCGGCAACGGGTACATCATGCGGAAGACCCCATACTGGGATGCAGGTATCTTGTACGCAACCATCCCAGGCGTCGTTGCCGTTCTCGTCGAGGAACCATGCGCTACCGCGTTTAACGCCGACGGCGCTGAACCCATCACCGTTCCAGTCCCCGGCAACCGCCTGATCTGAGGGAATACCATAATTCTCGATGCAGATGTCAATGCCGCAACTGTCCAAAATGCGATTGTCGTTGACGTCCAAAAACCACTTATTGCCTCGTCGAACACCAATTTCGGTGAAGCCGTCATTGTTCCAGTCGCCGACAATGGGCTCGTCGCCGGGTTGGCCGAAAGTGAATGGGTTATTCACTTCTTCCTCATCCAATTCGTCATTACCGTTGAGATCAAGAAACCACTGGCCGTCGCGCATCACGCCGACTCTGTCGCCCAAGATGCCCGTATCGATGAACACAGCAGCATCGACCAATGCATCGGAACCATCGGCAATAGCCAGTTTAAGAGTATTGGCGACTCCAGGATTAACCGACGCAGAACAGGTCAACACGACTGTCAGGCCGTCCATTTCGGTGTTGATAGAACCACCGTCACTAATCACATTGTTGATAAAAGAGTCCGAGTTAGGTCCGCCGGAACCAAAAGGGTTACCGTTATTGACAGTATTGATGGAAACAGGGGATCCGCCAATGGTCGCGCAGTTGGAGCCGTTAACGAAAAAGGCGAACACGTCATTGAATGGGTCACCGACAAATTCGTTGTATTCTTCAGAGGAAAAAACGTATTGGATAGAAAGTGTCGGCTCAGTGGGTATGAAATCAAATTGCAGCACGGCTGCATCCTTGGTGTTGAAACCAGCTAACGCGGCAAGATCCGCATCACCAGGCTCTTCAAGATTAGTATTCGTCCTATCCAGAGTATTGGGTCCGACCACATCCTCTACTTTACCAGTGCCGAGAATAATGCCTCTTTCAAAGCCGACAATGTCCTTACCTCCTGTGAAGGTACCAGCTGCCAAGAGATCTCCAGTATAAACGACGTTGGTAAAGGTAACGCCGGGACCGACCAATAGGCGCACCAGATCTGCAGGCACCAATGCCGCGGATAACGGTTTGACAATCAGGTTGCTTGGACCTCTGGTCGGTGTATGGACTTTGGTTTGACCCTCGCGTTCTTGGGCTGAACCTAGGGATGGAATAAGCAAAGACAAGCCAAGCACTAGGGCTAGCTGACCAGGGATATTAAACGGAGTTGGGAAATTCATTCTGTTGTTCCTTTGCGCTACGACCACAAATGATATGTGACAATGGGTGAGTCAGAGAACCTGCTATGGTCTCCATAGCCCACCGACAGGCAAATCGCGCGGATCGCCCCAATTGGAGATACAGCGATCCACTTCGCACCCATCCCAAGCACCGTTGGCGTTATTGTCCAGGAACCACTGACTACCCCGCTTGACACCGATTTCGCTAAAACCGTCGCTGTTCCAATCCGCTACGACCGGTTGGTCGTTGGGAGAGCCGAAGGTGAAGCAGCTGTCCGTTTCACACCCGTCCCATAATTCATTATCGTTGCTGTCCAGGAACCAGTGCCGACTATTCCGCACCACACCAATCTGGTCTCCCAGAGTGGTGGTCACACCCCCAGTCGCTAGAAAAACAGCTGAGTCCAGAATCGAATCGCTGGCGTCGGCGATCGCCAGTTTAAGGGTATTAGCAACTCCGGGGTTGACGATTGCTGTGCAGGTCAACAGGACCGTCAAACCGTCCATCTCGGTGTCGATAGAACCGCCCCCATCGTTGAGATCGTTATTGATATATGCTTCGGGATTAGTCGCCGTGCCTTCACCAAAAGGATTACCGTTATTGATGGTATTGATGGACACTGGGTCTTCGTCGACCAGCGCACAGTTCTTGTCGTTGACGAAAAAGGCGAACACGTCGTTGAATGAACTCTCAACGAATTCGTTGTACTCCTCCGAGGCAAAGACGTAGCGGATAAACAGCACAGACGCGTTCGGCACCAAATCGAATTCAAGTATGGTAGCGTCATTAGTATCGAAACCGGACAAATCGGTCAGATCTTGATCACCGGGCGTGCCGAGATCGGTGCTGGTATTATCTGAAGTATTCGGGCCGACCACATCGATAGCCTGGCCACTACTGAGGATAACACCGCTTTCAAAGCCTATAATTCCGGTGCCTCCGATAAACGTACCAGCCGCCAAGTCGCCGCCGATATAGTTAATGTTGGAAATCTCCACACCTGGACCGGCCAAGAGTTGCGCGAGGTCCGTTGCCGTTAAATCTCCGGTGAGATCCTCGACTTCCAGGCCGGTAGCGCGGTTGGGGACGTGAATTTTGGCTTCCCCGCGCCGCTCGGCGGCCGAGGTTGCGGGAGGGGCCAATACGGCCAGGGTCAGCAGCGCTATAACCCATAATCTGGGGATGTGAAAGTTCTCTAGGAAGTTCATTATTTTATTCCTGTTCGCTAGGATCAAATACTGCATATACCAGAAACATTACGAAGAATAGGGTGGATTCGCCAAAGGCGCAATCCATTCAGTGCAAGATGCGATTTTGCCCGAGATTTCGCCGATAGACGGTATAATTCCGCGTGTCATACCCTGCCTTATGATAGTAAGTTGGCCACGGTATTACCGCACAACTCTGATTGGCGCTCCCTGCAGGAAACCCGCTATATTTTCCACCAATTGTCCAGTCAAACGCTGACGGGCTTCGCGGCTCCCCCAGGCACAATGGGGCGTTACAATTAGGTTAGGAATCCCTTTTTCCAATAGAGGATTACCCTGAGTCGGTGGTTCTTCGGTCAATACATCTACACCGGCTCCGCCCAACGCGCCTTCCTGCAGCGCTCTAGCCAAAGCGGTCTCATCGACAATGCCCCCACGGGCAGCATTGATGAGAATTGCATCACGCCGCATCAACGCTAATTCCCAGGTGCCGATTAAACTACGGGTATCGGGGGTAAGCGGACAATGCAAGCTCAGCACATCGACCTGTGGTAACAATATAGGCAGGGGAACCCGCCCATTTTCGGGTTCCAGGGTACCTGGCCGTTGCGCAATCAAGACTTGCATACCAAACGCTTCTGCGATGCGTGCGACATTCTTGCCCAGTTCGCCATAGCCTATAATCCCCAGCGTTTTGCCGGCAAGTTCCCGGATCGGGAAATCCAACAGACAAAACTGCTCAGCTCCTTGCCAGCGCTGCTCGGCAACCGCCCGATGATAATCCGGCAGATGGGTCATCAATGCCAGCGTGAGGCTGAACACATGCTGCACGACTGACGGCGTGCCGTAACCCTGACAGTTACAGACCGTAATCCCTAAGCGGGTTGCCGCTTCCAAATCGACGTTATTGGTCCCCGTGGCGGCAACGCAAATCAACCGTAGCTCCGGGGCCGACTCCAGGGCGGCAGCGTCCAAAACCACCTTGTTGCTGATCACCACAGTCGCACCCGCGATCCGCTCTATCACTTGCACCGAGGACGTCTTGGGATAATAGCGCATCGTAGGTAGACAATTGTCCAGAGCACTCAAGTCCAGATCATTGAGATCTAGTGAGGCCCTGTCGAGAAAAACGCCGAGCATAGGCTAATCTCCTATCTGAGCTCCCAGAGGAGTATTGCGTTGAGAAAATAATGGTCTGAGCGTTTCGATCAATTATAGCTGTGAACAGCTAATGAACTTAACCACCTTCTCCCAAACCAAGGTAAAGTTATAATGAATTTTACTTCCAGACGACTAATGTCACTTGCAATATTGTGAAACAAGAAGCGACTTTCTCTCATGAACAGGAGCCCTGTAGCGGCATTCTGCTGGCTAATTTAGGGACTCCTGAGCAGCCTACCGCGGGGGCCGTGCGCCGTTATCTGCGTGAGTTTCTGTGGGATCCGCGGGTAGTAGAAGTACCCCGCCTCATATGGTGGTTGATCTTAAACGTATTTATCCTGCCACTGCGTTCTGGGCAATCTGCGCGCCGCTATCGCATGATCTGGTCTGAGGACGGCTCACCGTTACTGAGTATTACCCAACGTCAAGCAGCGGCCATTGCTGAACGCCTGGAGGCGCAGTGCGGGGGCTCGGTGAAAGTAGTGGTGGGTATGCGCTACGGCAATCCCTCTATTGCCAGTGCCTTGAACGAGTTACGGGAAGCAGGCGCTCGTCGCCTGTTGATATTGCCACTCTATCCCCAATACTCGGCGACCACGACCGCCTCTACGTTTGACGCCGTGGCCAAGGAGCTCAGAACCTGGCGTTGGCTACCGGAATTACGCATGGTTAATCATTACCATGATGATGCTTCCTATATCGAAGCGGTGGGGGAGAGTATCCGCGCTAGCTGGAGTGAGACGCCACCCGGGGAAAAACTATTGTTTTCTTTTCATGGCTTACCGCGACGTAATTTGCTGGCTGGCGATCCGTATCATTGTGAATGTCATAAAACTGCTCGGCTCATTGCTGACTATCTGCAATTGGGCGCCGAGGATTGGGCGGTTGCGTTCCAGTCCCGCTTCGGTCCGGCGGAATGGCTTAAACCTTACGCCAGTGATCTGCTGAAGGAATGGGCCAAGCAAGGGACTAAGAGTGTCGATGTGGTCTGCCCCGGCTTTGCTGCCGATTGTCTGGAAACTTTGGAGGAGATTGAGCAGGAAAACCGGCAGTTTTTTCTCAAGGCCGGTGGCGAGCAGTATCGCTATATTCCGGCATTGAACGATGATCCCCGACACATTGAAACCTTGCTGCAAATCATTCTGAAGCATGGCGCAGGATGGCCCGAATTAGCACCCGACTTTGATAGGTCCACTGCCGCACACGCCAGGGAAGCGACCCAACAGTGGGCTCAAGCGATGGGTGCGGATCGTTGAGGAGTCCGGCTTGGTCTCAAGCTTAATAGTGGTTTCGTGAGGATTACTCGTTCTCCTCTACTGATCCGGTTTGGATTACCGATAGCGATTCTTGCGCTAGCTATCGGTAGTTTCGTTATGCTGCGCACGACACGCCCGGCAGTGCCCGCGGTGCAAACCGAAGAAAAAGCATGGCGAGTGACTACTGTTGAGATTGCGCCTGCTCGTTACCAACCCGAGTTGTTGCTATACGGCACTGTTGATGCGCCTCGACAAGCTGAATTAAGTGCTGCTATAGCTGCGGACGTTACCCAAGTGCTGGTCGCTGAGGGCCAGTTGGTTGCAGACCAACAGTTACTGGTGAAGTTAGACGAGCGGGACGGACAACTCACGCTGCGCCAGCGCGAGGCGGATGTGGCAGAAATCCAAGCCTTGATCGACAGTGAGTTGAAACGCTATCGCAGCGATCGGGAAGCTTTGGAATATGACAAGGCTATGCTGGAGTTGGATCGTCGGGCGGTAACTCGTGCCGAGGATTTGAGACGACGCAGGGTCGGTTCTGAATCGCTGCTCGACGAGGCCCGGTTGGCGTTTCAGCGCCAAGCGCTGGCAGTAAACGCTCGGCAACTAGCTATTGATGACCATAGCACTCGCTCGGCCCAGCTGCGAGCCCGGCTGGCAAGAGCTGAAGCACTGCGCGATCAGGCCGAGTTGGATTTGCAACGCACGCAGATTGTCGCGCCATTTGCTGGCCGAGTAGCGGGTGTGCGGGTTGCGCCGGGTGATCGAGTTCGGATTGGCGATACCTTGGTATCCTTCTACGCCACTGCTGAGTTGGAAATTCGCGCTCAGGTTCCTTTCCGCTATTTGCCGGTGATCCGGGATACCTTGCGAGAAGGGGGAGCTTTGATCGCTTATGGACAGTGGGACGGTCGTTCTCTGTCAGCACGTTTGCAACGGCTAAGCGCGCAAACGGCAAGCACGTTGGGCGGTATTGATGCACTGTTTGTCCCTGTTAACGGTACCGACACCATTGTGCCGGGTCGCTTGTTGCGTCTCGTTTTACAGCTACCCCCGCAGGAGCAGATCGTCGCATTGCCGGCTAGTGCTCTGTACGGGCTGGATAGGGTCTATCGTCTGGCGGATGGTCGTTTGGCTGCGGTGACGGTAGAACGCGTTGGGGAACGGTATAATCCAGACGGTAGCGCACAGGTGTTGATTCACAGTCCTGTATTGCAAGCAGGAGATAGACTCATCACAACCCAATTGCCCAATGCTGTAGAAGGGCTTAAGGTCACGACTGCCAATTTATAAACAGCAAATGATTACGCACGCTGCAGGTCAGGCTTAGCCATGACGATATGCAGTGCCTTACTCAGAATAACCCATAGAGCAGACCCTCATCAGCATGGAGATACCCGGCTATAGAATCGAAGGCGAACTCGGTCGTGGCGGCATGGCGACCGTCTATTTGGCGGTGCAAGAATCTCTGGAACGCCGGGTGGCGCTAAAGATCATTAACCCCGCTTTAGTCACCGACGAAAACTTTACTAAACGCTTTATCCGGGAAGGAAAAATTATTGCGCAATTGATGGACCCGAGCATCGTCACTATTTTCGATGTGGGGAATCATGGCGAGATTTACTTTTATCTGGCCATGGAGTATTTACCCGGCGGGAATTTGGCCGACCGCATGAAAACCGGGCTACCCTTAGCCGAAGTCTTAAGAATCATTAAGATTGTCGCCGGCGCACTCGGTCATGCACATAAACAAGGCATCGTCCACCGGGATATCAAGCCGCAAAACATTATGTTCCGTGAGCAAGGCGATCCCGTGTTGACTGATTTCGGTATCGCCAAAGCTATTGGTAGCGCCACAGTGATGACGCAATCCGGGGTTTCGCTAGGGACCCCGCGTTACATGAGTCCGGAACAGGTCAGAGGCAAGTTGGTTGACGCTCGCTCGGATCTCTACAGTTTGGGCGTCCTGTTTTACGAAATGCTAACCGGGCAGCTTCCCTATACTGCTGATGACAGCTTTGCCCTGGCGTTTAAACATGTAACCGAGCCGATCCCTGATTTACCTCCTAAGCTGGTTGCTTTCCAACCGGTTTTGAATAGTCTGCTTGCCAAAGATCCGGAAGAACGCTACGCGTCATCTGAACAGTACCTCTTGGCATTAGCGCGGGCGGAGCATGATTATTTCACTCCACCTAGGGCCGATTACGACAAGACTGTCGTGACACCTGTGCCGATACCTATCCAACGTCGGCAACGAAAGAAACCTGTCAAACTATGGACAATAGTTGCCTCGGTGGCAGTTTTTACCGGGTTGTCGGCGGGCGGAATTTACCTGTTTTTGAATCAGTCGCAACTCACTCAAACACCACGAATCGTTACGGTACCACCTGATCCGGTGGAAAATAAACAAGCCGTTCTGTCAGACACTGAACAACAACACATTGAAGAGCAGCGTCAACAAGCGGCACGTTTTCTCAACGCTGCCGAGCAGGAGATTCAACGTGATGCATTGGAATCCGGCTTGGAACAGATTGCGCAAGGATTGCAAATTATGCCAGAGCATCAGGAGCTATTAGCCCTGCGCGAACAGGTGCAGGCTCGATTACAAGAAGCCGAGCAGCTAGCGGAAGCGGCTCAACAGCAAGCACGACTACAAAAGGCGCAGGAGGTAGCAGAAGCCGCGCAACAGCAAGCTCAATTACAAAAGGACAAAGCAGCCGAGCAGCTAGCGGAAGCGGTTCAACAACAAGCCGACGATGCTTTTGAAAAAGCTGAACAGCTTCGTCAAACGGATGAGTTGGACGCAAGCCTGCAAACTATTTCAGAAGGGTTGCAGGCGGTTCCAGATCACGTTGGATTGCTTGCCCTGCATGAAGAAATTCAGGCACAACAGACACGTCAACGTGAGCAAACAGAGCAGCGGCAGAGTGAAATACAAACCACTTTGGTGCAAGCGCGGCGATTGCGTGACGCTGGTGATTTAGCGGGCAGCCGTGCTGCAGTCGAGCGTGGCTTGGCACTGGCCCCTGAACAGCGTGAACTACTGGCTTTGCGGGATTCGCTGAATGCTCAGCGAACTGAATCTCAGCTGGCTAGTTTGTTAGAAAAGTGTTTAGCTCACCTCAACGCTAATCGATTAACGACAGGTCGTGGTGGTAACGCCTTCGATTGCTATTCCGATATATTGCGACAATATCCTGGCAACCAAGATGCACGGTCGGGTCTGCAGCGCATTGAGGATAAATACATCAACTGGGCCGAGGCATCCCTACGCAAAAGCGATACTGCGAAAACTGACAGCTATCTGCAGCGACTTGAACAGGTGAATCCTCAGTCCAGCCGTTTGCTGGCACTGCGTAATCAGGTAACCCAGCTTAAGCAAGCGGATCAAACTGAGGCCCAGGTCCAGGCCCAGGCTGAAGCAAAAGCTCAAGCTGAGGCCGAAGCTCGGGCGCAAGCTGAGGCTCAAGCAAAAACCCAGGCCGCAGCAGAGGAAAAAGCCGAAGCCGAAGCCGAAGCCCAAGCGAAAGCCCAGGCTGAGGCCCAGGCTGAAGCCCAGGCTGCATTCGAGGCGCAAGCCGAAACCATGTGGAACGCGGTTAAAAGCAGTGACGATCCGGCCGATATAGAACAATTTTTGACCGCCTTCGCGGACAGCCCACGGTATGCCCTAGCAGCCCGTTTGAAGCTCGAAGAGCTGCAACAACGCCAGCAGCCACCGAGCAAAACAACAGAGCAAGCCACACCCGAGCCACCGCCACCAGCACCACCGACCACTCAGGCCGAGAAACAAGCGCCCGGTTGTGTCGAAGGCAATTGTAGCAATGGAATCGGTACTTTCCATTATCCTAATGGCGACAAATATTCAGGTGAGTTCAGAAACGCCGTAATTAATGGCCGTGGCACTTATCAGTATAGTAATGGTGAAAAGTATGTGGGTGAATTCAAAAACGGACTGTTAAATGGCCGTGGCACTTATCACTATAACAGCGGTAATCGTTATGATGGCCAATGGGAAAATGGCAAAAGACACGGCCAAGGTGCATTTTTCAATGCAAACCGTGGTGATAAATACGTTGGCACTTACAGGAACGGTCGTGCTAATGGGCAAGGTATCTATTACTACTCAAACGGTGACCGCTACGAAGGCGAATGGCGAAACGGTAGAAAGCATGGTGAAGGTGTTTTTTATTCCGCCAGCGGGAAAAAAGTGGTCGGTATATGGGAAAACGATAGGAGGGTCAAAGTTACCGTGATTCAGTAATTCTCTTTTTGGAATAGGGAATGCCTAATGCTTAGAATAGTGTTTTCTAGCCGGCAATCTATCGGCAATGATCCGGCCGCATAAAAAAGGGTACTGTTCCTTTATCAGCCCGAGTGCAATGCCATTCAGTATCGTTTGAAGATTCCGAAACAGTGAGGATGATAGTGTTGTCGTCACCAAGTTCCGATAAAGCATACGTCAGTATCACCTCAACTGAATGAGTTGACTCAAACGTATTTCCTCTAATTTCTATATGTTCCAGATGCTCAGTTTGATAGTACTCTTTTTCGAGCAGCCCCGCTTGATAATTGTTTGTTGGCCAGACTTGCCCCCGTTTATGGTAGGACTCTAAGACCTTATTCAAGACAGGTCTTGCTTCTTCGATTCCTTCAGCGATACGAGTTCGGGTTTTGTGATTCTGATAGGCCGGAATCGCGATAATTGCGATAAGACTGAGTACAGTAATGATGGTTATGAATTCTATAACCATCAGGCCTTGCTGTTTTGCAACGGAAGAAGGGCGAACGAATTGTAAGAGAAACGAACGGTAAAATAACATAGTGAATCTGACTATTGATCTAGAAACTGATAGCCGCACCGTGCTTGTTTGCATTTGTTATATTTCACGGGGCATCCTTTAGATCGTCTTTACGGACTTTGAACACACTCAGCTGCCGACATAGCGAATCTGCTGATTGGCTGGCTTCGGTATCATCGGTAATCTGGTTCCTCAGAATAGCAGCAGAATCTTGAATGGACTCGATACGTCGCCGAAGGGTTTCGATTGACTCATTAAGGGTTTGCGCGCTTTCAGTAAAGCTATCATTTTTTCTCAGTATCGCGCGCGTAGTGAGATCCCCTTCATTGAGCGCCTTCAAGACTTGTTCGAATCGATAGATAGGTCCTGCTATTCTTAAACTCGCTTTACGTGATAAATAAAATATAAGCAATAAAGCAATGCCTTCTATAAATGCTACCGTAATGCCTATAATTAAGTTGTAATATACTTTTGGCGTGTTCGTCAATGAGAGCAAAAAGTGCACAATAAGTATTGAGTTGACGAAAATGAAAGACAGCATCACAGTTTTCAATATGAATTGATGCTGGAACCTGCTATTAACAATTAACTGTTGTCGCCGCTCTTGCATATTGTTTAAATCTGTTTGAGATTAAACACATATTTCACGAAAAAGTAACTCCCGGTGTCTTTTGTTGAGAAAATCTAAGCAAAAATCACACCAGAAGTCGCGTGGGCGATCAAGGGTGAGCCAGATGGTTTAAGGAGAAGGCCGAGCAAGCCATTGCAGCTTACTCGGATACAGGAGAAAGATAACGCAGGAATAGGACCAATAGGGGAAAAATTGCTAACAGTAACTGTTATTGGCAGAACCTGACACAGTCGTTACAGTTTGGCAAAAAAAAGTCAGCTGGCTGATCGTGAAGAGCGGGGTCCGAAGAAAAACCAAATAATCAACCCCAACAAGGGTAACAGCACGATCAGCACAATCCATATCACCTTTTTTCCAGTTGAGGCGCGGCTTTGTACCGTGCTGATTATTGCCCAGATATCAGCTATTAATAGGAGTAAGCCGAAAAACCCGCCAACTTCAATATCTATCATCTTCCGCCCTCTTTATTCGGTAAACGTTACATCGGCCCGTCCATTATACCGACGCTGCTTTTCAAGCTTGCTTCACCTGTGCCGGACCATTTTTCCCAACATGAGCTACGTGGGTTCCGCCACAGGTCTATCCTATTCTGTCTGTTGTCGCATTGCTTTAGTCGGATCTGGGCCTGCTTGACAGGACGGCCATGGTCAATCTGGCAATGCATACCAGCTGTTTTAGCTCATTGCTGATCCGAATGTCCCAGAGCTGCGTGGTACTGCCGATGTGCAGGGGTCGGGCAATGCCATATACAAAGCCGGCACTGACCGAGCGCACGTGATTGGCATTAATCTCTAGGCCAACACAATGTTTTTGTCCACTTTCCTCACATAGATAAGCGGCCACACTGCCTAATGTTTCGGCTAACACCACAGATGCACCGCCATGCAAGATGCCCGCTGGTTGAATAGTGCGGTGATCAACCGGCATACGGGCTTGCAAATAGTCTTCGCCAACGGTTAAGAACTCGATCCCGATATGCGAAACCATGGTGCCGGCTGACCCTGAGTTTAATTCTTCGGTGGTAATTGGGATACGCCAGATGGCCATGTTTTTTTCTCCTGTTACGGACGATGTGACTACTTTCGCCAGCGTGAAGCTATCCATGTCCGCTTATTTCGTCAATCGGGTTGGTAGTCTTTGGTAGACTGCGCCGTCTCTGTCTTGGATTATAAACAGTGATGGTTACGAGCAACCTCGCCTTTATTCACTATAATCCCTGCTAGTGGCCAGATCAGGCACGTCATTGCAACGAGAACCCATCATGCAACCCACCTTTCGCGCAGTTCTGGTCATCGTGTTTTTTTTCTGGTCCCAACTTACGATTGCTGTTCAAACCGATGCGCTGGAGCCGTTAGAGTGGGTCCGCAGTGACTCAGCGCTGGGATTAACGGTGCTGAAAGTCGTGATACCCGTTGCTCCTTTCCAGCAACACACCAAGATTGCCTTTAAACCTGAGCAATGGCGTGTCATTGATCGCAATGGCGCATTGCGCCAGCTGTACTTGACCGCCACCGAGGATGAATCCGCCATAAACCTTTATGGGCTCGTGCAGGCCACGCAAGACAGCTCGCTGGAGTTCTTCTTTGCTCGCGATTGGGTCCATTTCGGTGGGCCGATCTTCACTTTGTCACTAGATACGAGACAAGCGCCTGACAGGCCTATACCCCTTTTAGCGGAATGGTCGGAAGCGCGTAATTTGGCCTTTGCCCAATCGGTAGGAGACGAACTGCAAAGCCAACTGCTCATATTATGGATGCAGATCGCTGATAAGGTCTATGGAGGCGCATCTTCGCCTGAACCAGAGCGATTAACTGAGGTTGCTCCCGAAGAATTATTGACGGCTTTTTCGCTATTCAGTGGCGAGGCCGCTATTCAGGAGACCTTGCAGCAACAGCTGTTGAGTGAAGTGACCAATCCAGTGGCGGATGGCGATATCAACACCCTACAAGGACCCGAAATCGTCTCACACCCCTTTGAAACTTTGGTGCAGAACCGGTCTGGAGGCACCCTTGCTATTGCCGATCTGGTGCCCGTAGACCGTTACCTAGTCTATATCAGCAATCCGGGAAAGGCGCTAACCTGGTTAGATAAACTCGCTGAAACCGGTCATTCCTTGATTGGTTTTCAGCAACAATCCGCGCTGCAATGGGATTTGATCCCGCGTTATTTGGAACGACTTAATCTATCCCGGGAATTAGTCGAAAAGCTCAGTCCTTTGGTGCGACAAACCGCATTTTTCGGTCCCGATCTCTATTTGGAGCAAGGTTCCCATATCACCCTGCTTGTAGAGGCGCCCACTTCACCGTTGTTGACCGCTTTCTTGAAAAAGTTGTTCAACCAGAGTTCTCCTACCGGCGAGGATCCTATCCAACCTTATGGCAGCGATAACACCGCCTATTTTGCCCAACATGAGCGCTGGTTGATCTTCTCAACCAGCCGCACAGAGGCGGCCGCAGCATATCAGCTGGCCCTGAGTGAGGGACAGGGTAGTCTGGGAAAAAGTGCGGAATTGCGATACATGCTGTCATTGCTACCTGGTGAAGAGCAGGGGCTGTATGTCTATTTTTCTGATCCTTTCATTCGCGCCATGCTCGGGCCAGAGAGCAAAATTGCTCAATTGCGTCGTCAGCAAGCCCGCGCTCGCTTGAATTTGGTAACGGCTGGAGCGTTGTTATACCGCCTGGATCATGGCCGGGCAGCAACTTTGGAGGAATTGGTGCGGCACAGTTATGTCTCTCAGGGCTGGTTGCAAAGCTGGGAAGGGGATCGAATTACCTTGGACGAGCGAGGGCTTGCTCATTCGTCCCTGTACGGCACACTGGCCCGGATGACGCCACTTATAGACTTATCGATTACTACCGTTAGTGCCGGTGAACGTCAAGCCTATCAACAGTATGTTAGTGATTACTCTCGTTACTGGCAGACCTATTTTGATCCCATCGGCGTTCGTATTACCGTGGACAAGCAGGTGCATATCGAAACGCTGATTTTACCGCTGGTGCAAAATTCTATTTACAACTTGGTGCGCCAGACCATCGGCGGCCAACCAATCAGTATGACACTGCCGGGTTTGTCACCAACACCGATCACCACCTTGTCGTTCAAATTGCCACAAGCGATGTTACGAGAGTGGGTTGCCGGAACAACGCAGCATAATGTGCAGCCCGATTGGTTGAAGAGTCTGGGCGGGAGCCTGCATTTTGCGCTATATGATAGCGATCCCCTGCTGGTGTTGGGATCAGCTGATTTATTGGGAGCCTTTTCGGGTGCTTGGCTGGGTGGCGGTCGGGAATTTTGGTGGTGGGGTTTACTGGGCTCTTTGCTAACCCAGCCGGCAGCAGTATTCGTAGAACTCAATAATAATGCCGACAGCGCAGTTGATGATTTACTGCTGGAAGAATTGATCTGGAATTGGACTGTGCAGATGGATTTCGGCGACAGCACTCTGGAACAGTTAGGTCAGAATGGCAGCCGTGGGTGGGTATATACCCTCAGTTGGGAAGATGTCCTCCGTATTCACTTGTATATCCGGAAAATCAATCAGTATCTGGTCATTAGCAATCGTCAGATCAATTTCCGGACTACCGGTTCCGAGGAGGTTTTGCCTGAAGCCAACGCAGGGATCAAGATCGCTTTCGATAATATCAACGCCATGACCCCGCTCCTGCACTTGCATCGGATGCAACGCGAAAGTCAGGCCGTCTTGAAAAATATCGGTCGCCTGCTGCCCTTTCTATTGCTTGGTGAGGAATCACCCACGCAGGCTATAGAATGGCACGCACTGTTCTATGGCTCTCGTCCCGAACATCCAACCGGTGGGACATGGTTTTGGCAGTCGGAAACCCAAGTATTGACCAGCAACACCTTCGGTACGCCATCGGTGCCTCGGGTGCCCAGTTTTTTCGATCCTGTTGATGAAAGAGGCCCGGCAAGTCCTTTGGATCAGTTGCAAACGTTGGATGTGCGCTTTCGTTTCGAGGAGGAGGGAGCACGAGTGCAGTTGACGCTAACCCCCCGCCCGGCGGTCCAGTAATCAGCTACGCCGGCGCATGGCCGCGCGTACCGGAGCAAAGCTGCGACGATGGATTGGAGTGGGACCGAGCGTTTGCAACGCTTGCAAGTGTTGTCGCGTTCCGTAACCTTTATGTTGGCGGAAGCCATAGCCGGGATAATGGATGTCCAAATTTTCCAACAAAGTGTCCCGATGGGTTTTTGCGAGTATGGATGCCGCGCTGATACAAGCAATGGTTTGATCACCTTTGATCACAGCACTTGCTGGGCAAGGCAGGCCCGCCGGTAGATGCTGACCATCAACCAATGCCTGTGCAGGGATCATGACTAAGCCGCAAACCGCCCGTTGCATAGCGAGTAAACTCGCTTGCAAGATATTATAGGTATCAATCTCATCGACTGTGGCTTCGCCAAGCGCCCAACACCAAGCTGCTTGCTTGATCCTTTCAGCTAGCTCAGTGCGCCGTTTGGCTGATAGCTGTTTTGAATCCGCCAATCCCGCAATGCATCGATCAGGATGGAGAATGACCGCAGCGGCCACGACCGGTCCTGCTAGCGGCCCTCGGCCTGCTTCATCAATACCGGCGATTCTTTTCACGAGTGTTCGCGTTGCCTGTCTTTGCTGAGTAATGCACTGACCGCCGCCGCTGCTTGAGCACTAGCGTCACACCTTAATTGGTGATGCAATGCAGAAAAAGCCGTGTCTAAGCGGGCGCAAGCTGCCGGTTGGTCCAAGAATCGGAGTACCGCCGGTCCTAAATTATCGACCGTGGCGGCAGCTTGCATAAACTCTGGCACCAGCCTCTGTTCAGCTAGTAGGTTAGGCAACGCGTAATGGGGGATGTTGATTAGCCGCGAGACGATCCAAGCGGTGAATGCATTCATCTTATACCCGACCACCATCGGACGCTTGAGTAACATGGCTTCCAGAGTCGCGGTTCCAGACGCGAGCAACACCACATCGGCGGCAGTCATGACCGTACGCGAACATCCCTCAAACAGTTGCACGGGTAAATTAAGGGCTTGTTGGGCTAGCAATGCAGCAACATACGCTCGGATACGAGGGGTGGCAACGGCCATGATCACGCGTAATTCCGGCTTGCGCTCACGTAACCAACTGGCGGTTGCCGCAAAAACCGGGGTCAGAAGCTTGACTTCGCTCAAACGGCTGCCGGGTAACAATGCCAGGCACGGACTGGTATCTACAGCTAATCCAAGCGTTTGTCGAGCCGACTGACGATCGTTGTTGAAAGGAATATCGTCCGCCAGGGGATGGCCGACATAACTGACTGGAATGCCATGGCTTTGATAAAAAGCCGCTTCGAAGGGCAACAGAGTCAACATTAAATCAATAGCTCGGGCGATCTTACGTACTCGCCAGGGACGCCATGCCCAGACTTGGGGACTGACATACTGCACTGTGGGAATACCGCTTGCGCGCAAGCGGCGCTCCAAGCGTAGATTAAAGTCCGGTGCATCAATACCGATGAACACTGCCGGCGGATCATCGGTAAACTGTCTGAGTAGCGCTTTCTGGATGTGCAGCAATTCCGGCAGATGCGCAAACACCTCCACCAGCCCCATCACCGATAGACGTTCCAAGGGAAAAGCGGAAACAAGTCCTTGCGCACACATGAGCTGTCCACCAATCCCCACAAACTGGGCTTGCGGGTAATGCTGGCGCAATGCTGCAATCAGACCAGCGCCAAGCACATCGCCTGAGGGTTCCCCGGCTACCAGCGCAATTTTCACGACCGGAGGGTTGTCCTCAGCGCACGATGCCGTGTGCTGAAGAAGTCGCCAGGAAATCCACCAACATTTGCAACCGGGGAAATTCCAGTGCCAGCAGCCTGACCTGCTCCATAGCTTCGCTCAGGGGGAGTTGTGACCGGTAAATAATTTTGTAAGCGCGTTTAATAGCCCGAATTTCTTCGGCTGGAAATCCGCGCCGTTTTAGCCCTTCGGAATTAATCCCGCGCGGTTCAGCGCGATAGCCGGCGACCGTAACATAGGGAGGTACGTCTTGATTGACCCCACAGGCAAACCCGCAAAAGCTGTGATCACCGAGACGACAGAATTGGTAGACCAACACAAAGCCGCCCAATACAGCATCGTTGCCGACTTTGACATGTCCGGCCAAGGACGCCCCATTCGCGAAAACGGTACGACAACCGATCTGACAATCATGGGCGATATGTACATATGCCATGATCCAGTTGTCATCACCGAGATGGGTAATCCCAGCGTCCTGCACTGTACCACGGTTGATGGTGGTGAACTCACGGATGGTATTGCGATCGCCGATTTCTAACCGAGTCGGTTCACCATGATATTTCTTATCTTGAGGGGCATCGCCTAGAGAAGCGAATTGAAAGATCCTGTTATCTCGGCCTATCCGGGTAGGCCCTTGAATCACCACATGTGGTCCAATCCAAGTGCCTTCTGCAATCTCTACATCAGCGCCGATAACGGAGAACGGCCCGACTGTCACGTTTGAAGCCAGTTTGGCAGCCGGGTCAATGGCGGCGCGTGAGTCAATCACAGCTCAATCTCTCGTCTGGCGCACATTAACTCGGCTGATGCTACGATTTGATCGTCAACCCGGGCCTCGCCGGTGAATTTTCCGATTCCGCGTTTGATCCGTCCCAACGAAACATGCAGCATCAATTGATCTCCGGGTTCCACCGGGCGTTTGAAACGAGCGCTATCAATGCCGACCAGATAATACATGGTTTGCCGATCGGGTAAGCTGCCCTCACTTTTAAACGCCAGAATACCAGTCGCTTGAGCCAGCGCTTCCAGGATCAAAACACCGGGCATGATCGGGCGTTGCGGGAAATGGCCCTGAAAAAACGGTTCGTTGAAACTCACGTTTTTTAAACCGGTCAGCGTACGACCCGGCTCAATACGCAATACCCGATCAATCAATAAGAAGGGATAACGGTGCGGGAGATAGCGCAGAATTTCTGCAATTTCCATCGTATCCATCGTGTCCATCATGTCCATCGTATTCAACAGTTACCTTCTTTTAGTCGGATCGTCAGAAAAACATTTGTTTTCAAGGGCAAACAGTCGCCTAGCTAATCCGTCTAACTGGCGTAACCGGGCACTGATCTTATTCCAACGGCGGTGGGGTTGAACAGGCAAACTTGACGAGTAAACGCCAGCTTCGGTAAGCGAGTCAGTAACCAAGGACATGCCCGTAATCTGAACGTGATCGGCAATATCCAAATGCCCCGCTACCCCGACACCTCCTCCGAGCACGCAGTGACGGCCGATTCGGGCGCTGCCCGCGATACCAACGCAACCGGCCAGCGCTGAATGAGCACCGATACGCACATTGTGAGCGATCTGGATTTGATTATCTAACTTAACGCCTTGTTCAATGATAGTGTCTTCCAGTGTGCCACGGTCAACCGTGGTATTAGCGCCGATTTCCACATCATCCCCGACTTGCACCCCGCCGAGTTGCGGTATCTTTACCCATTGCCCGTGGTCATTGGCTAAACCGAAGCCGTCGCTGCCAATGACAGCACCCGGATGAACTAGCACACGCTGCCCTAAGCGAACCCCGTGACAGACCGTAACAGAGGCTACCAAACGGGTATTTGATCCCAATACGGCAAATTCACCGACTACGCAATGAGGGCCTACAATGACCCCTTCCTCAAGGACCGCACCTGCTTCGACAACGCTGTGCGGTCCGATCCAGGTAGCGTCAGCGATTTGTGCTGTAGGACTAACGCAGGCCGTCGGATGAATGCCTCGGGTGGTCGGTGGAGCTGGCGCGAACAGTGCGGCGACATGGGCATAAACCACATGCGGGTTGTCGGTCACCAACATGGGCACACAACAGCTGTCCGCATCCCGCTGCGACAAGATAACGGCACTAGCCTGGGTATTGCTAAGATACTGCCGATAGCGCGGGTTGATTAAAAAGCTGATTTGTCCTGGTTTGGCGCTCTGCAGGGTAGCGACACCGGTAACCGGAGTCGCTACATCACCGCCGCGTAATGGTACGCCAACCGTTTCAGCGATCTCACCCAACGTCCTCATAGGGCGGACAGTTAGCGAGTGCCCAACCGGTTGAGTACTTCGCTAGTAATATCAACCTGATCGCTGGCGTAGATCGCGGCGCCGTCATTTAAAATCAAATCGAACCGCTCTTCCCTAGCCAACTTATTGATAACCTCAATCACGTCGCGTTGGAATTTGCTCAACTCCTCATTGCGCCGCAGATTAACATCCTCGCGAAATTCATCTGTGGAGCGCTTGAGTTCGCGTCGCTGCGCAAGAATATCGCGTTCTAAGTTGCGCCGTTGCGATTCACTCATGACATCGCCGTCTTTCGCTAATTTCTGCTCCAAACTGCGCAGCGATTTTTGAGCATCGGCCAATCCTTTTTCCCGAGGTGCGAATTCCCTTTGCAAGCGCTTGTTAGCGCCCTCAGCCTGAGGTGCTTCGCTGAGAATTTTAGCGGTATTGACAAAGCCGATCTTCAATTCTGCAGCTTGGAGAGCGGAAACTGGCAATACGCTTACCAACGAAAAGAATAACAACAGACCCTTCAAGGTAGATACTCCTGGTTTCGTGACAGTGGATAACATTAGAACGGTACGCCCACGGAAAACTGGAAGGTTTCCGTCTCGTCCCCGTCCTGAGTATTCAAAGGTTCGGCGATACTGAATACTAACGGACCTAGCGGTGATAACCAAACAACTTGGATACCTGTTGAATAACGCAGATCTCCTGCATCGAAATCACTGACGGTGGCAAACACATTGCCGATGTCAAAAAAAGCACTCATCCGTACATTTTGCGAATCATCCAAAAAAGGTACTGGAAAAATCAAATCCGCACCCCCGACTACTTTAAAGCTACCTCCTCTCGGTTCGTCGTTGCTAAACCGAGGACCCAACGTATTAGTCTTGAAGCCTCTGACCGTACGAAGGCCGCCGGCGAAATAATTTTCATAGAAAGGGTATTCAAGCGTGTTGCCGTAGGCATCGCCATACCCGAGATCACCACGGAACGATATAATTAAGGATGGCGTTAATGATAGAAAACTATTGTACCGATAATCCAGCTTATAGAATTCTAAATCCCCACCCGGCAAAGCGATCTCGGCTGATACTCGGTTCAAACTACCGCGTTCCGGAAAGATAAGCCGGTTACGACTGTCTCTGGAAAAGCTGAGAAACAGTTTGAAATTTTGATACTCATCGCCGTTTTCGTCGATAAAATCAAAAATTTCTTGCGGTGTCTCAGACGTTGTCTTGACTTGCACGCCCTCAAACCCAAAACCTACCCGAAGCGTATCTTCTTCGGTCAATGGAAAGCCGTAGTTGATTTCAGCACCGTAATCGTCCAGCAAATAATCGGCAGTGTTGGATTCCGATGCGTCCCGTTCTCGATAATATAAGCGAAACCCTCGGCTGATGCCGTCCAATGTGTAGTAAGGATTATTGTAAGCAATACTATAGACGGTACTGATATTGCTGTTGTTGAAAGTCAGATTGAGTTGGTTACCGGTACCAAGGAAGTTGCTTTGATTGACGCTGGCATTGAGCAAAACGCCGGATTCCTGGCCATAGCCGATACCAAATAAAACATTACCTGAGGCCTGTTCGGTGATCTTGTAGTCGATATCAACCTGATCTACGGTGCCCGGCACTTGTTCTGTTTTTAAATCAACACTTTCCATAAACGTCAACCGTTCCAGTCGTTCTTTGGAACGATTGACGTCCTTGGTCGCGAACCAACTACCTTCGGTTTGGCGCATTTCACGGCGGAGCACTTCATCCTGAGTCTTGGTATTTCCCTGGAAGTTGATGCGACGCACATACATCCGTTTACCGGGATCGACAACAAAATTCAAGTTGACCTGCTGATTGGCCTCATCCAAGGTGGGCACTGCGTTGATATTGGCCAGCGCATAACCATCATCACCCAAGCGGTCACCGATCTGTTGCACGCTTTCCACCACGGCGCTGCGCGAGAAGGTGTCGCCGGGTTTTACCACCAATAACGGCAGTAGTTCTTCTTCAGACACCAGTAAATCACCCGACAACTGCACGTCTTGGATGGTGTAAGGCTGACCTTCGGTGATATTGATAGTGATGTAGATATCTTTCTTGTCGGGGGTGATAGAGACTTGGGTAGACTCCACATTGAAATTGAGATAACCCCGATCCAGATAAAATGAGCGCAAGGCTTCGATATCCGCTTCCAATTGTTGCTTGGCGTAACGGTCGTCTCTGGTGACAAAAGATAACCAACCGGTAGTGTCCAGTTGGAATTGCTTGAGCAGTTCCTTATCCGAGAAGGCTTGATTACCGACGATGTTGATCTGACTGATCCGGGCACTGACCCCTTCAGAAATCTCCAGAGTTACAGCAACCCGATTGCGTTCCAGTGGCGTGACCTGAGTATTCAATTGGACTGCATATTTGCCGCGGCTGAAATACTGATTTAACAGTTCTTGTTCTATTTTGTCCAAGATCGCGCGGTCGAACACCTGACCTTCTGCTAATCCGACGTCTCTTAGCGCTGTTTTCAGCTCGTCCTCGGAAATGTCTTGGTTGCCGGTGATGGTGATTTCAGCAATCGCTGGTCGTTCGGTGACGATGACCGTCAATACGTTGTCACCGCGGCGCTCCAAGTTGACGTCGGTAAAAAAGCCCGTTTTGAACAGCGCCCGAATGATTTCCGGGTAATCATCTTCCTCTACGGTCGAACCGATACTGACCGGCAAGTAATTGAATACCGTACCGGCCGAAATGCGTTGTAACCCCTCGACCTGAATATCTTCAATCACAAAAGCGGCGTGGACCCCAATGGGCATCCATAGCCAAAATGATAACAGCAACGCTTGGCGAATATTCATAGGGTTATCCGAACAAGCGAGCCAGATCGTTGAAGAACGCTAGGCCCATTAGCATAACCAACAACACGATACCGACGCGTTGCCCAAGTTCCTGAGCGGTGTCCGACAAAGGACTGCCCTTTACAAACTCAATAAAGTAGTACAACAAATGACCTCCATCCAGTACCGGCACCGGCAACAGATTCAATACACCCAAGCTAATACTGACCAGCGCCAAAAAGGACAGGAAGGGAATCAATCCGATACTAGCCGACTGGCCGGCAAACTGTGCAATAGTGATGGGGCCACTAATATTGTCTAACGAAGCCTTACCAATCAGCATACGGCCCATCATGCGTAGCGTAAATAAGGCCATTTCTCCGGTCTTGACCACGGCTTCGCCTAAGGCTTGAATCGGTCCGTAGCGAGTCACTATGCGCACGGCATCGGCAAAATCGTCCGGTACTTGCACCAATGCGCCGACTCGTCCGATGACCCCTTGTTCGGTTTCGATTGGATCGGGTATCACCGTTAAGGTCTGTACAGCACCGTCCCGTTCAATACCTACGTTCAGAGGCGTGTTGGGTTGTTGCCGAACCATCCCAGCCCACTGTTGCCAATCGGCAATCGGTTGTCCGTCTACCGTCACGACGCGGTCTCCAGCTTGTAAACCGGCCTGTTGCGCAGCTCCGTTATCCTGTACTTCGGCGATCACTGCCGGTAATCGTGGTTGTTGCATGGCCAAGCCCAGTTGTTCTAACAGCTGATCAGCTTGTCGCGCATCTGGAAGTGAGCTGAGATCCAGTGTGCGAAACAGTACCCGTTGATCGGCATCTTTCACCTGGATAACAATGTTATCAGTCGCCATAGCTCGATCTAACAGCGCCAGATTGACATCACGCAGAGTCGGCGTGTCTTGGTCGTCCACTGCGATAATGAGATCACCTTGCTGAAACCCTGCCTGCGCCATCAGCGAATCGGCCGGCGGTTGCTCCAAGAGCGGACGCAGCCCAGGCACACCGACCATGAACATCAGCGTGTAGACTGCGATGGCGAACAAGAAATTGAATATCGGTCCGGCAGCCACAATGGCGATGCGAGAACTGACCGGTTGACGGTTGAACGCACGCTCGCGTTCTTGTGGATCTACATCGCCCTCGCGCTCGTCCAACATGCGCACATAGCCCCCTAAAGGGATAGCAGTCACTGCGTATTCGGTACCGTCCACCTGGCCTCTTCGCAGCCAAAATGGCTTGCCGAATCCTATGGAAAATCGCAGCACCTTAACACCAAAACGGCGGGCCACCCAGAAATGGCCAAATTCATGAAATGTGATCAACAGGCCTAAAGTAACAATTAAGGCTAACAGGGAAATCACAAAATGGCTCATTATGCCTCCGCAGCCAGAGCGCTGATCCTTTCGAAGGCGATTTGACGCGCTTGATGATCGCTGTCCAGCACAGTTTGCAAGGCAGTAACCTCCTGAACAGTAGCCCGCTCCAAGGTATGTTCAATGACCTCGGCAATAGCGGTAAAGGGTAGGCGTTCCTCAAGAAAGGCATGTACCGCCACTTCATTGGCGGCATTTAGCGTGGCAGCTGCGGTACCGCCTCTCTGCAATGCGGCAAAAGCTAACTTTAAGCAAGGAAACCGTGTGTAATCCGGCGGTTGAAAATCCAATCTGCCAATCTGGAACAAATCGAGCGAGGCCACTCCAGAAGTCATGCGTTTTGGCCAAGCCAGCGCATGAGCGATGGGGACCCGCATATCTGGATTACTGAGTTGGGCTAGCAATGAACCATCTGCATATTCGACCAGCGAGTGAATGATGCTTTGCGGGTGTACGACCACTTGAATCTGTTCCGGTTCGGCATTGAATAACCAATGGGCCTCAATCGCTTCCAGGCCCTTATTCATCATCGTTGCCGAATCCACCGAAATTTTCCTTCCCATACTCCAATTCGGGTGCGCGCAAGCTTGTTCAGGGCTTGCTGTTGTCAATTGCGCCAGCGGAGTTTCTCTAAAAGGTCCGCCTGAACCGGTCAGTAGGATACGGGTAACACCCGTCTGGGCAAGGCCGTCCGAATAATTTTTCGGTAGGCATTGGAAAACGGCATTATGCTCGCTATCAATCGGTAACAGGGTAGCACCATAATTTCGGACGGCCTCCATGAACAGCCGTCCGGCTAACACCAGTGCTTCCTTGTTAGCCAATAAGACCCGTTTACCGGCCCGCACTGCTTCAAGCGTAGGTAACAGCCCGGCTGCGCCGACGATAGCTGCCATGACATACTGGGCTTGCGGTAAGGCAGCAATTTGTCGCAAACCGTCTTCACCGCTTAACACTTGAGTCGAGACACCATTGGCGCGAAACCGGTCGGCTAACTGCTGAGCGGCATTTGCATTGCCAACGACCGCGTAAAGCGGTGCCCACTCCAGGCATTGTTGATACAGCTTGTCGACCCGGTGATGAGCACTTAATGCGACCACCTGGAACTGTTGGCGTTGTTGCTGCAGTACGGCTAAGGTGCTTACGCCGATAGAGCCGGTAGAACCCAGTATGCTGACACCGATCATGGCCTTGTGTCTCGCTGTCGACAAGCAGCTTTTCCGGTATTCATCTCAGCAAACCTTGTGCGCCCAGCAAAAACACTGGAGCGGCGGCGGTCAAACTGTCTATGCGATCCAAAACGCCTCCATGCCCCGGTAGCAAGGAGCCACTATCTTTAACCTCGTGCTGGCGTTTGGCCATACTTTCGAATAAGTCTCCAATAATGGAAAACAATACCGCCACCATGGCGATAACGGTCAGTAACAGCCATTGAAGCCCCGCTAGACCCAGGAATGTAGCGCCCAACAGGGTAAAAAACAATGTTGCAACTAGTGCGCCTATCGCGCCCTCCCAGGTCTTTCCCGGACTGATGCGAGGCGCCAACTTGCGCCGGCCCCAACGCCGTCCGGCAAAGTAGGCACTACTGTCGGCAAGCCAGATCAGCATCATTAGGAACAATACATATGCTGGACCGAAAAACTCAGCGTCATGTAGGTGCATCAGCGCGATCCAGGGGGTTACCAAGGTCATGATTCCCGCTGCCCCCCACAGCAATCGTGGATTACGTTGTTGGGGAGCACTGGTATAGCGCCACAACCAAGTAAGCACATAGCACCAGTAAACTGAAGCGACTGCCAAAATCAGCCAGATAAACGAATGATTCGCCAGCATTGGCCATACCAACAGCGTCGCCGCTAATATAACGGCGCAATAACCCAGGCGAGCTATTGGTCCGGCAAGCCCTAGCATGCCACCCCACTCCCAGGCTCCCAGGAGGATAATCAGCAATAAAGCGACGCCGAACCAGACTGTGGGTAGCGTTAAAATACCCCATGCGGCCATAGAACCCAGTATCATTCCAGTAACGATCCGTTGTTTAAGCACTGTTACCTAATCCCGCCGCCACCTGCTCATCAGTTCGACCGAACCGTCGTTGCCGCTGGGCAAACGCAAGCAATGCTTCATCCAGGGAGTGGGTATCGAAATCGGGCCACAATTGATCAGTGAAAAAAAATTCAGTGTAAGCCAATTGCCAGAGTAGAAAATTACTGATGCGTTGCTCGCCACCGGTACGGATAAACAGATCGGGTTCGGGTAAATCGTGCAGGCACAGGTATTGTTGAATATGTTCACACGAGATCGCTTGCGGGTCTACATGACCCGCAAGCACTTGTTGCGCTAACTGGCGAGTAGCTTGGAGAATATCCCAACGACCACCGTAATTAGCCGCTATGACTAGAATCAACCCGGAATTGGCCGCTGTTTTTGTTTCGGCCTCATCCATCAGAGTTTGCAGCTCTTGCGTAAATGCAGCGCGTTCGCCGATGAACCGTATCCGGATGTTGTTCTCCAGCAGTCGACGAACCTCCGTGCGCAGTGTGGTGAGAAACAATTCCATCAAAAAATTGACTTCGGAGGCGGGACGTTGCCAATTCTCGCTACTGAAAGCGAATAGGGTTAACACATCCACGTTCTGCTCTTGACAGGCTTTGGCGATCCGCCGGACCGCTTTAGCACCCTCCCGATGGCCGGCTGGCCTTGGTAGTAATCGCCGTTTGGCCCATCGACCATTACCATCCATGACTATAGCGATGTGATTGGGTATGCGCGCCTGCGGATCAGAGGTTGCAAAAAAAGTCATTACCTCAAATTTCCAGTAACTCCGCTTCCTTTGTTTCTAATAACTTATCGACCTCGCTGACATATTTATCGGTAAGTTTCTGAATGGCATCCTGAGCGCGGCGTTCTTCGTCTTCAGTCGTTTCTTTTTCCTTGAGCAGGTCCTTGAGGTCGGCATTAGCGTCGCGGCGAATATTACGAATCGCTACCCGGGCGCCTTCTCCTTCGTGGCGCACTATTTTGACCATGTCCCGGCGGCGTTCTTCGGTGAGTGGTGGCAGAGGAATGCGCATGACAGTTCCGGCCGTGGTGGGATTCAGTCCTAAATCGGAGGTCAGAATCGCTTTCTCAATCGGGCCAGTCATATTCTTTTCCCAAGGCGAAATAACCAAGGTGCGCGCATCGCTGACCGAGATGGAAGCAACCTGACTCAACGGGACGTCGGAACCGTAATAGTTGACGGTAATATGGTCCAGTAAACTGGCATGGGCACGCCCAGTCCGGAGTTTTTGCAATTCATGCTTAAGGCTGTCGACGCTTTTCGCCATGCGTGAGGCGGCATCTTGCTTGATGTCTTCAATCATGTCGCATTACCCTTTTATCACGGTTGTACCCACCTGCTCTCCGCAAACAATCCTTAGTAAATCTCCACTGTGGTTGATATTAAACACCTTAAGTGGCATGCCGTGCTCTCGGCACAAAACCAGTGCAGTTGCATCCATCACCTGGAGCTTGCGTTGCAGCGCTTCGTCATAAGTCAACTGTTCATAGCGCTGAGCGTCTGGTACTTTGACCGGATCGGCTGAATATATGCCATCCACTTTGGTGCCTTTGAGGACCACTTCGGCGTTGATTTCAATCGAGCGTAGGCTGGCGGCAGAGTCGGTGGTAAAAAACGGGTTGCCGGTTCCGGCGGCGAAAATCACCACTCGGCCCTTTTCCAGGTGCCGGATAGCCCGGCGACGTAGATAATCTTCGCAGACCTCATTGATGCGGATAGCCGACATGACCCGGGCGAAAATGCCTCGCCGTTCCAACGCATCTTGCAAGGCTAGCGAGTTCATTACGGTAGCCAACATGCCCATATGATCGGCCGTTACCCGGTCCATGCCGGCCGCTGCTAGGCCCGCACCACGAAATAAATTGCCGCCCCCGATTACAATGCCGATCTGCACCTTCAGTTGGTTTAGCTCACCGATTTCAGCGGCGATACGCTCAATCACCTTGGGGTCGATACCGTATTCGCTGTCGCCCATCAGTGCTTCACCACTGAGTTTGAGCAGAATCCTATTAAAAACCGGTTTTGAGTCCTGCATGAGATTCTAAGCGCGTTGATTAATACGTTAGCGGGGCATCATCGCCATCGACGCTTTGATGACGATGGCGATGACTAAGAATGCTGGAGCGATCAATCGCCTCGAACCTGGGACATGACTTCCTCGGCGAAATTGTCAGCCTTTTTCTCCAGCCCCTCACCCAGTTCGAAACGCTGGAAACCCAGGACCTCAGCCTTTGCCGGCTTAAGTAATTGCTCAATGGTCTGCTCGGGGTCCTTGACAAACGGTTGTCCCAACAGTGTCACTTCCGCCAAATATTTCCGCAGCCGTCCATCCACCATTTTCTCAATGATATTAGCGGGTTTACCACTCTCTGCAGCCTGTGCCGCAAAAATTTCCCGTTCTTTGGCCAGCAACTCGGCGGGGACTTGTGCAGCGTTGACGCATAGCGGACGAATAGCTGCGACATGCATAGCGATGTCTTTGGCTAATTCAGCGGTGCCGCCTTGCAACTCCACTACAGCACCAATGCGACCGCCATGATGCAGATAACTATTTAACAGCCCATCGGTCGTGCTGATCACACTGAAACGCCGTACCTGGATATTTTCCCCGATTTTAGCAACCAAGTCTTGACGGACTTGATCAACGCTGTGCTCACCGTCCAGCGGTAAGGCCAGTAATTCAGCGGTATCAGTGGGGCGGCTCGCCAATATCAGGTCGGCGACTGCCGCAGCAAAATCCTGAAACTCTTGTCGTTTGCTGACAAAATCAGTCTCACTATTGATTTCCACTAAAGCCACGGTCTTGTCATCAGCGGCGTGGCGAATGACTATCAGTCCCTCAGCGGCAACACGCCCAGCCTTTTTGGCAGCTTTAGCCTGACCGGTCTTGCGCATGAGTTCCACGGCGGCCTCGATATCGCCACCGGCTTCCTGCAAGGCTTTTTTACATTCCATCATGCCGGAGCCGGTGCGCTCACGTAGTTCTTTGACGAGCGCTGCGGTAATCTCTGCCATCTTCACTATCCTCTACTCTTCTTCAAAACGTTAGGCTGTAACGATACGTTACTCGGCCGCTTGAGGTTCTTCGTTGTCAGGAGCTTTTGCAGGTATTTCCTGCACCTCGACAAAGTCTTCATCTCCTATCGGCATGGGAACGGCGGAACGGCCTTCGCTTACTGCTGTTGCGGCCCCTTCCAAATACAAGGAAATGGCACGGATCGCATCATCGTTACCGGGGATGACGTAATCGATCTCGTCGGGTGAGTTATTGGTATCGACGACCCCGATAATGGGAATACCCAGTTTACGCGCTTCTTGCACTGCGATTTTCTCATGCCCCACATCCACCACGAATAACGCATCCGGCAGACCGGCCATGTCTTTGATACCGCCTAGGCTGCGTTCTAGCTTGTCCATTTCGCGGCGCAGCACAATAACCTCTTTCTTGGACAGGCGATCGAATGAACCGTCCTGTGTCATGGCTTCCAAATCCTTCAATCGTTTGATGGATTGCCGCACGGTTTTGAAATTCGTCAACATACCGCCCAACCAGCGGTGATTGACATAAGGCATATTACAACGAATGGCAGAGGCGGCAGTCGGTTCGCGGGCAGGTCGTTTGGTTCCTACGAACATGATTTTGCCGCCCTTACTGGCCAGCTTGCCGAGGAAGTTCATCGCCTCGTTATACAAAGGCAAGGTTCTTTCGAGATTAACGATGTGAATTTTACTGCGCGCCCCAAAAATATAAGGGGCCATTTTGGGATTCCAGTAGCGGGTCTGGTGGCCGAAATGAACACCGGCCTCCAGCATCTGGCGCATGGATACTGTCATAACTTAAGACTCCTATAACGGGTTAGGCCTCCACGCGCCCCATACAGCAACCCTTTCGGGCACCCGGCTGTATGTGCCGACACGTGTGAGAATTAGATGAAATTTGCTTAATGAGCGCGCGCTTTATACCATGAATCGGGCGTTAACACCAAATGAACTATTAACCTTCTCGGGTTATCTCAGGACACGGATAGGGAAATCGAAGCGCTTCTCCCATTGCTAATGTTGGTTACAGAATTTGCCTCTAATGAGTATTACGATTAAGACGCCCGAAGCCATCGAAAAAATGCGCGTAGCCGGCCGGCTTGCTGCCGATGTGTTACATATGATTCGCCCGCATGTTTGCGAAGGAGTCACTACTGAAGAGTTGGACCGCATTTGTCACGAGTACATCGTTAACGAGCAAAAAGCAGTGCCGGCGCCCCTTAATTACCGAGGCTTTCCTAAATCCATTTGTACTTCGGTGAATCATGTGGTGTGCCATGGTATTCCCGGCAAAAAACGCTTGAAACGCGGCGACGTGATGAATCTTGATGTGACCGTGATCAAAGATGGTTACCATGGCGATACCAGCAAAATGTTTTTCATTGGAGAACCATCTGTTGCGGCGCGGCGTGTGACCCAAATTGCCCACGAATGCCTGAAAATCGGCATTGCCGAGGTGAAGCCGGGAACGCGGTTAGGCGATATCGGTTACGCCATACAAAAGCACGCGGAGGCGCACAATTGTTCCATTGTGCGAGAATATTGCGGCCACGGTATCGGTCGACAATTTCACGAAGAACCTCAAGTGTTGCACTATGGCAATCGTGGAGAGGGAATAGAACTGAAACCCGGCATGACATTCACTATCGAACCGATGGTTAATGCCGGCAAACGCTTTGTAAAACTGCTCCCCGATGGTTGGACGGTAGTGACTAAAGACCACAGCGTTTCTGCGCAATGGGAACACACGTTGCTAGTGACCGAGACGGGTGTCGAGATTTTGACTATACGACCCGGCGATCCGCCATAACTCTCACTACTTTTGCCGGTATAACCCATGCTTATGTTCAACTCCCAAGCGACACAAACAGCCCACTCTGCTCAGAGCGAAGGGTTCGATCGAAGCGAACTTTTTGATCCCGCACGCTTTGCTCAGCAGTTGCAAGAAAATTCCACGCTGGGTACTTTCCGGGCCGCGCTCAAGCAAGGCGGCGAAGTGCTAAAGGAAAAATTCCACGCTGGGATACCGGCTACCGCTTTGGTGCCGGCACGGGCTTGGCTGATCGATTGTTTGCTACAACACTGCTGGCCGCGTTTTTTCGAAGCAGATGATTCGCAGGTGGCGCTGGTCGCTGTTGGTGGTTACGGACGAGGCGAACTGCATCCGCACTCGGATGTAGACATTATGATCCTACTGGAAAGCGATGACCTTGATCGCTATCGAGAAGCACTGGAAAGCTTTCTCGCTTTCCTCTGGGATATTGGTTTGGAAGTAGCGCAAAGTGTACGCAGCTTAGAGGATTGCGTGCGCGAAGCCAGCGCTGATATCAGTGTGATGACCAGTCTCACCGAGGCGCGGTTATTGACCGGCGATACCGGACTGTTCGAGCGCATGAGACAAATGACAGGACCGCAAGCACTGTGGACCGCAGGCACATTTTTTAGTGCCAAAAAGGAAGAACAGGCCCAGCGTTACCGGAGATTTCAAGGCACGGCGTATAACTTGGAACCCAATGTTAAGGAAAGCCCGGGGGGATTACGCGATCTACAGATGATCGGCTGGGTAGCCAAACGGCATTTCGGCGCAACGACGTTAAACGATCTGGTTGCCCATGATTTTCTCACGGAACAGGAATATACCGAGTTGATGGAATGCCAAAGTTTTCTCTGGCAGGTGCGCTTCGCTCTACATGTGCTGAATGGTCGCCGAGAAGATTTGGTGTTGTTTGATTATCAGCGACAGTTGGCGCTTCAGTTCGGGTATCAAGACGACAATTCGAATTTAGCCGTTGAACAATTCATGCAACGCTATTACCGCACGGTCATGGCGTTGAGCCGTTTGAATGAAATCTTGTTGCAACTGTTCGAAGAAGCGATTTTATGGGCTGATGATCCCGGCGACCCGGTGCCTATTAACAACCGTTTTCAGTCTCGCAAGGGATTTTTGGAAGTCACCCGCGACGATATTTTTGTGCGCTATCCCTGCTCCTTGTTAGAAGTGTTTCTGCTGTTGCAAAAACACCCGGAACTGAACGGCATTCGTGCGGCCACCATTCGTTTGATTCGGACCCATCAGCATGTGATTGACGAACGCTTTCGCAATGATGTGCGGGCACAATCGCTGTTCATGAAGATTCTCCGCCAGTATCGCGGTGTTACCCAACAGTTGCGCCGCATGAACTACTATGGGGTGCTAGGCGCTTATCTGCCCGAATTTGCCCAAATCGTGGGCCGTATGCAATACGATTTGTTCCATGCTTACACGGTGGATCAGCATATTTTGTTCGTGGTGCGTAACTTACGGCGCTTTTACTTGCCTGAGTATGCCCAGGAACTCCCGCACGTTGGCGCAATTATGCGCAAATTACCCCGCCAAGCATTGTTGTATGTTGCCGCGTTGTATCATGACATCGCCAAAGGTCGAGGCGGCGATCACTCCGAGTTAGGTGGGCAAGATGCCAGGAAATTCTGTCGTCGGCATGGGCTAAGCCAGGTTGACACAGGTTTAGTCGTATGGATAGTCCGGAATCATCTCGCTATGTCTTTAACGGCGCAGAAACGGGATATTGATGATCCGGCCATCATCCGGGAATTCGCTCAATTTGTCGGTGATCAACGCCACCTGGATTATATTTACGTGTTTACCGTAGCGGATATTCGCGCGACCAACCCCAAGTTATGGAGCAGTTGGCGCGCTTCTTTATTATTGAAATTGTATGATTCAACCCGCCGGGCGCTACGCCGGGATTTGGATAATCCGATCGACAAGCAAGAATTGATTGCCGAAATTCAGTCGCAGGCCTTGTCCCGGTTACACACCCAGGGTGTCGATAGAGGTCAGACTAAGCGGTTGTGGGCAGGTTTCGGCGACGACTATTTTTTACGTCATAGTGCCGATGAGGTGATCTGGCATACCCGAGCAATCATTAAGAAAACCGACGACGGTCGCGCTTTGATCCTGGCGCGCGCCGATCCTTCCCGTGGCGGTACCGGGATTTTCGTTTATGCGCGGGATGAGGATTGCCTATTCGCTCGAACGGTTTCGACCATGGGCAAGCTTGGGCTCACTGTGCTTGATGCCCGCATTATCACAGGGCGACTTAATTATACCTTGGACAGCTACACGGTGATGGAAGACTCGGGTGAGCCGATACATAGCCGGGCGCGTATCAAAGAGATTGTCAATTCCCTGCGCCACAGCTTAGACCGTCATGAGGCGGTATCCATTCCTAAGCGGCGTACACCTCGCATTCTTCAGCACTTCAAAACATCGACTCAGGTTTTCTTTACCGAGGATCAACTCAATCAACGCACCATTATGGAATTAGTGACTTCGGACCGACCTGGCCTGTTATCCCAAGTAGGCCAAGCATTCACAGAATGCGGGATCCAGCTACGAAACGCCAAAATCGCTACAATTGGTGCGCGCGCCGAAGATGTCTTCTTCATTCTGAATCAGGAACATCAACCTTTGCAGCAGACTCAGCAAGACAGGTTGCGACAAGCATTGGAACGTCACCTAGACGGTGAGTCGCGTTCTTAAGGTTCGTTCAGGACGCGCCCTCCTTGGCACAAAGATGTTGCTGATGAGGAGCAAGATGCTTTAACCGTTAATTGCCTAATTCAGCAGCGCTCCAATTGCCTGCAACCGGTCGATCTGCGGACGAACCGAAAGTCCCGCAAAGGTCCTGACCACCGTTCTGCAGGCACCCATCCCATTGACCATTGCCATTGAAGTCGAGGAACCAGCTACCGTTGCGGAACGCCCCGACTTTGTCAGTGCCGCTACCGTTCCAGTCTCCGGCCGCAGGCAGATCGCCAGGGGCACCAAAGCTGTTAAATAAGCAAGCATCCTGACCGCCGTTCTGCAGGCACCCATCCCACTGACCGTTACCGTTAAAGTCGAGAAACCAGGTGCCGTTGCGGAACACTCCGACTTTGTCGGTGCCGCTACCGTTCCAATCGCCAGCCGCAGGCAGATCGCCAGGGGCACCAAAGCTGTTAAATAAGCAAGCATCTTGACCGCCGTTTTGCAGGCACCCATCCCACTGGCCGTTACCATTAAAGTCGAGAAACCAGGTGCCGTTGCGGAACACTCCGACTTTGTCGGTGCCGCTACCATTCCAATCGCCAGCCGCAGGTAGATCACCGGGAACGCCAAAACTGTTAAATAGGCAAGCGTCCTGACCACCGTTCTGCAGGCATCCATCCCACTGGCCGTTACCGTTAAAGTCGAGGAACCAGGTGCCGTTGCGGAACGTCCCAACTTTGTCGGAACCGCTGCCGTTCCAGTCTCCGGCTACTGGCAGATCGCCGGGAGCACCAAAGCTGTTAAATAAGCAAGCATCCTGACCACCATCCTGGGTGCACCCATCCCATTGACCATTGCCATTCAGGTCCAGGAACCAGGTGCCGCCACGCTGAAGACCGATTCGGTCCCCTAAGCTTGGGGAAGCTGTTTCGAAACTGCAACTGGCCCATGCTGTACCCCAACGACCGTCTTCAGGCGGCATTCCTGAGCCGCGCAGCGCGGCGTATTCATTGAATACCCAAAACAGGTTGTCATCACTTGGATCAAGCGACATGCCACTGTAATCACCCCAACGATTTCTTGGACCGCCGAAAGTCCGTTGGTAAAAATCCGTACCTGCACGCACTGTCTCGGTGGCTTGGACGGTACCGGCTGGATCACCCGCTTGTCGTCCTGCCACATAAGCCCCCGGAAAAATCGTCGCAGCAGAAGCGGAAAAACCGAATTTGGCGTCTCCTTTGCTGTTGACAGCTAACGACGGAAAGAAAGTATAGGTATTGGTAGCGATATCCTCAGCACCGATACTGCCCTGATCAGACAATGTGATAGCGCCGGCCGGTACTGCGGATGTATTTAACTTGATCCAATGCGCCGTGGTTTGCCCGTTATCCGGCCCTGTATTCGGGAGAATCGTCGTGGTTAACCATAGGGAGTCATTGCGCCACACCGCATCTAGCGCGCGGCGGTCGTTGACCTCAATTAGAGTGTTGGTGCCGCTTTGAGCCGCGTCGGGCAGCTCAGGGAGGATGAAATCTTCGATATTTCCGATATTGACAAACTCTTGAATAAATACAGGCCCTCCAGACTCACCTAGCGGATCGTCAATACGTACGACCTGAACGGCCTCATCAACCCCATTGCTGATTCCTGAGTAGGAGACTAGAAATGTACCGATCCCGGATCCTACGCCACTTGCACCATAAACCTGGGCTGGCATCGTGGTAGCGGGGATACCAGCGGTGGTATAAGGATTGTGTACCGTGACGGCGGCGGCTCCCCCGTTATAAAACCCACCAACTGTCCCCTTGTCGATAATCCACAAGCGAACCCCGCCGAAACCCCTACTGGTTCCGAAAGTAAACATATTATTGGTGAGATATATGGCCTCTTCATCGGCTTCGAAACCGGGATAATCGGCCCAGTGGGGAATTGCCCCAATCGATATCTTCGAATCAATCGAATGATAGTACCAATCGGCAGCGGTGGCGGTGTTAGGCGAAGCTGATTTGGAGACGGCGAGCAAGATACGAGATTCGTCACTGGCGGCTCCCTCGCTGACCTCCGTGCGCTCCAGAGTGACGACCACAAAACGGTTTTCATAATGGTCGAAGATGACTTTGGGATCGAAAGTGAATGTTCCCAATGTGGCCGTGCCTAAGGGCGAAAAGAAATCCTTGAGCGAATCTCTCCAAAGCAAGCCCCCGCTTTTGTTACGCGCCTCAATCATGGTATTGACGACAGCAATTACGCGGTTAGTGCCCGCAGCGCCTATCGGATCGGGAGGAATAAACAGGAATCCGCCGCTTTCCGTAGAGTTGTCGTCGGAATTAAAACCATCGAAGGTGGTTACAATTCCGGGACTTTCCGGTATGGGCACACCCGTCGGTTGATCAGGAGGAACTATCGGCATTCTCTGCGCATGACTGCTCATCTCCGCGCCACCGGATATGTTAGGCGGTTGTGGCGTATGAAACTGAGTGTTGGAAGTCTGTCCGTAGGTATGAGTTATTCCCATAATAGACAGAAGAATAAACGAGAAAGAATATTTCATCCTTACTGTGATCATGATGGAGCTCCGATTTGAACGGTTGATAAAAAACTACCCGGCATGAAAATGCACTAGGAATACCAATTATAGCTTCTGCTCAACGAACATTAAAAAAGACTTGGCTCATTGCACGGAGGAAAATGTCTTTGGAAAAATCGCGAGCACGGTCTTCGCAAGCAGAGCGCATTACTAATGCCCGTTTTGCGGTTAGGTTCTGCACCGAGCTTATCAATGAATCGACAATCGACTGAGATGAGAATAACAAGCCGGTTTCATCATTAATCACCGATTCCAGCAAACCACCCTCCGCCACACCGATTACCGGTTTTCCAGCCGCCATAGATTCCACCGGCGACATACCAAAGTCCTCATCAATCGGGATATAAATAGTCGCAATGGCATTGCCTATCAATTGGTGTAACTGGGCTTCATCGACCCAACCGGTGAAATAAATGTTGTCGGCCTTTTCCGCTAACCGTTTGAGACGAATGAACTCGCTCCCGCCCGAAGTGATCACTAGGCGTTTATCCGGCATCTGCTGAAAGGCGGCGATAATGCTGTCAACCCGCTTAAACGGTTCCAACCGCGCGGTGGATAGATAATAATCCTGTTGGCCGATCCAGCTGAATCGATCAGTATCGCAGGGTGGATGAATGACCACTGAATCTTTGCCAAGATAATGTCGAATCCGTGCGCGTACATTTTGTGAGTTAGCAATAATCAAATCCATTTGATCGATAGCTTTCACATAATGAAATTGCACATAGTTCATTAATGCTCGTAACAAAGGGCGCTGCCAAAACGGATAACGCGTGAGGTAATATTTGCGAAGATCATAACAAAAGCGTGGGATGGTATGGCAATAATGGATATTTCGCCCCGTCATATGATTGTGTACAGCTGAGACGGAATAGTTTCCCCCATATAAAACCCAGTCATAGTCCTTTAAAAAACGCGTTTTATTGGCAAAGGCATACAGGGATTTAACGATTCGCCAAGGCACTGCATGAGCATTGGCTTGAAGGTCAATGATATTCAAACCTTTGAGCGTGTCGTCAGGAAAAGCCGACTGATTTTTGGATGCAATGCAAATAGCAGTGGTCGGAAATCCCTGAGCCAACGTCAAGGTTAAACGCTCAGCTCCTCCCTGCACCAGAAAATAATCATATAAAATTGCTCCTTTCTGATCGGATAGAATCGGTTGAGCAATCACTGTTGACTAAGCCGTAAAAAATAGGCCAGCGTTTCATCCGCCTCGCGTTTATGGCAATACTGTTCGGCGGTCGCTAAACCCCCTTCAACCAGACGATTTTTCAGTGCCTCATCGTCCAAGATTGCCTTAATCCCTGCGACAAACGCGCTGGGCTTTCGGGGTGGAACCAGCAAGGCGTTTTCCCCATTTCTTGCGTACTCCATAACACCACCCACTTCGGTTAAAACGCACGCAGTCCCACAAGCCATCGCTTCTAAAGCACAGCGACCAAATCCTTGGAAATCGGAACCATCTAAAAAAACGTCTGCTTCAGAATACAATGTTGCTAGCCGATTCTGGTCGAATACAATGCCTTCATCTCTATAGGAAAAAGGAATAGTTCTGTACGAGAGAAAACGGTCACCGAACAGGACGATTTCGACCTCCGGCATGAGTTTTTTCAATTGGCATAGCGCGGCGATAGTTGACGGATAACCACGTCTTGGCGTTCCGGGTCGGGCCATAGCCAGTACGATTGGCTGGGATCGAGGCACAGAACGGGGATAAAATCGACCCAAATCCATGCCCAACGCAATTTTTGTTGCACTGAATCCATCCTGCATCAATAAATCATTCAGCCAATCTGACATGACCACGTGATGTTTAATCTGGCCATAAGTCGATTTGACCTGCTCGCGTTTTTTGGCATCGCTGTCGGGAAAAAACCAAGGTTCGTAGTCCTGGATAAAATACACGGTGTGCTTCGCCCGATTTTGTTTCGCCACCTCGACAGCCCAGGGTACGGTATTCCATAGGGTGGCTACGATGATATCGCTGTCGGGGCAATTCTGGACCAGTTCTTGTTCGTTGCAAAAAATAATAGGCCGAGTGAACAACTTGCTCCAAGCATAGACGGCCGGATCTTCATATAAAGCGACTATGCGCGCCTCGACACCCAGCAAAATCAACTCGTTAACTAACTGGATTACTGATAATACGCCGCCGGAAATGACTAGATGATGCAATAGATAAGTCACTCTCAGCCGATTGGGGCGAGTCAGAATTGTTACGGAAGCAGGGGTGGCGAGCTCGCGCTTTGCTTTGGGCAAGCGACGTAAGCCTCGCACTACGTTTAACGCCATCAAAAGAAACGCTTTTTCCTGCCAGCCATCAAGCAGTGCCCGAGCGGTTTGCCAAATGACCGGCATGGGATCCCAGCGGCGTGGCAGGGAAAATAAGGCGCGACTCTCAGCTAACGGATCGGCTTTCTGAAAAGCGCGGAATTGCCGCTTATACTCGCGCGCCCAACGAGAATCAAAGAGACGGCGATTACGGCGATAGCGTTCGTCGCTGTCCGAAAAAGTACCTCCGCCCTTATGATAAACATACACATGATCCGCGATGACTGTACGGTAACCGCGTGCCGTCAGGCGCATACAGAGGTCTGACTCTTCACAATAGCCGCGTCCGTATATTTCATCGAAAACACCAACCTCTTCCAAAGCAGCCCGCCTTAACAAGAGACAGAAACCGACTCCGGTAACAATATCAGGCCAGTGTTTAGGGGAATGTTGTTCAAGATATTCATCGACGGCAAAAAAATTGGCCCCTGGAGGCATTGAAAGGTCTATTTGCGCAGCTGAGTTAGTCAATGGATTAACTGTCGCAATTTTTGGATCGGACTCCATGCATTCGATCAATCTTTCCAGCCAACAGGGAGTGGCGATAACATCGCTATTGACCAGTACGACATAAGGAGCAGTGCCTAGATAAATTCCGATATTACAGGATTTAAGGAATCCCAAATTATTCGGGTTGCGCCGCAAAATAATCTGCGAGTGTAAAGTTTCCTGTTTATTTAAATAATCACTGGTTGTCGAATCACTCGCATCATCAATTATATAAATCGGATATTGAGCCGCAGGTGTATGTTGGATAAGTGATTCAATGCAATCCTTCACATAGGTTAATCCGTTATGAATCGGCAAAACAATATCGCAAATATTTTTTTGGGCGGGTTTCATGAAATATTTTTTTGGTTTCTGGATAATTGATTGATAAAAAAATACTATAGTTTAGGCTAGAGATAATGCTTGTTCTTGATGAAGGAAAAGAAATTTGTTATTTTTGATTTGTGCATTTTTTGAAGTTTCTCCCATTAATTTTCTGTCCTCTGAACTGTAATAATGAAATTTATTAGTACGCTACACGAGCGTTATGTTTTTGGTAGACGGGTTCAAGTCCTGGCCGGTCATTTGGCGGCACTGCTGCCCCAGCAAGCCCGTGTTTTGGATGTGGGTTGTGGAGATGGCAATATCGATTGCGTCATAAAACAGTTGCGTCCAGACGTAATGATTGAGGGGATTGATGTTTTGGTTAGGCCAACTACCCGCATCCCTGTGCATCCCTTCGATGGATACCGCATTCCTTTCAATGACAGCAGCTTTGATGTCGTGATGTTCGTTGACGTGTTGCATCATACCGATGATCCCCAAATTTTGTTAGCCGAGGCTCAACGGGTTGCCAAGCAAGCCATCGTGCTGAAAGACCATTTGCGTGAAGGGCTGTTGGCCGGTCCGACTTTGCGGCTGATGGATTGGTTCGGCAACGCTCACCATGGCGTGGTTTTGCCGTATAACTATTGGCCTGAACAACGCTGGCGTGACAGCTTCTCAGCGCTGGGGATATCGATTGAGCGCTGGATTGCTCATGTGGGTCTGTATCCCTGGCCGGCTTCGCTGTTATTTGACCGCCGGTTGCATTACGTTGCCCGTCTAAAGCCCTCCCACTGAGCGTGTAGCTTGGCTCAGTTCATCAATGCAGCCCGGCGGCGATGGGTTGTCATCCTAGCGAAAGCCCTCGTTTCGGTCGGCTTGATCGGTTGGATTTTACGTCAGGTCGATTTGCCAGATTTGGTCAATCAAATGAATCGACTCAAACCGAGCACTCTAGCCGTGGCTCTGAGCGGTGCAGCCATTGTGCTGATGATGCAAGGGCCGATTCTAGCATGGCGCTGGGCTCGCATTGCGACTCGACTGCACAGCCCACTGTGCTTTACAAAAGCCACACAGATTACTTTCGTCGGTTTGTTTTTCAATCAGACTTTACCGACCTCTATTGGCGGGGATGCTGTCCGGGTTTGGCTCGCACACCGGCAGGGGCTGTCACTCCGATATGCTGCGAATAGTGTGCTGCTTGAGCGTTTAAGCGGTCTGCTAACGTTGGTTGTGATGATGACGGTCGCGTTGCCGTTGATTTGGTCGGATATCGCACATCTGCCGGTACGGTTTTTGTTTGTTGCGGCTTTGCCGTTAGCTTTATTCGGCATTGTCATGTTGTGGTGGTCTGCGAATCTACGTCGTCGGGCGACATTAAACGCCGTTATTGCGTTAGCTACCGATATGCGACGGATCTTGAGTGCGCCCGGTTTGACTCTGGAACTGCTGGCGTTGGGTGTACTCAGCAACCTGTTAGTCGTCGGTGGAATTTATGTGTTCGGTGTTGCTGTCGGTATGTCATTAACGGTCGGCCAGTATCTCGGGCTGATTCCTGCGGTGATCTTATGCACGGTAGTGCCGATATCGATTGCCGGTTGGGGTTTGCGCGAGGGAGCCATGATTGTGTTGCTGGGCAGTGCCGGAGTCAGTACCGAAATGGGGTTGTTAGTATCGGTTTTATTCGGTCTAGCCTTGATTTTAGCGGCACTACCTGGTGGGTTGATCTGGCTGATGGAGAAACCACTGACTAAATCCCCTCCAGCTTTGGATTAATCGGTACAAGCAACGCGGGTTACTGAACTACAGTCCAATAGCGTGTTGCGACGCAATATTAGTTGTGTTATTAATATTGCAATGCAACAATTTGTCGGCTAGTCGCCCAATCTTGACGTGTCACGGATGTGATTGGTTGCCCTTCCCTGAAGTGGTTCCATAAACGCTAAACGCCGTTGATCGCGAAGCAGCACTTACCCACTTAGCAATCAGCCGTCGTGGCTGGTTGAGGAAAATCCTGCATGCATGACATTATCGAAGAATTGGATAAGAAACGCCGTGCTGCCCATTTAGGTGGCGGTCAAAAACGGATTGATACGCAACATAAACGCGGCAAACTAACTGCCCGTGAACGTATTGAGGTATTGCTTGATCCCGGCACATTCGAGGAATGGGATATGTTCGTCGAGCACCGCTGTACTGATTTTGGTATGGCGGACAAAAAAGTGCCGGGTGATGGCGTTGTTACAGGATACGGTACGATTAACGGGCGGATTGTCTTCGTGTACAGCCAGGATTTCACAGTTTTTGGTGGTTCCTTGTCGGAGGCGCATGCTGAAAAGATCTGCAAGGTAATGGATCACGCCATAAAGGTCGGGGCGCCGGTAATCGGTCTCAATGATTCCGGCGGAGCGCGGATTCAGGAAGGGGTTGCTTCGTTGGCGGGTTATGCCGACGTATTTCAACGCAATGTGATGGCCTCAGGAGTGATCCCGCAAATTTCCGTGATCATGGGGCCCTGCGCGGGCGGCGCGGTATATTCTCCGGCGATTACCGATTTCATTTTCATGGTTAAGGATACCTCGTATATGTTCGTCACCGGTCCTGAAGTGGTTAAGACCGTGACCCACGAGGATGTGACCCAGGAACAGCTGGGCGGTGCGATGACGCACTCCATCACCTCCGGGGTGGCTGATTGGGCCTTCGACAATGATATGCAGGCATTGATGGCGGTGCGGCGATTCATGAATTTCCTGCCGGCCAATAACCGTGAACAATCTCCCATTCGACCGACTCCGGATCCTGCTGAGCGTACCGAACCATCGTTAGATACCCTGGTGCCGACTAATCCGAATCAGCCTTACGACATTAAGGAATTGTTGTTTAAGGTGCTGGATGATCATGAATTCGTCGAGCTGAAGCCGGATTACGCCAAAAACATCATCATCGGCGTCGGTCGCATGGAAGGCTCCACGGTAGGGATCGTCGCCAATCAGCCGCTGGTGCTGGCCGGTTGTTTGGATATTAAATCGTCGTTGAAAGCAGCCCGGTTCGTCCGGTTTTGCGATGCGTTCAATATTCCCATCATCACTTTTGTCGATGTGCCCGGTTTCATGCCCGGTACCGATCAAGAATATAATGGCATCATCAAGCACGGCGCTAAGTTGTTGTACGCTTATGCTGAAGCTACCGTACCTAAAGTCACTGTGATCACCCGTAAGGCGTATGGCGGTGCTTACGACGTGATGAGTTCCAAACACCTGCGGGGTGATGCCAACTTTGCTTGGCCTACCGCCGAAATCGCGGTGATGGGTTCCAAGGGGGCGGTAGAAATCATTTTCCGCCAAGAGATCCGCGACGCCGAGCTGATTGGCGAACATACCGAAGTGTATCGCACCAAGTTTTCCAATCCGTTCATTGCGGGTAGCCGGGGTTTCATTGATGACGTCATTATGCCGCGCGACACCCGCACCCGAATTTGTCGCTCTCTGAATATGCTCAGAAATAAACAGCTGGAAAACCCGTGGCGTAAACACGGCAATATCCCTCTATAAGGTCCATCGCCATGTTTAACAAGATTCTGATCGCCAACCGGGGCGAGATCGCCTGCCGGGTGATTAAAACCGCTCGCAAAATGGGCATCCTCACGGTGGCTGTTTACTCCGAGGCGGATAAGAGTGCATTACACGTAGAACTGGCTGATGAAGCCGTTTTAATTGGTCCGCCCCCCTCGACACAGAGTTATCTGGTCAGCGAGCGTATTGTGCAAGCCTGCAAAGATACCGGGGCCGACGCTGTCCATCCGGGTTATGGATTTTTGTCCGAGAATGCTGCTTTTGCCGAATTGCTGGCGTTGGAAGGTATTAACTTCATCGGGCCAAAGACCCACGCCATCCAGATGATGGGCGATAAAATCACCTCCAAAAAACTGGCTATGGAAGCCGGCGTCAATACCATTCCGGGACATACTGAGGTGATCGAAAACACCGATCATGCAGTACATATAGCCCGCGATGTCGGTTATCCGGTCATGCTCAAAGCGAGTGCGGGTGGTGGTGGCAAGGGGATGCGCATTGCTTGGAACGATGATGAATGCCGAGATGGCTTCGAACGCGCCACTAACGAGGCCCGCTCCAGCTTTGGCGATGACCGGGTGTTCATCGAGAAATTTATCGAGCAACCGCGGCATATCGAAATCCAGATCATCGCCGATAGTCATGGCAATGTGGTTTACCTGGGTGAGCGGGAATGCTCGACCCAACGCCGTAACCAAAAAGTGCTCGAAGAATGCCCCTCGCCGTTTCTAGATACGGTGACTCGCCGGACGATGGGCGAACAAGCAGTGACCTTAGCCAAGGCGGTAGATTACCAGTCGGCTGGCACTGTGGAATTCATCGTCGATGCACAGCGCAATTTCTATTTTTTGGAGATGAACACTCGTCTTCAGGTAGAACATCCGGTCACGGAGCTGGTCACAGGTACCGATTTGGTCGAATTGATGATTCGGGTTGCTGATGGCGAACAACTGCCTTTGACTCAAGCCGACGTCAAGCTCAAGGGTTGGGCTATCGAAGCGCGGGTCTATGCTGAAGATCCGTTCCGCAACTTTCTGCCGTCCACAGGTCGCTTAGCGCGTTTCATGCCCCCAGCCGAGAGCGAACTGGTGCGTGTAGACACCGGAGTTTGTGAAGGCGGGGAAGTATCGATGTATTACGACCCGATGATCGCCAAGGTCATTACCTATGGTGCTAGCCGAGACCAAGCCATTGCGCATATGCGCACCGCTTTGGATGCGTTTTATATTCGCGGAGTTTCCCACAACATCGGTTTCCTGACCGCGCTAATGAAACACCCCCGTTTTGTGGAAGGGCGGCTCAGTACCAATTTTATCGCCGAGGAATATCCCAAGGGCTTTAGCGCTGCCGATATCCCCCATGACGATCCGGCGTTACTGGTTACAGTGTCGGCGGCTATTCATCGTAGCTACATGGACCGGGCGGCCCGTATCAGTGGGCAGATGCGTGGTTTGGAACGGCGCGTGGAGGACGAATGGGTGGTGTTCATGAATGGTGAATACCACCCCGTTGTGGCCCATCCGGTGCCGGGGGGGCATGATGTAGTTTACAAGGATGAAGTATTTGCTGTTCGCAGCGACTGGCGATTCGGTCAATCCTTGTTTCGTGGCACCTTGAATGGTGCCGATGTGTGCGTTCAGGTAGAACGTCGCTATCTGGAGTACCGCTTATTTCATAGCGGCTCTCAAGTCGATGTGCTGATGCTGACCCCGCGGATGGGAGAACTACACAAGCTCATGCCGGTAAAAGCGCCACCCGACTTATCGCGCTATCTTATCTCGCCCATGCCGGGCTTATTAACCGAAGTGGCCGTCACGCCGGGGGAAGAGATCAGAGCCGGTGAAACACTGGCAGTGATTGAAGCTATGAAAATGGAGAATGTGTTATACGCGGAGCGCGACGGAGTAATCGCTAAGGTAATGGCCAAAGTTGGCGACAGCCTAACCGTGGATCAACCGATCATTGAGTTCGAGTGAAGACCAGACGCCTTTTAGCCTGTTGAAATGATGCGCGTTGCGAGTATCGCTTGAGCGATCAATGGCTGGATATCGGAGGGCAATCCCTTGCCCAGTATGATCTGAGATGGATTGCCCTCCAATCGCTTGAGCGTGAAACGTTTAACAGCCGCCCTCTAATTTGACCTCTGTCCACGCACGGTCGCCCAAGCGTTCGACGCTTAAGATTTTCTTGCCCTTGAAAGTTCCTGCCGTCGTCATGTCTGGACAGTCGTGACTCCATTGATTGTTATTCAGGAATTCACAACGAACATGGTAGACCTTCTTGTTGTCCCAGCAACCCTTGTCATGAGCACGGGCCTCAACCCATCCCAATTCCCCAGAAGGACTTTTGCCACCCTGACCTGATTGCGGCGACCAGACCGTGCCCCACACATCGAGATAGTGCGTGCTGGACGGCTTGTCTATGTAGAACACTTCTGCGGCATCCGGGATTTGGCTCAGACCGGTGGTCGCTGCTACTGTATAGGCACCGATGCCAACTACAACTGCGGGACACGCCAAACCAGCAGTAGCAACGGTACAACCAACACCAGCGGCGGCTGCGGTTGCTGTCCCAATCAGGCTGGCGGCAATCCCACCGCCTATCTTCACGAAATCGGACGCTACCTTGCCATCAACCACTGAGAGGATGACGGTAAGCTCTTTATTTGCATTCGCGCCTCTTGTACACCGTCCTTGGCCGGTAGGCCATTGATCGACTTGCACAGGCGTTTTGCCTGCTTTCGCCCCGGTAATGAACTTCGTTTTGATTTCTCCATCGACCACTTCCTCTACTTTAATGGCTCCGATGTCATCAGGATTATACCATCGGGCTTTCAAAACGAAGCCAGCTTTGTTCCAGACACATTGTGCGGCACTCACCGTCTCAAGCGAGGCACCGAGCAAGAGCCCTACTAGGGAGACATGCAAGAGATAAAACTTCGAGTTCCAAAGCATTATTAAGGGTTCTCCGTACAAAAGGTTTGGGGTGGGAGCTTGCAAGGCGATGACGCCATGAAGCGTTTGACTCAGCAGCCGGAAGGATATTAGCGTGTTAGTTGAGATTTAGATATGGTAATGCGCTTTTTCGATCTCAAGTAAGAACAGACGATTTGTACGCATACAAACCCTTTTTAGCCGTTACAACTATCCCACCCTAACCTTGGGAGTCAGGATATACCAACAATTCCTGGCCCGGTTTAATGATGCTTTTGATGGATAGACCATTCCACCGCGCCAGTTTGCGATAAGAAACACCATAGCGTTTGGCAATGGTGGACAAGGTATCGCCTCGTTTAACCGTGTGTTTTTGGATGGCGATCCATTTGGCGCCGGGTAACTGGTTGACCAGTGCTTCGGCTTTCTCTAAAGGCAATAAAAAGTCATAACTGCGCTCTGGAACCGGCGTCGCGGGTTGCAGGGCTGGATTGAAACGAAAAAATTCTTCCACCTCCAAATCAGCCGCGACAAGCACTTCCTCTAAGAGCGTTTCTCCCTCCAACTCAACGGCAATACGGGCGAGATAAGGCTGAGTGCCAATTTTCGGCAGTTTTATACTGTAGTGGCGGGGATTAAATACGATACGCGATAAGGCCAACATCTTGGGCACGTAGGCTTGGGTTTCCTTTGGCAAATTCAGACTCCAATAGTCGGTATCTTGCCCGGCAGCCAGATTGGCTTGCATGGCTCGCTGCACCCTTCCCTCTCCCGCATTGTAAGCGGCCAGCGCCAATAACCAATCTCCTTTGAAGTACTTGTGTAAATAGCTCAAATAATCCAGCGCTGCCTCAGTCGCGGCATGAATATCATAACGCCCATCGTAACCCTCAATCAGCTGTAGACCATACTGCTCCCCGGTAGCGGGCATGATTTGCCAAAGACCGGCAGCGCCCTTAGGAGATACCGCTACCGGATCGAAAGCACTTTCAATCATCGGTAGCAAAACCAAATCTGCAGGTAGTTTGCGTCGTTCGATTTCTTGCAATAGATAGAGCAAGAACGGTTTGGCACGTTGGGCCATTAATTTGAAAAAACCGGGATTACGCTTCAAATACGCCGTTTGTTCATCAATTCGGGCATGCGCTTGACCAGTCAATACAAGACGTTTTCTAATCCGTTGCCAAAGACCGTCGGATAGTGATTTGCTGGGTGGCGGCGGTTGTTTGGCTGCTTGAGTGGGTTGGCTCTCCTTGAGTTTGTTGCTGTTCGAGGGTTGCTTAGATGATGTTCTCAGAGGTTTCTTATCTCTGATGGCGATGATGACATCCGGCGAAGGCGCGACACGGGACAATGTGGGCGTGATTGATTGCGACTCCAATTGCTCCGAATCGCTCCACGCTGGAGAAGACCACAGGCCAAACATTGCGAGGAGGGTTGCAATGCGGATAAGCCTTGGTTGCGAAAGCCGTATTATAGCAACCCAGCGCCTAAACTGATTGATTAGTATCATATTGGTTTCTCGTTACGCTCTCGGGCAAACCTCAATCATTCATTCTTCCCATGCTTCCTGAATAGAACCTGAATCGTCGCCAAGTGATGCTGCTGTTACCCTATGCACTCTCAGAAGAAAAACTATCGAGACTGTGGGCCCGTCGTGCTGCACCGGGTCCTATCCCATAATGCCGCTTGTACGCCCGCCGGAAAGCGGCCTCGGTGTGATAACCGACCGCCTCAGCAATCATTGCTACCGAGCAGCGCGGATTTTGCAGGAGTTCATTAGCACGCCGCATCCGTACTGCGTTCAGATACTGCATCGGCGATTCACCCACCAGTTCGGTGAACCGGATAGCGAATGTCGTGCGGGACAAACCGGCTACCGCAGCCAGTGCCTCCACCGTCCAGGCATTACCAGGCGCACGATGGGCTGCAGCTAGTGCCTTGGCCAGTTGAGGGTCGGCAAGCGCGGCCAATAGACCGTGACGGTCCGTACTGTTTTCCAGCTGAAAGCGCAGAATCATCACAAAAAGCGCCGCGGCGAGTGTGTCCAACACCAACTGGCTACCGATTTGTTCGCTGTCGGCTTCCATCAGGATCAAACGTGCCAACTGCTCCAGCTTGGCGTAACGTGCAGTTTGTTCGGCGCGGACGATGATAACTTCGGGCAAAGATTCCAGAATCGGATTGCGACCCTGCTCACCAAAGTCGAAGTACCCGCACATCACTGTCGTGGCCGGTCCTTGATCAGACTGTGGGTACCCTATTGTTTCGGTCGGACGGGGACAAGCAGTCAGTAGGTGCCAAGCGTCATGGGGAAAAACCACCAGATCACCGGCTTGTAACGGGATCACAGTCTCACCTTCATGACGCTGTAGCCAACAGGTGCCACGTCCGATCAGGTGAAACGTCGCCTTATGTCGCCCTGCAGTGTTGATCTCCCAGTGTCCACAGTAACTGGCATGGGCAAAAACACGAGCGCTAAGCCGATAGCTTGAAAGCACTTCAGTCAGCAAATCATCTGAACGATAGGTCATAAAAAGCGGGATTTTTGGTATAGATCATTCGTAATTATTGGGCGATCATAACCTCTACAAACCCCGCTGACAACACCAACTCAGTAAAGCCACAGGCGGTCCGCTCGGTCTTCTGTGGCTCTATTCGGTCGGATATTAATCGTTAGTCTTCGGTTGGTTGGATTTTTTTTCGTTTTCGATCATGTCGCCATAGCACTTCTTGGCCGCCCTCATCACGGGCCAGGATGCGACACAGCACGAAGAGTAAATCTGACAGCCGGTTGATGTAAGCTTGACCGTGAGCATTGATGGTTTCCTGGCGGGCCAGACGCACGGTATGTCGTTCGGCGCGTCGGCAAACCGCTCGTGCCAGATGGCAAGCCGCTGCGGCAGGGCCACCGCCGGGTAGAATAAATTCTTTTAACGGGGGCAGATCGGTATTGAAAGCGTCCAATTCCTGTTCCAGCACAGTTACATCATCCGCTTGAATAGCCTCATAGCCTGGCATACTCAACTCGCCACCTAAATCAAACAACTTGTGTTGTACTTCGCTCAAGCAATCACTAATGGTGGGGCGGATGTCGTGTGCCAGCACCATGCCGATAGTGCAGTTCAGCTCGTCCACTTGGCCGATGGTTTCGATGCGCAGACTATCTTTGTCGACGCGCTCGCCGCCGCCTAAACCGGTAGTGCCTTTGTCGCCGGTCCGGGTGTAAATCTTGGAAAGTCGGTGTCCCATACATGGTTCCTATTCAGATCGTTTTACGCGATACTCTTAACATAACAAGTTTGCTTGCGCTCGGCCAATGGCCGATTCAGTAGAGCCTGGAAACAAAAAAATCCCCGGCGATTCATAGACAAGACTTGCCAACGGCGCGTTGCTTCGGTAATCTTCCCCTATCAACAACAGGCGCGTAGCTCAGCTGGTTAGAGCACCACCTTGACATGGTGGGGGTCGTTGGTTCGAGTCCAATCGCGCCTACCACATTTCGACGGCGTAAATAACTTCAGATAATGGCGTGCCGTTCCTTCCGAAAGGAAGCAAGCGCGGCTCGCCTTTTTGTTTGCCCGATTTTGAGAGACGGATTATTTAGGAAAAGCAGTCATGCCGGTCATCGCACTTCCCGACGGTAGTCAGCGCGAATTCGATCACCCTGTGTCTGTTCACGAGGTGGCGGCCGCTCTTGGCCCGGGGTTAGCCAAAGCAGCTTTGGCTGCCGAGGTCGATGGCTCGCTGGTCGATACCTCGCATGTGATTGAGCAGGATGCTGCTGTGAACATCATCACTGCACGTGACCCCGAAGGACTGGAAATTATCCGTCATTCCACGGCGCATTTGTTGGCGCATGCCGTTAAGCAGTTGTATCCGTCTGCGCAAGTCACCATCGGCCCGGTTATTGAGAACGGCTTTTATTACGACTTTGCCTTCGAACGCCCGTTCACGCCGGAAGATTTGGAACAGATCGAAGCCCGCATGAAGGCGCTGGCGAGTTCGGATACTGCGGTAGAACGCCTGTTGATGCCTCGTGATGAGGCGGTTTCTTTATTTCGCGGAATGGGCGAGGAATACAAAGCCGAAATCATTGCCGGTATTCCAGCTGAGGAAGGGATTTCTCTGTACCGTCAAGGCGATTTTATTGACTTGTGCCGGGGTCCCCATGTGCCAAATACCGTGCACCTCAAGGCGTTTAAGCTGATGAAGGTGGCCGGGGCTTACTGGCGAGGTGACTCCAATAACGAGACCTTGCAACGGATTTATGGCACGGCTTGGTCTGATGCAAAGGCGTTGAAGGCCTATTTGCGGCGCTTGGAAGAAGCAGAAAAGCGCGATCATCGCCGTCTTGCTAAGGCGCTAGACCTGTTTCATTTGCAGGAAGAAGCGCCGGGCATGGTGTTTTGGCATGACAATGGCTGGTCGGTTTATACCACGATTCAGAATTACATCCGCCAGTTATTGCGCGAACACGGCTATCAAGAGGTTCACACGCCGCAGATCGTAGACCGTAGCTTATGGGAAAAATCCGGGCATTGGGACAAGTTCGCCGATGAGATTTTCATCACTCACTCGGAGAACCGGGACTACGCTCTGAAGCCCATGAATTGCCCCTGTCATATTCAAATCTTCAATCAGGGTTTAAAGAGCTACCGCGATTTGCCGTTGCGGTTGGCCGAATTCGGTTCCTGTCATCGCAACGAGCTTTCCGGGGCGTTGCATGGTCTGATGCGGGTGCGCAATTTCGTCCAGGATGACGCGCATATTTTCTGCACCGAAGAGCAAATCCAACCCGAAGTATCGGCCTTTATGGATTTAATGTTTGAAGTCTATGCGGCCTTCGGTTTCGACGATATTCTGATTGCCCTATCCACCCGACCGGAGAAACGGGTCGGTAGCGACGAGATCTGGGACAAAGCGGAACAGGCGCTGGAACTGGCCCTGAATAAGCGCGGTTTGCCTTGGAAAAGACAACCCGGGGAAGGTGCTTTTTACGGTCCCAAGATCGATTTTTCTCTACGTGATTGTTTGGATCGGGTATGGCAGTGCGGTACCGTGCAGGTCGATTTCAATATGCCCGGTCGGTTGGATGCCAGCTATGTCGGCGAAGACAGCAGCCGCAGAACGCCGGTCATGTTGCATCGAGCGATTCTCGGCTCATTGGAACGCTTTATCGGTATCTTAATCGAACATTACGCTGGCGCGTTACCGACTTGGCTGGCACCGGTTCAAGCTGCGGTGTTGACGATTACCGATCAGCAGCACGATTATGCTGCTGCGGTAAAAAAATCGCTTGCCCAACAAGGCTTCCGCGTGAAAGCGGACTTGAGAAACGAAAAAATCGGTTTTAAAATCCGCGAGCATACCTTGCAACGAATACCCTATCTGCTTGTTATTGGTGATCGGGAAGTCGAGACCGAAACTGTTGCTGTGCGCAAGCGCAATGGCGACGATCTAGGTGGAATGAACCTTGACGCTTTCTCGGAACGGCTTAGTACCGATATTGCCAATCGTAGCCATAGTGTTTAACTACCATAAAAAGCTTTGGAGGATTGAATTATAGCCACTAACAAGATTCGGCTGAATGAAGAAATTACCGTGCGGGAAGTGCGCTTAATTGATCAAGAGGGTGAACAGGTCGGAGTGGTCTCCCTTGCAGAAGCCTTACGCAGTGCTGAAGAAGCCGAACTGGATCTTGTAGAAATCTCCCCAACTGCTAGCCCGCCGGTTTGCCGTATCATGGATTACGGTAAATTTCGGTTCGAACAGAACAAAAAGCAGCAGGAAGCCAGGAAAAAGCAGAAGCAAATTCAAGTCAAGGAAGTGAAGTTTCGTCCCGGAACGGAAGAAGGCGACTATCAGGTCAAGTTGCGTAACCTGGTCCGTTTCCTTAGCGACGGAGACAAAACCAAGGTCACCTTACGGTTCCGAGGTCGGGAGATGGCGCATCAGGATCTGGGATTTAAATTGTTAAAGCGGGTCGAAGCCGACTTGCTTGACTACGGTACCGTAGAACAATATCCGAAAATGGAAGGGCGGCAGATGGTCATGGTCGTCGCCCCGTTGAAGAAATAAATAAGGCGATTCAAACCATGCCGTGAGTTCAATGGGATCGCCATGACCTGATTGAAAAAGACGGAGTTATCATGCCAAAGATTAAAACTAACCGTGGTGCCGCAAAGCGTTTCAGTCGCACCGGCTCTGGCGGTTTCAAATGTTCTCATTCGCACGCCCGTCATATCTTGACGAAAAAGACGCCTAAGCGGAAACGGCACCTGCGGGGAACAACGATGGTTCACAAGGCCGATGTTCCGCTGGTGCGGCGCATGATGCCTTACGGTTAATGGAGGTAATGCATTATGGCCCGCGTTAAACGGGGAGTAATTGCTCGCGCCCGGCACAAGAAGGTGATGCAAAAGGCTAAAGGGTACTACGGTGCTCGCAGTCGGGTTTATAGAGTAGCTAAACAGGCGGTCATCAAAGCCGGTCAATATGCCTATCGGGATCGCCGCCAGCGGAAACGGCAGTTTCGCGCCCTGTGGATTGTGCGTATCAATGCTGCTGCGCGGGAAAATGGCTTGAGTTATAGCCGTCTCATGGACGGGCTAAATAAAGCTGCCGTTGCGATTGATCGTAAGGTGTTGGCGGATTTGGCCGTGCAAGACAAGCCTGCGTTTGCGGCCCTCGCAGAAAAAGCCAGGGCAGCCCTCAACGCTGCATAATTTCTAAACCGTATCGTTATCCGGTCATGTTAGAGGGGAAAGGCCCACCAACCTTTCCCTTTTTTGTTGGGCGCCCTATCAGAACGTCCCGGGAGACATGAGCTTTGGAAGATCTAGTGAAACTCGTTCACGATGCGCAATATGCGCTCACTCAGGTTGATAATCTCAGCCAAGTGGAACAGTTGCGAGTGCAGTATTTAGGCAAAAAAGGGGTGCTGACTGAGCAACTCAAGCAGCTCGGCCAGTTGCCTGTTGAACAGCGTCCCGCGGCGGGACAGGCCATCAATGTGGCTAAGCAGGATATTCAGGCGGCCATTGAAACCCGCAAAACCGCTCTGTTAGAGCAGCAGCTTGATGCCCAATTGGCCAGTGAAGCGATTGATGTCAGTCTGCCGGGTCGTGGTCAACAACCTGGTGGTTTGCACCCGATCACCCGTACCTTGAATCGTATCGAATCGTTTTTTGCCGAAATCGGCTTTACGGTGGCCGAGGGTCCAGAAGTCGAGGACGATTTTCACAACTTTGAAGCCTTGAACATCCCGGAACATCACCCGGCCCGGGCGATGCACGACACGTTTTATTTCGACAGCCGGCTGCTATTGCGAACCCACACCTCCAATGTGCAGATTCGCACCATGGAAACTCAACAACCGCCGCTGCGCATCATCGCGCCCGGTCGAGTTTACCGCTGCGATTCGGATTTGACCCACACCCCGATGTTCCATCAAGTGGAGGGGCTGTTTGTCGATGAGGGAGTGAGCTTCGTCGGCCTTAGGGGAGTGCTCAACGAGTTTCTGCGCAATTTCTTCGAGCGGGAATTACAAGTGCGATTTCGCCCGTCCTATTTCCCGTTCACTGAACCGTCGGCGGAAGTGGATATCGAGTGCGTGATGTGTAACGGTTCGGGTTGCCGCGTGTGCAGTCATACCGGCTGGTTGGAGGTGTTGGGCTGCGGGATGGTTCATCCCCAGGTGTTCAGCTCGGTGGGTATCGACAGCGAACGCTATACCGGTTATGCCTTTGGCATGGGGGTAGAACGGCTGGCCATGCTGCGGTATGGCGTGAACGACATGCGCTTGTATTTCGACAACGATCTGCGTTTTCTGCGGCAATTTCGGTAACTTCACGATGAAGGCGAAGCAATGAAGTTCAGTGAAAAATGGTTGCGAGAGTGGGTCGATCCGGCTGTTGGTAGCGATGAATTAGCGGAACAGCTCACCATGGCAGGATTGGAGGTGGACAGTCTAACGGCTGCAGCACCGGATTTTAGCGGTGTCGTTGTCGGTAGAGTGGTGAGTTTGGCAGCACATCCAGAGGCAGAGCGCCTACAAGTTGCCCAAGTAGATGTCGGGCAAAGCGAAGCGTTGGAAATCGTTTGCGGTGCGCCGAATGTGCAGATTGGAATGAATGTTCCAGTTGCCCGGATCGGCGCACAGCTACCGACTGGGAAACCCATAAAAGCGACTCGGCTACGCGGTGTAGAATCTCACGGCATGCTCTGTTCAGCTCAGGAATTGGGTTTGGGAGAAGACGATTCAGGATTGTGGGCGTTACCGACCGATGCCACTATCGGCGCGGATTTGCGGGAATTACTGCAGCTCAATGATCGGTTGATTGAACTGGATCTCACCCCCAACCGAGGCGATTGCCTCAGTGTGGCGGGTATCGCCCGAGAAGTGGGGGTACTGAACCGCTGCGAAGTAACACCAATTGCTGTCGAGCCGGTAGAGCCCGTTTTGGATGATAAGTTTCCGGTGACGGTCAGTGACCCAGAGGATTGTGCGCGTTATGTAGGGCGTGTCATTCGCGGCGTGAATCCAGCGGCGGAGACTCCGCTTTGGATGATTGAGCGGCTGCGGCGGTCGGGATTACGTAGCTTAGGACCATTGGTCGACATCACTAACTATGTGATGCTCGAGCTCGGCCAGCCCATGCACGCCTTCGATCTGGATAAACTGACTGATCGAATTGACGTGCGTCGCGCCAAACCCGATGAAACACTGGAATTGTTGAACGGCAATACAGTAACGCCTGCTAGCGATACTTTGTTAATCACCGATGCCGCTGGCCCATTGGCTCTGGCCGGCGTTATGGGCGGTCAGTCCAGCGCGGTCGGCGCAGATACGCGTAATGTATTTCTGGAAAGCGCTTTTTTCAGTCCCACAGTGATCGCCGGTCGCGCTCGTAGCTATGGCTTGCATACCGAATCATCGCACCGGTTTGAACGCGGTGTGGACCCGCAATTACAAATCCGAGCCATGGAGCGGGCGACTCGACTGTTGTTGGATATCGCTGGCGGTCAAGCAGGTCCGGTAACTGAAGCCGTTTCGCCTGCACATCTTCCGGCGGAACCGGCAATTCGGCTGCGTCCGGAACGGATCGAACGGTTGCTGGGATTGGCTATCGATTCTCAGCAAGTGCAGGAAATCCTGTTGCGACTCGGCATGGCAGTTGCTCAAGAAAGCAACCATTGGTTGGTCGTGCCGCCGGCGTTCCGGTTCGATATCACGATTGAAGCCGATCTGATTGAGGAAATTGGGCGCATTTACGGATATAGCCGAATCCCCAGTGACTGCCCCGCCACGCGCTTACACATGGCTCCTCAACCGGAAGCCAGAATCAGCCTTGGACGATTACGTGACAGCTTAGTGCAAAGAGGATATCAGGAAGCGATTACTTACAGCTTCATTGATCCGCTGTTTCATGAGGTGCTTGCTCCTGAGCAAGAACCGCTCCCCTTGGCGAATCCCATCTCTGCTGACCTAGCTCTGATGAGGTCCAACCTATGGTCGGGTCTCATTAAGGCAGCGCGGCATAATCAAAAGCGCCAGCAAGAACGGATTCGGTTATTCGAAAGCGGTCTTTGCTTTGTTAACAATGGCGGCAAACTGGCACAGGAATCTCGTATCGGTGGCGTGGTGTGCGGCCCGATGTTGCCAGAACAATGGAGTAGTGCAAAACAACCGGTGGATTTCTTCGATCTTAAAGCCGATGTCGAAGCCTTATTGGCGTTGACCGGAAAATCGGAATCGTTCACGTTCGTCGCGGCCCGCCATCCGGCTCTGCATCCGGGCCAGTCAGCCCGAATTAACAGCGAAACTGCCGCGGTGGGCTGGATTGGTGCTTTGCATCCTACTGTAATGCGCCGATTGGATTTGGAAGGCAAAGTGTTTGTGTTTGAGTTGCTTGTCGAGGCGGTCCAGCAAGCCAGAGTGCCGCAATTCAACGAACTGTCGAAGTTCCCCGCCAGTCGCCGTGACATCGCCATTGTGGTTGAAGAAAACGCACCGGCTCAAGCGGTCCGCGACTGTATTATCACTCATGGTGCCGATTTATTACGCGAGGTTCATTTGTTCGATATTTATCGCGGTAAAGGTGTTCCAGAGGGTCAAAAAAGTATGGCTTTTGGCTTGATTTTACAAGATTTTTCGCGCAACCTTACGGATCGTGGAGTAGAACAAATTGTGGCTAAAATCGTGACTGGACTGGAACAACAGTTCGGTGCAAAACTCAGGGTTTAGCAGGTATGGCATTAACAAAAGCCGATATGGCCGAACGTCTTTTTACTAAGCTGGGTCTTAATAAACGCGAGGCCAAAGAATTAGTGGAAAGTTTTTTTGAAGAAATTCGTAGATCCCTACAACAGGGTGAGCAAGTAAAGCTGTCGGGATTCGGCAACTTTGATTTAAGAGATAAGAATCAGCGTCCTGGTCGTAACCCTAAGACTGGAGAGGAAATTCCAATCACAGCCAGACGGGTTGTTACGTTTCGTCCGGGGCAAAAACTCAAGGCTCGAGTGGATGCCTACGAAGGTCAAATTGAGAATTAATGTTGGCAAGCCGGGGTTCTTTGGATAGAATCCGTATTCTGACAAGACGTTAGAGTATTCGGGGCGTAGCGCAGCCTGGTAGCGCACCTGCATGGGGTGCAGGTGGTCGGAGGTTCAAATCCTCTCGCCCCGACCAATAAAATTAGATGCTTGTTAGAAATCAAACCGGGCTTATGCCCGGTTTTTTGTTTTCGGGATAATCGTTTTGTTCGACCCCCGTTAAACGGTATTGAACTTCTTGGGCAAATAATGCTTGTTCAATTGACTTTTTCAAACAGGAATGGATTGTTTGCAAACCATCGGGAATGTTATGAGCGATTTGAACAACAATATCGAAAAAACTGATAATTCCCGTTCTCTCGATCCCGCCCTGGAACGCCGTCGGCAACTGGCTGCGTTAATCCCTGAAGCCTTCTCTGAAGGCAAGGTCGATGTGGCCGCGCTCAAACGCGCATTGGGGGAAGATGCCGTCATTGAAAGCGGCGAACGTTATGCGCTCAATTGGGCGGGCAAAGCCGATGCCTATAAGGTTTTGCAAACGCCATCCACCGCCACGCTGAGACCAGAACGCGACAAGTCGGTGAATTTCGACCAGGCTCAGCATGTCTTCATTGAGGGTGAAAATCTGGAAGTGCTCAAGGTGTTGCAGAAGGCGTACTTCGGCAAAGTGAAGCTGATTTATATCGACCCGCCTTACAACACCGGTTCCGACAGTTTCATTTATCCAGATCGTTTTCAGGAAAGCAAGGAAGACTACCTCAGGCGCATCGATGACTTGGCCGACGACGGCACGCTGATGCGTGAAGGTTTCTTCCGAGAAAATCGCAAGGAGAACGGCCACTATCACAGCAATTGGCTATCGATGATGCTGCCGCGTCTTTACATCGCGCGGAATTTGTTGCGTGAGGATGGATTCATGGTTGTCAGTATCGATGATAACGAACTGCACAATCTGCGAGCGTTGCAG
>JAZBPA010000077.1:0-7769 GCA_036351435.1 Candidatus Competibacteraceae bacterium
GCAAACCCAGGTAAGGTATAGGCCAGAATATTGCTGCGCGGCAATTCCAAGCGATCCATAGTTCTGGCCGCTACGATCAATGCATGAGTAGAGTCCAATCCGCCGGATACACCGATAACTAGCCGCGTTATGCCGGAACTCTGCAGCCGTTTCATCAGCCCATGTACTTGAATGTTGTAAGCCTCGAAACAGCGTTCATCTCGCTTAGCGGGATTGTTGGGCACAAATGGGAAACGCTCGACGGTACGCTTTAGCTCAGTTACTTGGGTCGGTAGGCGAAACTCGAACTCCCCCCGGCGAAACGTGCGTAACTGTTCCCGGTGCTCGCCGACTACATCATTGAAGCTGGTTAAGCGCATCCGGTCTTGCGCAAGCCGTTCTAAGTCTACATCTGCAACGATCAGCTGTTCTTGTTGCGTAAACCGTTCGGCTTCGGCCAGTAATTCACCGTTTTCGTAGATCAGTGCTTGGCCGTCCCAAGCCACATCGGTGGTAGATTCTCCGGGTCCGGCGGCGGAATACAGATAGGCTGCCACGCACTTACCGGATTGTGCGGCGCACAGTTCCCGCCGATATTCCGCTTTACCGATGGTGACATTGCTGGCGGACAGATTGGTGAGAATTGTCGCCCCGGCGAGCGCTGCGTAAGTGCTGGGCGAAATCGGCGTCCACACATCTTCGCAGATTTCCGCGTGCAGGATGAAATCGTCGACATTGACCGCGTGAAAAACCAGATCGGCTCCGAATGGCACCCGCTCTCCCCGAAAGAACATCTCCCGACCCACCGCGAAACGCCCGGATGTGAACTGCCGTTTTTCGTAAAATTCCCGGTAGTTGGGTAGATAGGTCTTGGGGGTAATCCCGAGTAGCCGACCACGATAAACAGTCAGCGCACAATTGAACAGTTTCCCTTCAAAGCGCAGTGGCGCGCCGACCAGCAGCACCGGATTCAACTCGCGGCTTTCCTCAATGAGGGTGGCCAGCGCTTCTTCGGTCGCATCCAACAACACATCTTGATGAAATAAATCGTCATTGCTGTAGGCGGAAATACCCAATTCTGGGAACAAGGCCACGGCAGCTTGCTGATCCGAAGCTCGGCGAGCGAGTCCCAAAATATGTTCGAGGTTATAGAATGGATCGGCGACGCGCACAAACGGTACACAGACCGCCGTGCGGATAAACCCGTGGGAATAAATACAATGAAACGGTTTGCTCATTACATACGCTCTCGTGGGGCGGGCGATCTACTCTTCCAGCTGCGCGCCACAGTATTTACAAAACTGGGCGTCGGCATCGTGCAACGCCACAGCACACCCCGGACAAACACGGGCGCTGACCGGTTGTTCTCCGGCCTTCGATAGGGCAACAGTGACAATGCCGGTGGGAACCGCGATGACTCCATAGCCCATAATCATGACTAGGCTGGCGAATACTTGTCCGAACCAGGTTTGCGGTGAAATATCGCCATAACCGACCGTGGTCAGCGTCACGATAGCCCAATACATCCCTCGTGGAATACTGTCAAAACCGTTTTCCTCGCCTTCAATCAAATACATCAGTGCGCCGATGATCATCACCAGCGTCAACACCGTGAGCAGAAAAACAGTAATTTTGCGCCGAGTTTCCCACACTGCGATGGCCAGCACCCGCCCCTCGCTAAGATGACGGGACAGCTTCAGGACCCGAAAGATACGCAGCAGTCGCAGCGCCCGGATGACCATCAGTGATTGTATACCGGGCACCAACAAACTGAGATAGCTCGGCAACACCGCCATCAAGTCGACAATACCGTAAAAACTAGTGGCATAACCCCGAGGTTGCTTAGCACAACTGAGACGCAGCAAATATTCCATGGTGAACAATAAGGTAAATGTCCATTCAATGACATTGAAGATCAGTGAATAACGCTCACGCAAATCCGGTACGCTTTCCAAAAAAACGGCCAATACACTCAACACGATGCTCCACAGCAGCACCACATCGAACAGCTTGCCGAGCGGAGTATCGGTTTCGAAAATGATTCTGTTCAGGCGCAAACGCCAGGAGGAAAGAGTTCTTGTATTCGCCATTGCTGCTGTCCTAAGCTCATTCTTATTCAATCATATCTTGCATGGGCGGAATGAGTAAGCGGATGAACGAACGATCAGTGAGTCTTGCGCACGACTCAATCGAGTTGGAAGCGCTATATTTTGAGGCCGAGAGCGAATCAGGCGCGGTGATTACCCATCCGCATCCGCTTTATGGTGGTGATATGTCCAATCCTGTGGTGGCAGCCATCGCCCAAGCTTATCAACAAGCTGGATACAGCACACTGCGGTTTAATTTCCGAGGGGTGGGGAATAGCACTGGGCGTCATGGTGGAGGGCGAGACGAACAGGAGGATGTCCGAACAGCGCTTGACTATTTGCACGAGAACGGCAAGCGTAACGTCGAATTGGCTGGATATTCTTTTGGTGCTTGGGTTAATGCAATGGCAGTTGCAGAAGATGTCAGTGCACCACCCTTGATTATGGTGGCCCCACCGGTGGCACTGTTGGATTTTGAACCAGTTACGACCTTGCCCACGTTACGTTTGGTCATCACCGGCGAATTCGATCATTATGCGCCTGTCGGTGCGCTTGGCGAATTGCTTCAGCGCTGGAATCCACAGGCACGATTAGAAGTGATTCCCGAAGCTGATCACTTTTATTTTGGTTATGGCGATGTGTTGCGAGGTAAGCTGAAAGATCATTTTCTTGACAGTTAGGGAACCAGCAGGGTAGGAAGCGCATCGTTCGAGATTATTAGGGCACAAAATAACTGAGAGTTTGAAATGGTTGATTACGACAGATACGAAGAAGTTTGCAGAAAGATAAGAAACGACAATGAAAAGTTGTTACATGAGTTTGAGGCTTGGTTGAATGCATCTGGCCTATCGGAAAAAACTATAAACAACCATCTTTCAAACATTGATTTCTACATAAATGAGTTTCTGCTTTACGAGGATCCCATTAAAGCAAAAAATGGTGTTGGCGCTGTAGATATGTTTCTGGGTTACTGGTTCATAAAAAAGGCCATGTGGGCCAGTCAGGCAAGCATCAAGAGTAATGCTACAAGTCTAAAAAAATTTTATACTTTCATGTATGAGAAAGGCTTAGTGGAAAAGGAGAGCCTGAGTGATTTAAAGGAAACGATAAAAGAGGAAATGCCAGAATGGTTAGCAACCTTGGGGCACTATGATGATCCATCTATTGAAGAGGTTTGGTGAGGTTGCCCTCACAAAATTGGCAAATTCACTCGAACGCCGAAAAGTGTTGTACCTTTGCCGCGCTACTTTTTTGCGCCGGTGATTTACAACTTTAGGCTCGGTTATTTCATGTGATGTATATACAACTGAAATAGAGGCAGTGAAAATGAGTTGGGCTGAGATCTGTCAAAACCCCATACTAAAGGATCTTCCTTACAAAATCCAGACTGATAAGTGGGGAAATATTGTAATGAGTCCTGCCAGTAATGAACACGGGATTTATCAAGCTGCAATAGTTGCGCTGCTGAGCCGACTGATGAATAAAGGCACAATAATTTCTGAGTGTTCTGTTCAAACTAGCGAAGGGACAAAAGTGGCGGATGTGGCATGGGCTTCAGAGAGATTCATGCAAAACAACAAAGGTAAAAGCCCATTTGATGAAGCACCCGAAATATGCGTAGAAATTCTTTCGCCTTCTAACACCGAAATGGAGATGGAGGAAAAGAAAGAGCTCTATTTTGCTAGAGGTGCTAAGGAATTCTGGATTTGTGATAAAGAAGGGAATATTAAATTCTACAAAAACACAGGCTCACTAAAACGCAGCAATATTATAGAAGGATTTCCTTGCAAGTTATCAAGTTAACCTGATGCTGCTATACCAATACTATTTATAAATGATTACTTCAAAAGTTAGATATATGCCACTGACCACAAGAATATGCATTCTCATTGGAGGATTCTTTAACCAATTTGGTTGGGTATTCTTTGGTTTTGGGCTCATATTCGTTTGGGTATTTGCATTGAATGCCGATGTATCATTTCCGCGATTCAGCAACAACATAGTTACTACCGAAGGCATCATAACCAATAAAATTAGATCGAGCGCATCAGAGAATGATCGGCGTATTTTTGAGTATCATTATAAATTTTTAACTCCGCAGGAATTGGAGTTTGAGGGTGTCTCATATTCAACACGCCGAACGACTATAGTTGGGGATCAAGTGGCTATCGAATATGCAGAAGGGAATCCAGAGAACTCCAAAATTAAAGGCATGAGGAAGCAAACCTTTGGGCCTTTTGTACTGTTTGTGATTATATTTCCTCTTGCCGGTTTGGTGTTTATTATTATCGGCTTAAAAAAGTCTCTAAAAGCGCTCAAGTTGCTACGATATGGAAGAATATCAACAGGAAAACTGATTTCGAAAGTTCCCACCAATGTCAGGATAAATAAGCGAACCGTATATGAACTGACATTTCAGTTTAAAGATCATCTGGGTAGAGAACACACTGCGTCGGAAAAAACTCATTTACCGCATCTTTTGGAGGATAATGGAGAAGAACAGTTACTTTACTTAGCAGAAAATCCTAGCTATGCAGTCATGTTGGATTCATTACCATCCTCGCCTAAGATAGATAGACGTGGTGACATACAAGCCACGTCATTCATCAAATCGCTGCTACTACTCGTGATACCTTTAGCGACTCTTATAGGTCATGGGTACTATATTTTCCTGAGATTCATTAATTAATGGAACAACTGGCGCTGCACTCATAGATTTATCATGCTGCTTTCTTTGAAATACAATTTTTTATTTATTCACACGGCTAAAACGGGTGGCACCAGCGTTCGCACTGCTTTGCGGTACTACAAATGGACTGATCCATATCGCGTTCCCTTATTTTTATGCAGCAAACTAAGTAGTTTAACCGGTCATAAACTAGGAATAAAATTCCCCCGTCACGCCAAAGCCATCGCCGCCCAGGAAATGTTGCCGCACGAGCTTTATCAACGGTTGTTTAAATTCGTTTTCGTGCGTAATCCTTGGGATTTACAGGTCAGTTCCTATCATCACATCCGCCGCGAACGTCCTCATTTGATTGAGCATCTGTCTGATTTCGAGACCTTCTTGCGTTGGAAGCTTGATCCAGAGCGGCCATATCAATTCCACATCGATACCTCTATCGAATTGCAGTCCGATTACGTGCAGGATTTGCACGGTCAAGTCATTGTGGATTTCATCGGTCGTTATGAACAGCTGTCAGCCGATTTTGCCGAAGCGTGTCAGCGTATCGGTATCCGTTGTCCGGGGCTACCGCATAAGCGCCAAGCCAAGGACCGCGACCGCGACTATCGGCAGTATTACAACGACACACTTGCTGAATTAATCAGCCAGCATTTTGCTCGCGATATAGAATTGTTTGGCTACACGTTTGATGATCCGGTTGCTCTCCAGCATCCATCATCAATACCGAGTAAACCAGTTTTGCACGAGGGTGCGTAGATATTCGCGTTCACCGGCATCAAGTCCGGCGGGGTCGAACCGATACCGATAATGCAGGCGCAATATCTCAGTCAGCGACGTGTGACGATGACTATCATCCCTAATCACTCGTTCCAGCCAACTGGCTAATGGTTCTGCGGGCCGCCGTTCCAAACCCTGTTGCAGATACCAGTTCATAATCCGATAGCAGTCTGAATCGCTTCCTGGTCCATTAACAACTTGCTTGCTTTGGATCGGCTGGCGTTTACCTCTACGAATCCAGGATTGCCGACGCAAACGCCAAGCCAGAATCAAGCCCAGCGGCAGTAACCACCACGCCAGAGCATTATTATTGGTGGATTCGGCTTGATTTAGTTGCCAGTGTTTGAATTGCAGCCATAACCAAGATAGTGCATCGTAAAGCCCGATAAACGGCGAGGCATGTTCGGCGTCAGCTCGAACCCAAACTGCAGGCGTGGTGTCGACGTTTTGCCAATGCCCATTGATATAAGCGAGCGCCCAGGCATGGGCATGGCGTTTACGAATGACATAGCGTTGTTCTAAATCACTGTATTCCTGCACGCTGAAACCCGACGCATAGCGAGCCGGGATGCCCGCCTGCCGTAGCAACAATACCGTAGCGCTGGCGAAGTATTCGCAATGACCGGAGCGGGTGTTGCGCAGGAAATCCACTAAGGGTGGCAGCTGTGTATTGATGGCTTCTAAATCCAAGGAATAGGTGAACTGGCTGTCAAAATAGCGTTTCAGAATCGCAGGTACTTTTTGGACACTGTGGTCGTTCAACGCAAGCGTTGTATTGATTTCAGCCAAGGTATCCTGATACAGCTCCGGCACCCAGGTATCCTGTGTCGTGAGTGGCAAATCTTCTTCTTCGGTTGGATGGTAGTCCACGCTATAGCGTAAGTACTCGGGAGCCTGCAGCACCTTGATCGAACCCAGCGGGTTTTGCTGTACGGTCTCTGCAGGGATATTGCCCAGCCAATAAGCACCCAAGGGCAAGGGCAGCATACCGGCGTCTCGGTCAAGCGTTTGGGATATTTCCAGTGTGTTCCCCACTATGTCGGGGTCACGGATGCGCCAATTGAGACCATCCTCCCGGTCCAGAGGTACGAATCCTCCGGCACGCGCAAACCAGGTATCGCCAGCTAGCACGTTATAGCTAGCGATACGCAGCAAGCCGGGTACCGGCTTATTGTCTGGCGTGCTCACCCGCAGCACGATGGTATCGGACAGTTTGAGACGACCGATAGTGCCTAACGCGGTCATGCGCCGATAGGGATCGGTATCGGTATCAAACCAATCGGTCAGCCATTCGGGTATTTGTCTTTCCAAATACCCCTGAAAGGACAAAATACCGATGTGGGTCAGATAGCCGCTACCGCTGGCAAGGATCATTAAGCTCAGCCAAACGCCAACCGGGAAACGTCGGCTACGCCGTGGCCACAACGCCCAAAGCCAGAGCACTAAAGTTGCGAGAAAAAAATATTCAGGCGTTTGATTACCGATACTGGCGGCAATTAAACAAACCACGAGATAGGGATAACCGATCTCAATCGTGCGTGGATTACGTCCCCACTTGCGTTGTTGCATAGAGAGCGCGCTGAGTGGCAATCCATCCCGGTCACTATAGTGTTGGATGGCCACCAACGGAAACACGATCACCGGTAACCATTTCAACACCAGGAAAATAGCATGCACAGCACCCTGTGCGACTATGGAATAAACACCCCATATGCCCAAAACCACGGTACAAAGATCGACTATACGGTTGATGTCTTTATCGCGCAGCTGCCAACGCCAGCGTAAGGCATGTGAAGCTTCCAACATGATGGCAAGGATCAAGGCCAACGCGAATAGCTGGGTTTGCCAGCCCCACACTAATATAGCTGTGCCTAGTAGTAGAATCGGGGGGGATTTCATGCTGGAGTGTGCCATGACCAATCTTACCATCAGTGTCGATGACGAAACCCTCACGTCAGTGCGCATCCGCGCTTTGCGGCAGAACACTTCCTTAAACGCTGTGCTGGGCCAGTACCTGTGGTTTTGATCAGGGTTACAAGCTTGGTCTAATGAGGAATAAATTCAGCCGTGTGGAGCAAGAAAAAGGTAGGTAATCCATTGTCCAGCAAATTTAGTCTTGACATTAACGTTATGGAAAGACCTGACCCCTTCGCCGACCCCTTCGCCGACCCCTTCGCCCCTGAGTATGTCCGCGGTTGGATGGGCTACTTCGGCATCTCGGACTATTACCGACCAATCCC
>JAZBPA010000078.1:0-10897 GCA_036351435.1 Candidatus Competibacteraceae bacterium
GCCTTTCGCTTGTTCCTGCTGTTGTTTCCATCAATACAGCAAGTTCGTTCGAAGCCCCAGCGAAGCCGCCGCTTCAGCAACGCTATAATCTTGTTCTGTCACCAACCCTACCGCTTCTTCTTTAAACTCTGCACCGTAGCTCTTGTAGTGTCGTTTCTTGCTCATAGACACCTCGATTGATAATTCAATTATCCTATTTCAATGTGTCAAGTCCCATTAGACCGAACACAGGCATTTCGTTAAGGCATGTAGACAGTGAGCTACTCATCAGGATAGTCACATCGCCATGCTGCAGTTCTTCTTATTGAACCAATATCGCAACAGTGGAACTTCGAGTTACACACTGTTACAAAAAGACTTTCTCTGGACATATTCAGGTTACAAACCCCTCTTATTATGTGCCCACCTTAGGCGTTGACCTACCGGGTTCTTGACTCCGAAAAAGCTTCGTTCATTAAGTTAAGGTTCCGGAATTAGATTCGATCAATTTAAGCGCCGACGTATCGAGACTGAATTACACAGCAAATCGCAGCGATGCCTAATCAACATCGCAGATGTTCGTTGATTAATACTTTGTCAGGCCTTACTAGCTATGCCCCATGAGTTTAAATTGTCTTCCCAGCAAGTTTCCGCCAAGGACCTACCAGTATTGAAGATCATTCTTTCCTTAACTAAAACCAATGCGGTGGCCAGTTGGGATTACACTGATAATGCTCAGGTTGCAGCTGCCCTTATGGTCGACACTGATTCCGATGAAGGGCGCAGCGCATTTAAAAAACTGATCAACAATGACAGAAAACAGGCATTAATCGCATATGGCAATCCTCCTGAAGGCTTGGATGCCGTCAATGACATTTTCGTGTTGCCAAAACCATTACGCTCGAAAAATATAATACCGGTTTTACATCAAGCAGCAGAGTGGTTCATAAATATCCAGCAAGAGTCTCTTATTGCCAAAGAGCCATCGAAATCTACTGAAGAAAAGACACAAAATACTTTAACCAAGACAGGGCTTCGAACCCAAACTATTCGGCGTATCATAAACCTATTGCCCAATGACCAAAACAAAGCTCTGCATATCGTCGAAAAAGCGAACAATCAACTGGTGGTCATTGATCGATGGCGTAATCGCTATTACGTTTATAGCCCAATCAATGCCGACATTAGCAAACTATTACTAAGCGATGCGCGTAATTTTTTTATCGAAGAACTCGAACGCAAGCAACTCAATAAAGAAATAGAGAAACTGATCCCTCATGAATTGGATATTACTCTCTGGAAAGCAGCATTATCGATTTCAGACGGTCAATTATTCGACGGCTTATTACGAACAGAGTCTTTTCAACTACGTCGGTGGCCTGATCTCAAGCGGCTGGGCAATGATCCCTTACACATGAAACTAACCGCCATGCTGAGACGGGGAGGCACGATCGACTATCTCGCAGATTTTCTGAATGCACCGATTGATGAAGTTATTCGCTTTACTAACGCCTGTTATGCACTGGGATTTTTGGATCATCAGCATCAACCTATTGCCCAGGCAACATCTGCCAAAAAACAACTCAGCAACAGCAAACGAGGCTTACTGAGTAGAATCCGCAATCGCTTAGGGATTTGACATGTCACAGATCAAATTTATTTTCACCGGCTCGCCGGGTGCAGGCAAATCCACTGCGATCGCTGCAATCAGCGAATTTCCTCCCGTCGCCACCGATGTATTCGCCACCGATAGTCTGTCCGGCGTCAAGGAGAAAACCACGGTAGCTATGGACTTTGGCGAAATCACCTTAGAAAACGGACAAAAGGTTAGGTTGTATGGAACGCCGGGGCAAAAGCGTTTTCGGTTTATGTGGGAAATTCTCGTGCAAGGTGGCTTGGGTTTGATCATTTTGATTGATAACCGACGCCCGAATCCCGTAGCCGATTTAGAGTTGTATCTAAGTAACTTTGAGACTTTTATTGATGAGACTGATGCGGTCATTGGTATTACCGGCACCGACGTCAAAGACACCCCAACAATAGATGATTATTACGAGCTATTAAACAAACGCAATCAGATGTTTCCCATCTTTACTATTGACGCCCGCCAAAAAGATGATGTGTTGTTGTTGTTGAATGCACTAATGACCTGCTTGGAAATCCCTAGTTAGGGTGCTCATATTAAAAGTAGACTTGAGTATATCAGTCAGATCTTTCGATCTTAGGTGACAGGCAGGATATTAATGAAATTCGGCAAACTAGGTTCTTTACTGGGCCGCAAGAAGAACGCGGACATTTCGACTGCTTCTAATGAGCCGCAAGTTGTGGCACCGGCAGTAGAAGCACAAAAAAAACCGGAACCTATTAAGCAAACACCAACGCCTCCACCTATCGCTGAAGAGAACGAAACAATGCAATTAGACCAAGACAAACCAATCACTGATCAATCTAGTCTAGAGGCAACAGAGCAGGAATTGAGTATGGAAGATGATGATGATGAACGAATAGTTGTCGCAGATTTCAGCAAAGAACAAGTAGCGCTGAGCGAGCAACGGCTAATGGAGTTCACGCGAAACTGTGCGGGAGTCTACGGAGCAATTATTTCCACGGTCGATGGGCATAGCGTTGCACAGGCGCTTAAACGAGATATACCGGCTAATAAAATATCCACCATGACCAGTTCTTTATTAGCACTCGGCGAAAGTATTGCCAGGGAATCCGAGCAACGGTTTTGTCAATTCGTTATTTTGGACAATAGTAACGGACGTGTCGTTTCTCTACGCATCAATGACATATTGATGTTGACGTGCATTTCTACCAAGGATAGTAATCTTGGCATGTTACTGAGTAGTGGGCGTAGTACCGCAGACGCTCTTTCTGAAATATTGCGGTAAAAAATCTTTTAATACCTTAGCGAGTGAGAGGAGATAATCCATGGCAACTTTAGACGAAGTTTGTGAGCAATTATTGAAAGACGTTAACGATGCGTTAGGCGCAGCGGTAGTTGATCTAGGTTCAGGTTTGTTGCTTTCCGTAGCCCATAATGTTCCCTATTTTACGCAAAGCTATTTGGACGCTGTTGCTGCGGCTGCGGTGGATATGTTCCGTGGTGGCAACGTCAGCACGGTTGAGGACATGCTAACCAGTCAACGTGGTCGGGAAACGCGTCATATGATCAAGGAAGTACAGATGACTACTGAGGGAACTTATCACTTTATGGCCACCGTACCGGGTAAGGAAAATTCTTTGCTGGTGGTAATTACCGGAAAGAAAACCAATTTGGGCATGGGCTGGGCTGCCGTGCGGGGTGCCTTGCCAAAAATCGCCCCAATGTGCCCGGGCTGATCAGGCAAGCAAGTTTTTGTCTTACTTAAAGGGGGCGGTTTCCATGGGAAGCGCCCCCTTTACTATTGGCTAACGCCCTTTGTACAAGCGATCTATCAATTGGGTTGGGAATCCGTAACGGCCCATATCACTGACCGTGGCGTCCATATCGTAAGCCACATTATGAAACTGCACAGTCCCCTGTCCCCGATCGAATACTGCAAATTCTGCCCCGGCTTTACCACTGCGCGGCTGTCCTACCGAACCGGGACAAATTAAACTGTGACTTAGCGATTCCACTGCCAACTCACTGTCCTGCGAAAAACCCTGACGTTTGCCGCGACGATAATAAGCCCCCTGAATATGAGAGTGCCCATGCAAGCACATGGGAATGCGCTGCTCTGCCAGATAATCCAAGTTTTCCTCATACGTCATTTGATAGACATAGGCATTGAAAAAGGTTTTATCCAACGGTGCGCCATGCACTGCGTACCAGTCGTCCTGTTGATGACAAACAGGTAAAGCCGCCAGCCAGTTCAGTTCCGGCGCATCCAGTCGATCCGTGCTCCATTCCAGCACCCAGCGCCCTAGCGCGGAAAACCCGCGTGCCGGCACACCCGTCACTAAGGCATGATCATGATTGCCCTTGATGACCAGAAAATCTCGCGCTTGCAACGCTTGAATGCATTCCTGGGGGTGGGGACCGTACCCGACGGTATCGCCCAGCACGATACCATCGCGAATATTCCATTCATCCAAATGCTTAAATACCGCCTGTAATGCGGGGTAATTCGCATGAATGTCACCCAGAATAGCGAACCGCTCGTCGATCATGTGATGTTCACGAGCAGCGGGTTGTTTGCTGGAGGTGACTTTCTTCGGCTGGTTGAATCCGGCCAGGAACTGTTGTTTACGTGACAACTGCGCTTCGTTGGCGAAAAACAAGGCATTCAATTGCCGGCCGATCACCGACAGCCAATGCGGATCGGGAAAATGGCTTAACAAGCTAGTACGGAACAAGACTCCGAGCTGTTGGGCCTGTTCAGGCTCCAACCAAGTCAGCTGACGGAACCAGACGCCCATCATCGAAGCGAGCGAGGTAAATTGATCCCATTTATAAATATCGTCATCTAAATAGTACAAGTTGCTCTGGGCATCGACACCGAAATTCGACAGACCTTCGTCAAGTTTGATGCTGAAAGCAGCGGCAGCACCAAAATACATATCCGCTAAATTAGCTATATGCGTTAACAACTCGGTCGCTGCTAACGATTGTTGCGCCATATGCAGGGGCAATAATTTAGGCGTGATATTGGCAATTACGGTGCGTTCAGCCTGTTGCGCAGTAAACCAGGTTTTAGCAGGATGATGGATACCGTAACGGCGTTCCTTTGCTAAGATTCTTTCGATCCACCGGCGGCTGTCCTTGGCGTTGAATTGATATTCAGAACGCCATTTGATGACATGCTGATCGTCCGCAGTGATTTTAGTCACCGGACGACCAGTGAATTCCTGCCCATGACTAAGGGTCTGCGCTACGCCGGTGATCGTTCGATCAATGATGTCACGATCGATAACGCGAGTGGCATCGATGGCTCCGATTACTTCCACCGCTGTTACGGCAATCTCTGAATTCACTTTGGGTATCCCTCGTTATGAGCGGTGTAATAAGCAATTTAGTGCCTGCCATTGTCCGTGAAACGGCAGGCAGAAACCATGCGGAATTTGTAAAGAAATGTAAATTAATTGAATGATTTGCCGATCTTCTGAAGGCATTAAACGCGAGCTGTTTCACAGCAACACAGTTCGCCGATGAAAGACTTTCTTCACGCTCTTGCGTTATGATTCCCGGCAACTTCGTTTATGCCGATTTTTCACCAGATTACTACCTTGCCGCCGCTGTATGCCCAACACTGATCCTGACCGACATCGTCCCATTCGCAGTTTCGTACGGCGCGGTGGCCGACTGACTCAACCTCAACAACGTGCTTTGGATACCTTCTGGGAGCAGTTCGGGGTAGACATCAATCAGCGCCCGTTATTACTGGATGAGTTGTTCGGTCGCACCGCACCGCGCATTCTGGAAATCGGCTTCGGTGACGGCGAAACGCTGCTAACGATGGCGCAATCTCAACCGGATAATGATTTTCTGGGTATCGAAGTCCATCGGCCAGGTGTCGGCCATTTCCTGCTGCGAGCAGCAGCGCTGGGATTGACCAATGTGCGGGTGATCTGCGCCGATGTTCAAGAAGTGCTGAACTACTTGCCCAATGCCTGCTTGGAACGCATTCAGGTGTTCTTTCCTGATCCTTGGCCGAAAAAACGCCACCACAAGCGGCGCTTGATTCAACCGGAATTTGTGGCGGTTATGACGCGCACCTTAGAGAGAGGCGGCACGTTGCATCTAGCCACCGATTGGGAAGAGTATGCGCATTGGATGTTGCACGTGCTTGACGTCTGCGAAACGTTGCACAATACGGCCGAAGGAGGATTCGCCCCTCGGCCTTCGGAACGTCCGCTCACCAAATTCGAACGGCGCGGTCAACGCTTGGGACATGCCGTATGGGACTTGATCTTTCAGCGCCGCTAAATCCAAACCGCTGTTCTCTGCCAGACAGGAACCACTATGCACTACAATCGTTTGCCACACACTGACTTGAAAGTCAGCCGTATTTGCTTGGGGACCATGACCTGGGGTGAGCAAAACAGCGAGGCCGAAGCTCACGCCCAGCTTGACTATGCGTTGGCGCAAGGTATTAATTTCCTCGACGCCGCTGAAATGTATCCGGTCCCGCCTCGCGCAGAAACCCAAGGACGAACCGAGGAATACATCGGTAATTGGATGAAACAACGCGGGAGCCGGGCGCAAGTCATCTTGGCCAGCAAAGTTTCGGGACGTTCGGAAGAATTGTCCTATCTACGGCAGACTCCGGTTTGTCTGGATCGGCGTAACATCGTCCAGGCGTTGGAAAACAGCCTTAGACGTTTGCAGACCGATTATATCGATCTCTATCAAGTCCATTGGCCGGACCGGCAGACCAATTATTTCGGTCGCTTGGGTTACACCCCCAACAAAACGCCGTTTATTCCCATTGCCGAAACGCTGGAGGTATTAGGCGAACAGGTGCGGGCCGGGAAAATCCGTTATATCGGCGTCTCCAATGAAACGCCCTGGGGTGTGATGGAGTATCTGCGGGTTGCTGAACGCTTGCGTTTGCCGCCCATTCTCACCGTGCAAAACCCCTATAACTTGTTAAATCGCACCTTTGAAATCGGTCTGGCCGAAATCGCTCATCGCGAAGGCGTGGGATTATTGGCTTACTCGCCGCTAGCTTTTGGTATTTTGACCGGGAAATACCTACAGGGTGATCCACCCAATGCACGCCTGACGCTGTTCAGCCGCTTCGACCGGTATAAAACCCCGCAAGCCGAAGCACCGATCCGCGCCTATGTCGAACTGGCCCGGAGCCACGGTCTGGACCCGGCACAAATGGCTTTGGCCTATGTCAACTCGCGTCCCTTTTTAACCGCTAACATTATCGGCGCCACGTCTATGGAGCAGTTGGCCAGCGATATCGCCAGCATCGATCTGAATTTGTCCGATGCTGTGCTGGAAGCCATTGAAGCCATTCATGTCAGACAACCCAATCCCTGCCCATGATTGCACAACACACGCTGACGCTCCGCACCCAAGGCCGGGGCACCTATAACGTGACCGAGCAAGTGCAAGCCATCGTGCGCGAATCCGGGGTATTGATCGGCGTGGCGCATATTTTTGTCCATCACACCAGTGCTTCCCTAATCCTGTGCGAAAATGCCGACCCCACCGTGCGCGAGGATCTGGAAACCTTTATGGCCCGGCTGATACCCGATGGCGCGCCTTGGTTCGAGCATGTTGATGAGGGCCCCGACGACATGCCGGCTCATATGCGCACCGTACTGACCCAAAGCAACCTGACCATCCCCATTAGCCAAGGGCGTTGCGGCCTCGGCATCTGGCAGGGCGTGTATCTCTGGGAACATCGCACGATGGATCATACGCGCCGGTTAACGGTCACGGTGCAAGGCGAATAAAACAACGCCGGGATTTCTGATGTGCGGGAATTCAGCTATGTTATATACCAGATATAATAATTCGTTTTCCGTACCCCTTCGCCCACAACGCATAAAGGCCAAATCGCAAGCTATGCCGACGCAACTCATTGCCTTACGATTGTCCCAACCCCAGTTTCTATTGCTGATCGGAACACTGCTGGTCCTGTTTTCCGCCCCGGCTCTCGCACTGCCGACACCCGAGATCACTGCACGGGCCGCCGTGCTGATGAACGCAGACAGCGGCGAAATCCTGTTCGCTAAACAACCGCATACTCAATTGCCACCGGCCAGCACTACCAAAGTGTTGACGGCGTTAGTCGCCCTGGAACGATTGAATTTGCAGGAACGGATTTCGGTCAGCGCCAGAGCCGCCGCCGTGGAACCGAGCCGTATTGGCCTGCAGCCGGGCGAAGTGCTGTACGCCCAAGACTTGCTCTATGGCTTGTTGCTGAAATCAGGTAACGATGCGGCTGAAGTCATCGCCGAAGCAGTCGGTGGTTCCGTCCCCGGATTCGCCGATCTGATGAACGACCGCGCCTGGCAACTGGGTGCCCGTCGCAGCCGTTTCCAGAATCCGCACGGGTTGCCGAATGAGGCTCATTACAGTACCGCTTATGACTTGACCTTGATTTTTCGTCAAGCCATGGCTAATCCGCTGTTCGCCGACATAGTGCGTACCCGCAGCGCGGGCTTGCGAGTCGAAGCCAGTGTCGCGAATAACCAGCGTTGGCGGATGGTACCGGTCTATAACAGCAATCGACTCCTGGTTTCCTATGGCGGGGTTCAGGGCGGTAAAACCGGTTATACCCGTCGAGCGAAAAACTGCTTTGTGGGGGAAGCTAACCGAGGGCAGGTCAACTTGATCGTCAGCGCATTGGGTAGTGCCAACCGTAAGGCGTTATGGAAAGATGTATCGGCTATCCTGGATTACGGGTTTGCCCAATACCGTTTGACTCGACCCGCTTCACCTGTGGTGCTCAACCCTTCACCAACGACTGGCTCGTTCAGCCAAGGCGACTAGCTTGGACAAGCAAGCACCGAGAGACTTCGATCAGTGCTGTAACGGGACATTAAACCGTGAATCTTGAAAAAGTCTTTTTCAGCGCGTTTATTCTGCTGGCGTTGACGTTGAATTTCGGATTCGTGATGGGCGACATCGATAACCCGGACCATCACCATCCGATGGAATTGTTCGCCGCCATTAGCGTCAGTCTCATCGCCACGATTATTAAACTCGGTGACCGCACCCATATCGGTGCGGTCTTGCTGGCTACCAGTATCGTCGCCGACGTGCAATTATTGGCGGCCGCCTTAGTGTGGGGGATGGCGTTGCATGTTTTGGATACGGGCAATACCGCATCAGTTATCGCCACCGTGGTGTCCCTGTCAGGAGGGGCTTTGTTAGCCAACATCGCCTCTGTCGTACTGTTGATGATCGAGACCGTCACCTTGCGCCGCTAGTCGCATGACCAACCTGTTTTTGCTGTTTTTCCGGCGTTTTCAGCGCCGCGTAGAACTTCCACCCGAGGAAAGCGCCCGTTTTGCGCCACTCCTCCCGTCTTCTTCGATCAACACCACCCCACATGTCATTTTCTTGGTGCTGCGGCGGATGCGGATGCCATTGTTGATCCTGATCAGTGCTTATGCCATTTCCATGGGTGGTCTAGTACTGATGCCGGGAATAGATGAGCAAGGTAATCCTTGGCGTATCGATTTTTTCCATGCCTTTTATTTCGTCAGCTTTATGGGTTCGACGATTGGTTTTGGCGAGATTCCCTATGCGTTCAGCCCCGCGCAACGGCTGTGGACCATCGTGTCGATTTATCTCACGGTGATCGGTTGGTTGTACGCTATCGGTAATATCCTAACCCTGTTGCAGGATCCGGCGTTCAAGCGGGCCGTGACCGAGCAGCGCTTCGCCCGTGGGGTACGCCGGTTAAAAGTGCCTTTTTACCTAGTCTGCGGTTATGGGGAAACCGGCAGTCTCCTGGTAAAAGCATTAACCCGACGCTTAGTGCAAAGCGTGGTGATTGACAGCGATGCTGAGCGAATTAATGCATTGGCTTTGGAAGACTTAAATTTCGATATTCCCAATCTGTGCGCTGATGTCCGCGAGGTCAGGCATTTGATGGAAGGCGGATTGCAACACCCAAAGTGTATCGGGGTGGTGGCACTGACCAATGAAGATCAAATCAACGTCAAGATTGCCATTACTTGCAAGCTGCTCAACCCCACCCTGAAAGTAATCTGTCGCGCAGAAATGGCCGACACAGCGGCGAACTTAGCTTCTTTTGGCACCGATCATATCATTGATCCATTCAATACTTTTGCCGATCACTTGACGATGACGCTGCGTTCTCCCAGCGTCCATCTGCTTTATGAGTGGTTGACTAGTATTGCTAATGCGCCGTTGCCGAAGCCGATCCATCCGCCACGGGGCACCTGGATCATTTGTCATTACGGCCGCTTCGGCAAAGCGGTACACCGCTATATGACCTTCGAAGGCATGCCGACCACCATCATTGAACCCAATCCGGACCAAGCGCCCGAAGGAGCTATCGTCGGGGTTGGCACTCAAGCGGTCACCTTGCGCGCGGCGGGAATTGACAAGGCGGTCGGTATTGTAGCCGGCACCAACATGGACGCTAATAATCTGTCCATTATCCTGACCGCTCGACAATTGAATCCCGCTCTTTATTTGGTTGCACGGCAAAATCGGCGAGGTAATGATGCGTTGTTCAAAACCGCTCATGTGGACCTGGTCATGCAACGCAGCCGCATTATTGTGTGGCGTATTTTGCCATTACTGACCGTGCCGTTGTTGAGTCAATTTTTGCAATTGGCGCGGCATCGCAGCGAACGCTGGGCGGAAGAATTGTTAGAAAAAATCCGCGTGCTATGTGAGGGAGTGACGCCACAAACCTGGTCGATCAGCATTGATCCCGAGCAAGCGCCTGCCGTGCACGCGGCAATTGAACAAGGCCGGGAAATTCGCCTATGGCATTTACTGCGAGAACCGCAAGAACGGAGTCAACCGTTACCTTGCTTACCCTTGTTAGTGCTGCGGCAAGATCAAGAAATCCTATTGCCCGATGACGATCTGCCTTTAGTCGCAAATGATTGCATTTTACTGTGCGCTCCGCATGACTGCGCCGAACGCATGACCTGGGCTGCATTCAACACCAATGCTCTGGATTACGTGATGACTGGCGAGGAAAGACCGGATGGCTATTTGTGGCGCTGGTTGGCTAGTTGGCAACAAGCCCCTGCCTGTCCGATACCGGACCCTCCCTCGAAACGAGGGAAGGCGGACAGGTTAAAATCGTAGCTGTGGCTGTGTGTTTAGGGAAACGCCGGGATGGTCGGCTCGGTGCCTTCCACATGGGCTTCGGGATGGTGGCTTTTGACAAGCTCAGTCATCTCTTCGACTTTGGCCTTAGGCACATCAAGCATCATCAACAACTCGCCGCGCTCAATGGCGTCGTGAAAACGATCCAGC
>JAZBPA010000079.1:0-5421 GCA_036351435.1 Candidatus Competibacteraceae bacterium
GCCCGCAGGCAGGCGAGATATAGAAACAGCGCTTGCGGCGATTTTTCCACCTGCACCGCTACCCTTTCACCTTTCGCAATGCCCAGTTCACTGCTCAAAACATGGGCATAACGAGCCGTTTCCCGCTCTAGGTCGGCATAGCTGAAGCGCTGACCGTCCGGCGTTTCAACGCAGGTATCGTTGAGTTTTCCGGCGAACCGCTCGTGTAAAAGGGTGTAGAGATTGGCGTTCACTTAGCATACGCCCATCAAAAATTGTTCCTGTCCTGAGGTAGAGATTCCTGTCGTCCCTCGGACATGAAATCATCAGGCAGGCTAGCCAGAACATCGAAAATCTCAGCGGCATTGGTAGGCATTTCACGCAGTACGATTTCATCACCGCGTCGGAATATCTGCACGTGGTCTACATTTAAACAGAACTCTTTTGGTAAACAGATCGCTTGGCTATTACCAAATTTGAAGACACGGGCATAGGTCATTGTTTAAATACCCACAAATGTATTCACGTAAAGTATATACAATTGTGGGAATGTTAAAGTCGATCAACCAGCACCCCAACCCCGAATAATCGGCTTATGTGCTCCCATCTTGCCGAATGCCACCAAAGTCCCCAACACGTCGACAATAGCCCGCACACCCAACAGCGAGGTGATGTCAGATACGTCATAAGGTGGCGAGACTTCTACGACCTCCATGCCGCAGATGCCTTCTTTGGCTACCGACCCCAGCAGATACAGAATTTCCCGTGGCAAAAACCCGCCCGGTTCCGGCCAGCCAGTGCCGGGTACGAAACCGCAATCCACCGAGTCGATGTCGAAGCTGATGTACACCGCATCCGCGCCTTGCCAAGCGGTTTCCAACGCGATTTCCACCACTTTGTCCAAGCCCAATTGCACCACGTCATTCATGGTGATGATGGTCGTGCCTCGCTTGCGCGCCTCCTTGACTGCCTGACGCGGTACTTGCCAGCCGCCGATGCCGATTTGCACCAGATTAGACGCTGGTACGTTGGGCATGTTGGTGGCGTGAAACCACGGAGTGGTGTGCATGCGTTCGTCCAGGTCTTTTTCCTGAATATCGGCATGGCGGTCGAAGTGAATGATGCCGATTTTCTTGTCGGTATGCCGAGCGATGCCGCGCAGCGTGGCAAAACCGATGGAATGATCGCCGCCCAACACAATGGGCAACGCACCGCTGGCGAACACATGCCCGACCGCATTGCTGATCTGATCGAAGGTTTTTTCGATATTAGCCGGGATGGTGAATACATCACCGACGTCGCACATCGTCATTTGTTCGCGCAGATCGACACCCATTTCATAGTTGTATGGCGTGTATAAGGCAGAAATCTTGCGCATCCCCTGTGGCCCGAAGCGGGTGCCGGGCCGATACGTGGTGCCGCCGTCGAACGGTACGCCGATAACAGCAGCATCGTATTTCCCTACCCCTTTCACATCTTCGCAGTAGGGCGCTTTCATGAAGGTGTTAATCCCGGCGAAATGCGGCAATTCGCCACGGGCGAAAGTGGGAATGGATTTGTCTTGAATGCTGTCCGCGCCGGGCAGCCCCATCTCCAAGCCGTGTTTTTCCTCGGCGTCCCAACCGCTATGGGGTAATTCCGCTTCTTTGTGCATGGCCTTCCAGCCGTGCAACTGGGTTTTGTCGAAAGACGGATGATGGTGGCGTACCGCACCCCCCATGCTAAAGGGGCTACGTCGGGTTGGGGGTTTTAAACGCATTTTATGTATCCTCGCTTGATTATGATTGTGTCTTCCCGCCCGTCAACCGCTGCAGCAGGGCAATGTCCGTATATACCCCGGACGTTTCGCGAATGCGGTGTAGGAGGGTTTGTTTCAGCGCCAGAAATTCCGGCGCCATTTTCATATCCAAAGTTCGTTGTTGAGATTCCGGTAATGGGACGGCGTGGATGCTGTCGATGCGGCCAGGATGCGGTGCCAATACCACGACCCGTCCCGCTAAATAGATCGCTTCTTCGACATCGTGGGTGACGAACAGTACGGTGCTGTGTTCGAGCTTGTACAGATGTAAAATTAAATCGTGCATCACTTCCCGGGTCTGCGCGTCCAATGCGCCGAACGGCTCGTCCATCAGCAGCACTTCCGGGCGGGACAGCAGCGCACGAGCGATGGCCACCCGCTGTCGCATACCGCCGGACAATTGGTTCGGATAGGCATCCTTGACCTGAGTTAAGCCCATGACCTCCAGCAAGGCATAGGACCGCTCCAGCGCAGTCTTCACCACGCTGACCCGCATGTCTTCACGATGGGTGCGCAATTGCCGGCTGAAGCGGATGTTTTCCAGCACCGTCAACCAGGGATACAGGCTGTAATCCTGAAACACCATCGCCCGATCCGCGCCCGGTCCCGCTACAGATTGACCATTGACCCGTACCTCGCCACTGCTGGCGGTTTCCAAGCCACCGACGATACGCAATAACGTGGATTTACCGCACCCGGAAGCCCCTACCAACGCCACAAACTCGTTGGCTTGCACCGTCAGATCGATACGTTCCAAGGCAACTCGGGTTTCCCGTTTGAGCGGAAAAACTTTGCCGACGTCGCGGACTTCGATTTTGGCTGTGGTCATGAGTGAGACGAATCCATCAGGCGCGTAAATACAGCCAAGGAAAGGCTTTGCGATGGATCAAGCGGAAGGTCTGATCCATGATCAAACCCAACACGCCGATCACCAAAATGCCGACGAAAATCTTGTCGGTTTGCAGAAAACGCTGCGCTTTCAGAATCACATAGCCCAGTCCCGAATTGGACGCGACTAGCTCCGCTACAACCAGATAGGTCCAGGCCCAGCCTAGGGTGACGCGCAAGGTATCCACGATGCCGGGCAGCGCCGATTTGAAAATCACCAGATGCACCGTCTCACCGTTGGTCGCGCCCAAGGTCTGCGCCGCTTCGATTTGCGCACTGGGCACCCGTCGCACATCTTCGGAAATCATCAACACCATTTGGAAAAAGGTGCCGATCCAGATGACAGTGATTTTCGACCCTTCCCCGATGCCCACCCACAACAGCACCAACGGCACGAAAGCGACCGCCGGCAGATAACGGGAGAATTCGATCATCGGTTCGAAAAACGCCTGAACGGGGCGGTAAGTACCGATGAACAGCCCCAACGGAATAGCCATCAGCGCGGCGGTGAGAAAACCCATCGTGACCCGGTAGACGCTGATCCCCATATCGCCCAGGAGATTATCTTCCAGTAGCCAGGTTTGGAAGCGCTGGGCGACATCGGGCGGGGTCGGTAGGAAAACGCTGTTTACCCAGCCACTGGCCGCCACGCTCCACCATCCGGCGATGAACAGCAGAAAACCGAGCAATGCGATCAACAGATAAGTTTTCCGCTCCAGCCGACCCCGGATCGCCCAAAACGCACTTCGCCGGGGTGGTTTGGAGATGGCAGTCGACTGCTCGACGGCGTGCGGTTCGTCGGCGAAAGGCTGTACGGCGGCCATGAGTTACTCGCCGGCGACTTCTTTCACCAAGGAACCGTCGATGCCCTTGGCGGGATCGACGTCACCTTCAATCAGTTCGTTATCTTGCAAGAACTTGACGATAACCGGTGCCGCGCCCAATAGGGTTTTGGTGTCGCTGGCGTCATCGCCGAACGCTTCCAGGTTTTCCGCTTGGCCGAAGAACCGGGTGCCGGGCAGAAATACTGCGTATTCCTTGGGATCGAGGCCGACGACCTTAGCCATGATCTGCGCGGCTTCTTCCGGCGATGACTTGATATAGTCCACCGTTTCATACCAGGCTTTGATCATGCCGAGAAAATCCTTGCGTTTGGCGTCGTCCTGCAAGGCTTTTTCCTGTGCCACCAGGGCATCGGGAATTAAACCCGGCATGTCCTTGGAAGTGAACAAGGCATGACCTTGACCGCTGGTTTGAATCTGATTGACCCAAGGATTCCACACCACTGCCGCATCGACTCGACCGCCCAGAAATGCTGCCGCCGCATCGCCTGCCGACAGATTGAGCACATTGACATCGGCGGGAGACAAGCCGTTGCGATCCAACGCGGTGACCAACACGAAATGGGAGATGCTGTAGGATTCCAGGGCGATATTTTTACCCTTGAGATCGTCGAAGGACTTAATCTCCGGCTTGACCATGACGGCGTCGTTACCGGCCGAGTTGTCGTTGATCAGAATGACCTTGAGCGGAATGCCAGCACCCAACGGTGCCATGCTATCGCTCCAGGTTTGCGAATTAGCGTCGAGCTGGCCGGCGGATAGCGCCTGGATCGAATCGGTGTAATTGGGAAACCAGACCAGTTCGACTTCAGCGCCGTGTTTCTTGAAAAAGCCCTGTTGTTCGGCGATATACCAAGCCACCCAGCCCGGCCAATCGCTGACCCCGACTTTGACGGCGGCGTGGACATTGAGGGAAAAACCGAAACCGATCAGGAACAACAAGGTGATAAACGAACGGCGAGCAAACAGTGTGCGGGACGGCCACATGCGGATATACCTCCGAGGCTGGCAAAAAAAGGACGCGAGAGGCCTGTAGGTCTCCCGGGCTTTTGTCCCGCCGTGTAGCCTGCTGGAGGCCGACAACTCTCGGACCAGACATCCGCATACGCGGATCGGAACCCTAGTCGTCTTTAAATCTTTGGGACAATGCGGTAACCGTCACTGACCCCTCGACGCTTTTGGGTGCAGCAAGCATTGTGCCAGAGCACGATGGCGGTGATTGCTCAACGTTTGTCGCTGAACCCAAGGTAATCCATTCAATTCTCGCTTGCTTTATTGCTTCCCCCTTTGAAAAAGGGGGATTGAGGGGGATTTTATGAGTGCTTAGGAGGGTGCTGAGCTATCGAAATCCCCCCTAACTCCCCTTTTCTAGTGGGGAGAATGGATAACTGAACTGTGAGTGAGATTGAGTGAGATTGAGTGGGAATGCGCTGAATTGAAGCGGGAAATTTTGTTTGATGCGCGTTTTTGGTGCGTTGCTGTTCGATCAGCGGATCTCAACTCAGCATCAGTTCCACTGATTGGATTTCGCCAACCCTGACAGAATATCTTGCTACTAGTGATCCTCTCCCGCTGCCTGTAAGACCCGCGTGTAGAGATCGCTGCTTACCCAAAAAACCGGCGTGTGTGGTGAGCGCATCCAACAGCGGCTTGACAGCCTCAATCAAACCCTGGTGCTTGCTTTCAATTAGGATACCTAGAAGACCGATGACACGTAGCCCGAATCGTTGCGCGACCGAGCGACCGCGTTGCTCATCAATGAGGAGTAGCTCAGCATGGCACTCAATAGCTGCAGAGATTGCTTCGGCTTCCCCGGGGTCAAGTTCGACACTGAGTGCGCTGACCAGAGTACCGTCGGTAACGGTACAGCGGGAAATCCAATCAACCTGTTGCACTTCTCGGGCACCGGCCTGA
>JAZBPA010000080.1:0-13397 GCA_036351435.1 Candidatus Competibacteraceae bacterium
AGCGTGGTTCATGGGTTTGCCGTTCTATGTGGACGAACGGGTGTTAATTCCCCGCTCGCCGTTAGCCGAACTAATCGAAAATCACTTCGAACCGTGGTTACCTGACAGTGAAGCCGTGGAGAGCATTCTCGATTTGTGTACCGGCAGCGGTTGCCTGGGCATCGCCTGCGGCTACGTTTTCCCCAACGCTAACGTCGATTTAGTAGATATTTCCGATGCCGCTTTGGAAGTGGCGCAACGCAATATCGAAGAACATGGTTTGAGCGAGCGAGTTGCGACTTGCCAATCGGATTTATTCACTGAACTTGAATGGCGTAGTTATGATTTGATTATCAGCAACCCACCCTATGTGAGCACTGAAGAGTTAAATGGCCTGCCTGCTGAGTACCATCATGAGCCGGCCTTGGGTTTAGCCGGGGGAGAACAGGGGCTGGATGTTGTGCTGGCTATTCTGCGCCAAGCGCCTGCGTATCTGAATGATAACGGTATTTTGGTGGTGGAAGTCGGCAACGCCCAGTATGCGCTCAGCGAAGCGTTACCCGAGGTACCCTTTGTTTGGTTAGAATTCGAGCGGGGTGGTGACGGCGTTTTCTTGTTGACCGCCGAACAACTGCAGGATGCTCAACAGTTTTTGTAAGGTTAAAAACAGCCAGCTGAGACCTTTCATGAATGTCTTGAGAGAACTCGTTGCGATTATCGTATTTATCGCCGCATTGTACCTGTTATACGGGATAATCAGTACAGGCTTTAGTTGGGTGCATGTGGCGGGCGCTGTGGTTTGTTTCACAGTGGCCTATTTCGTCTGGCCCAGTAAAAGAAGAGGGCAACGCCAAACAGATCATTGGCTCCTGGATGTCATTGAGATCGTTGTGGAATTCCCCATTGAATTGATCTTATGGTTGGCAAGAGGAATTGGGAACTTGTTTGATTTTTCGCCGTGACTGGGTGGCACTCACATAATGTAGACGCATAATAATGGCGGAACCGCTATTTGATATTGTCTGGGACGACGCTAAGGCCCAGGGTAATATGCTTGACCCGCTGGCGCTGACCGTGTTTGATGAGGCCCATAGTGAGACGGAAGAACGCTGGTTTACTCTGGGCCAAACTGAGGAAGGCCGATTACTGGTCGTAGCGCATACTTATCAGATGTTAGACGCCAACACCGCAAGAATCCGCCTGAGCTCGGCCCGCGAAGCCACTCGCCGGGAGCGGCAACACTACGAGAACGAACCTCGATAAGGTGAAGACGATGACCACACAGACCCACGACGATATGCCCAAGGAAATCGATTTTTCCAACGGCGAACGTGGCAAGTTCTATCGCAAAAACGCGCGATTGCAATTGCCCATCCACCTGGAAGCCAGTGTGCAGGATACGCTTGCCGCGCTGGCCAACGCCAAAGGCGTTGATCTCTCGGTATTCGTGAATGAGTTGCTGAAAAAGGATATTGAGTTGATCCAGATGAGCCGCTAACTAGCGGCTAAGAAGCTCGAACCCAGCACTCCATCATCATGACGGCACGATGCGCAAGCCTCCGTCGCCGCCCTCCAAACGTAATTCTCCTCGCACTAAAGCTTGAACCTTGTTGCCTGCCAGGGCCGCACGCCAGCCGTGCATCAGCGCAATATCCTCCCTATTTGCCAACCACTGTTCCAGCTCCTTACGGCTAGTCAGTGCTTGCGGACTTACGCCTTCATGCGCTCCGCACAAGCGCACCACCGCCATCATGGCATCCACCAACGCTTCTTGTGCGACGCTGAGTCGCTGCTGGGTCGGTTCGGTGGGCCAGTTATTCTTAGGTTCTTGGCGCGCCTGTTGAATTAATTCCAGCACACTGTCGCCATAGCGTTTAATGATCGCAGGTTCCAGACCGCGCACCCGTTGTAGCTGATTTTGATTGCTCGGCATCTGGCGGGCTAATGCCAACAAGGGATCATCTCCCAAGATCCAACGACGGGGGCGATCGGCGGCCATCGCCCGTTGTTCCCGCCACGCGGCTAAGGCGCGCAATACCGCCAATTGCACACCCCGCAATTGATTGCTGCCTCGAATCCGCTGCCAGACCGATTCAGGCTTAACCCCGTAGCGTTTAGGATCGCACAGCGCTGCGAAATCATCCGCCAACCAGGCGAGCCGGTTCTGCTGGGCTAATTCTTCTCGTTGCAGTTGATAAATCTGTCGCAAATAGCGAACATCGTCCGCCGCATAGCTGAGTTGAGCCGGTTCCAGCGGGCGTTGACTCCAATCGGTGCGGGTTTGCGATTTATCCAGGTCTACGTTGAGCAGCATTTTCACCAGCGCCGCATAGCCGATCTGATCGCCTCCGCCCATTAACGTGGCGGCGACTTGAGTATCGAATAGGGGCTGCGGCACGGCTGCGCGTAGATGGAAAAAGATTTCCAAATCCTGCGAGGCGGAATGCAACACTTTGGTGATGCCCGGATCATAGAGGATTGTTAACAGCGGCTCCAAATTGTCCAGTGCCAACGGATCGATACAGGCGATGCGATTGGCGTCGGCAATCTGAATCAAACACAGTTGGGGATAATAGGTGCGCTCGCGGATGAATTCCGTGTCCAGTGCGATCCAGTCGCTGTTCCGCAATGATTGGCAGAATTCAACGAGCGCTTGCGGCGTATCGATATACAGTGTGTCACTCATTAACATGGCTTGATATCGCTCAAGATTCCCGCCGCCAATGCCCGGAACGACCGCCGGATTTTTCCAGCAGCCGCACGCCATCCAAAGTCATGCCCCGATCCACGGCTTTGCACATATCGTAAATCGTCAACAAGGCGATTTGCACGGCAGTCAGGGCCTCCATTTCCACCCCGGTTTGGCCCCGGGTTTCCACCGTGGCTTGGCAAAGCACGGCGTTGTCCCGGCTGTGCGGATCGAGTTCTACTTCCACTCGGGTCAGTGCTAACGGATGGCAGAGCGGAATCAGTTCGGCGGTTTTCTTGGCCCCCATAATGCCGGCAATCCGCGCGATGCCCAGCACATCGCCTTTTTTATGATCACCGGCAATGATTCGCTGCAAAGTATACGTTTGCATGGAGATATAGCCCTCGGCGATGGCGATGCGTTGGGTGATGTCCTTGTCGCCCACATCGACCATGTGCGCCTCGCCGGAGGCGTTGAAATGAGTCAGTTCAGTCATTATTGGACTTCTTCGATTTGATCGGGATTTTCCGACCCGCTGGGATCACATCTTTGACCCGAGGAATATGGATAGTGAGCACCCCATCGGAAAAATCTGCTTCCGCCGCCTCATCGTCCAGTCCGTAGGGCAGATTGATGGTGCGTCTGAAGGTGCCGAAAGCGCGCTGGGCCAGATAATGACTGCGTTCCATTCTTCTTTATTATGGGGGCGCTTTTCGCCATAAACGACTAGAACGCCGTTGTGGATCGATAGATGAATATCGTCCTGCTTAACGCCAGCCAGTTCCAACACAACCCTAATTTCCCGATCATTTTCCAAAACGTCTACATGCGGCGAGATAGCGCCGGCGGTCCAGTTGGTTGGTCCGAAGCTGCCTGCCTGATCACCCCATAAGTCTTTAGTCATAGCGATTCTCCGCGGCGGATTGATACGGTTTTACTTAGCTATTCTACGGGGGAAACTCAGATGTAGCGAGCGACTTAACGTTTACGTAAACGTGATAAGATAAGAAATCATAATTTTGAAATTCGTTGCTATCGTCTATGAATCGCAAGTTAATATCTGCCACTTACACCATTACCGACTTTGCCCGAGAATTTAACGTCACCACCCGCGCCATCCGTTTCTACGAAGATCAGGGATTGCTGAATCCGCAGCGCGAAGGTCGCAAACGCATTTATAGTCAGCGTGACCACACCCGTCTGAAATTGATTCTGCGCGGCAAGCGCTTAAGTTTTAGTCTGGGCGAAATCCGGGAATTGTTTGAGTTGTTCGATAGCGCAGGCGGTGAGGAAAGGCAGCTACGTCGATTCGTCAAAATCTTGCGTGAACGGCGCGCGATTCTTAGACAACAGCAGCGTGACATCGAAGCGGTTCTCTATGAGATCGACAGTGCCGAAGGCGAATGCGCCAAGCGTCTGGCCGAGTTGGAGCAGCCAATGCAGTCAATCAATAAGCAGGAACGCAAGATTCACGAGCTGGACCGGGCCGAGTGATCGCCGGGTGAAAGCACTCAATCCACACTGAAATTCTGGTTATATATTGACGTTTACGTAAACGTAATATAATGTATTACTTATCAACCTACTCCAGCGTCCCAACGTCAGCGAATCTGCTGATTTTCACGCTATATCAACGCACTTGGAGAGACCAATGGTGCACTTCCCTTCCCTGAATTTCGCGCTCGGCGACACAGTCGATACCCTGCGACATTCCGTGCAAGCGTTCGCCGCTAAGGAAATCGCTCCCCGCGCCGCCGACATCGATCGCAACAACGAATTCCCTGCCGATCTGTGGCTAAAATTCGGCGATCTTGGCTTACTCGGCGTCACCGTGGAAGAAGAGTATGGTGGCAGTGACATGGGTTATGTCGCTCATATCGTCGCCATGGAAGAAATCAGCCGCGCGTCTGCCTCGGTGGGCCTGTCCTATGGCGCGCACTCCAATCTGTGCGTCAATCAGATTCGTCGTAATGGCAACTCAGCACAGAAAAGCCGCTATTTACCCAAGCTGATTTCCGGCGAACATGTCGGTGCGCTGGCCATGAGTGAGCCCGGCGCTGGTTCCGACGTGGTCGGGATGCGGCTACGAGCCGACAAAAAAGGGGATCGGTATATTCTCAACGGCAGCAAAATGTGGATTACCAACGGTCCCGAAGCCAGCACTCTGGTTGTTTATGCCAAAACCGTACCCGAAGCCGGTCCACGAGGTATCACTGCATTCCTGATTGAGAAGGGCTTTGCCGGATTCTCCACCGCTCAGAAACTGGATAAGCTCGGTATGCGCGGTTCCAACACCTGCGAGTTGGTGTTCGAAGATTGCGAAGTACCGGAAGAAAACATCCTCGGTCCACTTAACGAAGGCGTCAAGGTATTGATGAGCGGTCTGGATTACGAACGCGCCGTATTGGCCGGCGGCCCGCTGGGCATCATGCAAGCCTGCATGGATGCAGTGCTGCCGTATGTACACGAGCGCAAGCAATTCGACACGCCCATCGGCGAATTTCAGCTGATGCAAGGCAAGCTCGCCGATATGTACGCGATGATGAACGCCTGCAAAGCTTACGTTTATGCGGTGGGCGCGGCCTGTGACCGGGGTGAAACCACCCGTAAAGACGCCGCAGGGGCGATTCTCTACGCCGCCGAAAAAGCCACCTGGATGGCCTTGGAAGCCATTCAGTGTTTGGGCGGCAATGGCTATATCAACGATTATTCCACCGGCCGTTTATTACGTGATGCCAAGCTCTACGAAATCGGCGCAGGCACCTCCGAAGTCCGGCGGATGTTGATCGGCCGCGAATTGTTCAACGAAACCTGCTAACCGGTGGCTGCTATGAACTCAGATCCGATTGTTATCGCTAGCGCCGTCCGTACCCCGATGGGCAATTTTCAAGGGAAGTTCACCGGTGTGCCCGCCACCGAATTAGGTTCCGATGCGGTTCGTGCTGCTGTTGAACGGGCCGGTATCAAACCAGATGACGTGCAAGAAGTCTTCATGGGTTGCGTGCTACCCGCCGGACTACGCCAAGCACCGGCCCGCCAAGCCAGTTTGGGCGCGGGCATTCCGATAAGCACCCCATGCACCACTATTAATAAAGTCTGCGGCTCAGCCATGAAATCCATGATTCTGGCCCATGATTCGATTCTGCTCGGCAACGCCGATATCATGGTGGCGGGTGGTATGGAAAGTATGACCAACGCGCCATATCTATTGCGCAGAGGGCGCGATGGTTACCGTTTAGGTCATGGTCAAGTGCTGGATCACATGTTCTTCGACGGCCTCGAAGACGCCTATGAGAAAGGCAAGCTGATGGGCGAGTTTGCCGAAGACTGTGTCGAACAGTACGGCTTTACCCGCGAAGGACAGGATGAATACGCTGTGGCATCCCTAAACCGAGCCCAGCAGGCCATTCAAGATGGCACGTTCAAAGCGGAAATCGTGCCAGTCCCAGTCAAAAGCCACAAGGGCGAGATCATCGTCGAACACGACGAAGCGCCGTTTAAAAAATCCATCGACAAGATGGCGGCGCTCAAACCAGCTTTTCGTAAAAACGGCACGGTCACCGCCGGCAATTCCAGTGCGATTTCCGATGGCGGGTCCGCAACCGTGCTGATGCGCTTATCCGAAGCCGAACGGCGCGGCTTGCAACCGCTCGCGGTCATTCGTGGTCATGCCGGATTTGCCCATCAACCGGCCCTGTTCACCACCGCGCCGGTATTCGCTATACGCAAGTTATTGGAAAAAGTGAACTGGAGCGCCCAAGACGTTGATCTCTACGAAATCAACGAGGCCTTTGCCTGTGTGGCGATGGTGGCGTTAAGTGATTTGGACTTGCCGCACGACAAAGTCAACGTCCATGGCGGTGCAGTGGCACTGGGCCATCCCATCGGGGCGACCGGCGCCCGTATCGTGGTGACGTTATTACATGCCTTGCAGAAATACGACCTCAAGCGCGGCATCGCTTGTCTGTGTATCGGCGGTGGCGAAGCGACGGCGTTAGCGGTAGAGCGGCTGTAAAATCATGATACTGACTAAAGAACAGGAAATGATCCGCGATGCGGTCGGCGAATTCGCCCGCCACCGCCTAGCACCGTTCGCCGCAGAATGGGATCGGAACAAGAGTTTTCCGCGAGATGCGTTGCGGGAAATGGCCGAAATGGGCTTATTCGGCATGATTGTCCCCGAGGAATGGGGCGGGTCCGGTTCCGATTATGTTTCTTTCGCGGTGGCCTTGGAGGAAATAGCAGCAGGTGACGGAGCCTGCTCCACCATCATCAGTGTAACCAACTCGGTGGTGTGCGGACCTATCCTGAAATTCGGCACCACAGCGCAAAAAGAGCAGTTCCTGAAACCGTTGGCAAGCGGCGAACATCTGGGAGCGTTTTGTTTAACCGAACCGCAAGCCGGTTCCGATGCGGCCGCCCTTCGTGCCCGTGCCCGCCGCGAGGGCGACGAGTACGTACTCAGCGGCGAAAAGCAATTCATCACTTCGGGTAAACACGCCGACATAGCGATTATCTTCGCCGTGACCGATCCACAGGCCGGCAAGAAAGGCATCAGTGCCTTTATCGTGCCAACCAATACGCCCGGCTACGTCGTGGCACGGGTGGAAGACAAGATGGGTCAGCACGCTTCCGACACCGCACAGATTCTATTGGATGATTTGCGCGTGCCGGTCGCGTATCGGTTGGGTGAGGAGGGCCAAGGGTATCGGATTGCGCTGGCTAATTTGGAAAGCGGCCGGATCGGCATTGCCTCACAGTGTGTCGGCATGGCGCGGGCGGCTTTCGAAGCGACGACCGCTTATGCCAAAGACCGGCAAAGTTTCGGCAAACCGCTGATAGACCATCAGGCAGTGAACTTCCGGCTGGCGGATATGGCCACCCAAATCGAAGCGGCCCGGCAATTGATTCTGCACGCGGCAAGCCTAAAGGATGCAGATCGGCCTTGTTTGAAAGAAGCGGCGATGGCCAAGCTATTCGCCTCGGAAATGGCCGAGCGAGTCTGTTCCGACGCCATTCAGATTCATGGAGGTTACGGGTATTTGAAGGATTACCCGGTCGAACGGATTTATCGCGATGTGCGGGTGTGCCAGATTTACGAGGGCACTTCCGATGTGCAGCGAATGATTATCGGGCGGGCAGTTGCGGCGTGAGCTGCCCCTTACACCACCTGCTTACCCACAAATCACCCACTATCGGCATAGGCTTCCCGTCCAGCTTACAAGCGAAAGTTGTCGGCGTATAAGCAATCAGCTCATTGTAAACGAATCTCAATCACAACTGATCCTGGTCAATATTTTAGCTTTAGACATTGTCTATTATGCTCTTCCCTGCCCTTACAAATCAGAATGATATGGGAAGTAAGCTTGGACTGTGCATCATCCCCCTCATTCAGTCTGCATTAAGGCCCGGGATAGTAGTCTTGACGATCGACCACCTCACGATGAGTGCACGACGCATGAAAAACCATTTGCTGACCAGCGTGTTGACAGTGATTGTTTTATTTAGCGCGAATAATTCATTCTCCGCTAACCAACCGCCCAAATGCGGTCAACTTGGGTTAACCCCGGAAGGAATAATAAGCCAACATGCTTGGGCCCGTATGCTGGTGACTGGCTGGCACCCTGTCACCCCCACAGTTGTTAACGCATCACCCGATGATCGGGCAGCAGTGTCAAAGACGACCGACCCCTCCGGTGGTGGATGAGCATCCCAACCACGATTGAACTCAACGTATCGTACACAGTAACGACGCCAGCAATGCAGTCGCTTTAGTCCCGCACTTTTCTTTCGCGGTGTCGACAATGGTCGGCACCGTTACCCACTCTGAAGAATCGCATCTTTCCTGCTGCATACCTCGTAATACGAATTATTGCGCCCGCTATGGGTCTGATTTTAGATAAGCTGTAAGCAACCACGCTCGGCAAACTAATTCGTTCAGCGATCTTTATTTTCAACGGGGACTTTGCATGTCCAATAAATATTGGTTAGGCGCTACTCTGCTTGTCGGAGTGGCAATGCTACTGATTGCTTGCAGTCCCCAGGACTCCAGTGCCTCGCTAAAACCCAGCGAAACCATGGCCGAAGCACAGGATGATTCGGTGATCGAACATGCCCGTAAACACGCCGATGCTACGTATGTTTGCCCCATGCATCCGCAAATTGTGCGCGGCGAGCCCGGCAATTGCCCCATCTGTGGCATGGCGCTGGAAGAACAGCAAGTGCAATCCGACGCTGGTGGCGATTTCGGCCCACCCATTGTCACCGTCCGCCCGGAAACACTACAAAATATGGGCGCTCGCACGGCTGTGGTTGAACTTTCCTCGCTACACAAACTGGTCGAAACCGTCGGTTCTATCACCTACGACGAAGACCGTATGGGCCATGTGCATCCGCGTGCCGCCGGCTGGGTGGAAAAACTGCGAGTACGTGCCGAAGGCGATGCAGTCAAACGCAACCAGGTGCTTTTGGATCTCTATTCACCGGAAATCGTTAACGCTCAAGAGGAATATCTACTGGCATTAGAGGGCATTTCCACTTCGGGTAAACGCCGCCAGGACTTGGTCCGAGGGGCGACTCGCCGGTTACGCTTATTGGATGTGCCGGACAGTGTCGTAGCCGCTATCAGCAAAACCCGTCAGGTTCAGGAAACCGTGCCGGTATTGGCGCCTATCGCCGGCATCGTCACCAAAATGGGGTTGCGGGAAGGGATGTACGTGAAACCGGATATGGAGCTATTTACTATCAGCGATGTCGCTTCCGTCTGGGTGCAGGTCGATGTGTTCGAACATCAGCTCGATCAAGTCCGGGTCGGCAATTCGGCAGAGATCAAAATCCCCGCGTTGCCGGGTCGGGTCTGGGAAGGGACGGTCGACTATGTGTATCCGGAATTGGACCCCAGAACCCGCACCTTGCAAGTGCGGCTGCGCTTCAAAAATCCAGACGGCATACTCAAGCCTAATATGTTCGTCCATGCCAATATCCAAGGCACGCCTCACTCGAACGCATTAACCATCCCGCTTGAGGCGCTGATCGTCACCGGTGGCCAAGAGCGGGTCATCAAAGATCTGGGCGACGGTCGATTTCAACCGGCTGCGGTCGAAGTCGGTCTACGTGCCCAAGACCGTATTGAGATTCTGGATGGGCTGCAGGAAGGTGAACGAGTGGTGGTATCCGGCCAATTCCTGATCGACTCGGAAAGTAACTTGCAAGCCAGTTTCCGCCGTATGCAGCCGCTGGAACCGAAACCTGCGCCCGCCCAAATGATGATGCAGATGGAGAACTGACATGCTGCGTGGTCTGATCCTCTGGTCCATCCAAAATCGTTTTCTGGTGCTGGTGGCCACGGTGATGCTGACCGGTTGGGGGTGGTTGTCGCTGCAGCAAACCCCCTTGGACGCCATCCCCGATCTGTCCGATGTGCAAGTCATCATCAAAACGACTTATCCGGGGCAATCGCCTCGGGTGATGGAAGATCAGGTCACTTATCCGATTACTACAACTATGTTGTCAGTGCCTGGCGCGACGGCGGTGCGCGGATTCTCGTTCTTCGGCGATTCCTTCGTCTACGTCATTTTCGAAGACGGTACCGATTTGTACTAGGCGCGTTCCCGGGTACTGGAGTATCTCAATCAAGCCGCCGCTCTGTTGCCGGATGGAGTACAACCACGGCTGGGACCGGACGCTTCGGGTGTCGGGTGGATTTATCAGTACGCGCTGATTGACCGCACCGGCCAGCACGATCTCGCCCAGTTACGCTCGTTGCAAGACTGGTTCTTGAAGTTCGAGTTGCAGACCGTACCCGGCGTCGCCGAAGTCGCTACGGTCGGTGGCATGGTGCGCCAATATCAAATCGTAGTGGACCCCAACCGACTGCGCTTTTACGGTATTCCCCTACGTCAAGTCAACGAAGCCATCCGCCGGGCTAATCAAGAAGCCGGTGGTTCGGTGGTGGAAAAAGGCGAAGCGGGATACATGATTCGCAGCCGCGGCTATCTACAATCCGTGGCCGATATCGAAACCATTCCCATCGGGGTGATGGGCGATCAAGGTACGCCGCTGCTGTTGCGCGACATCGCCCATGTCGATCTGGGGCCGCAGATGCGCCGCGGCATCGCCGAATTGGACGGACTCGGCGAGGTAACCGGTGGCATCGTGGTGATGCGCTACGGGGAAAATGCGCTGGTCACCATCGAACGAGTCAAGGAAAAACTGGAATCTCTCAAAGCAGGACTACCGGCTGGAGTGGAAGTGATCGAAGTCTACAACCGGGCAGCATTGATTCAGCGGGTGGTGGACAACCTCTCCGGCGCCGCTGACCATGCTGGAAACTACCATCCAGCTCAAGCCGCACGACGAATGGCGGCCCGGTATGACGCTGGATAAGCTCATCGAGGAACTAAATCGGACGGTTAAATTTCCCGGCTTGACCAACGCTTGGGTGCAACCCATCAAGACCCGCATCGACATGTTGGCCACCGGAATAAAAACCCCGGTGGGGATCAAGATCGTCGGTCCTGAAATCAAAGTTATTGAGGAAATCGGTCGGCAAGTGGAACAAGCAGTCATGCAGGTGCCGGGAACGACCTCGGCCTATTCCGAACGAGTAGCCGGGGGAAGATATATCGAAGTCAATCCCAATCGGGTGAACGCCGCCCGCTACGGCTTGAACATCGCCGACATCAATGAAATCTTCCGGGCTGCGTTGGGGGGAGTGAATATCACTCAAACCGTCGAAGGCTTGGAGCGGTATCCGGTGAATTTGCGCTTTCCGCGAGCATTGCGGGATGATTTGGAAAAGCTCAAAGATTTGCCACTCATTACCCCCACCGGCGCGCATATTCCATTGCGTCAAGTTGCTGATATCAGCATCGTCGATGGCCCCCCGGTGCTGAAAAGCGAAAACGCCCGCATCAACGGCTGGACGTTTGTCGATATTCGCGGCGTGGATTTGGGGACTTACGTCCGTCAAGCGCAGAAACTGGTCCGTGAGGAAGTCCGCTTACCGGCAGGGTATTCACTAACCTGGTCGGGCCAATACGATCTGTTATGGCAACAACGTTCGCTATCGGAACTTGAACCAGAACCGCCTGTGGGCGGGGTGATTCCGGTGGGGAGTTCTGGGAAATAATACCCGATGCCAAAAGACAGACTGACCGCTAGTTTATGTTTTTTATTTATAAGGGCTGGTTCAGTGCTAGGGGTTGCTGGTGCGAGTAATACAAGGAAGATGTTAGCATTAGACCATGAGCAACACCGTCTACATTGAAACAAGCATCATCAGCTATCTGGCTGCACACCCTAGCCGTGACATCATTGCGGCGGGTCATCAGCAGATTACCCATGAGTGGTGGGTTACAGAACGTGACGATTTTTCTGTCTATGCTTCGGCTTTGGTACTCAGAGAAGCTAGTGCCGGAGACTTGGCGGCAGCATCGGCTCGTTTGCAATGGTTGCAAGGCATTCCCCTTCTCGCCATTACACCGGAGGCCGAAGAGCTAGCCGAACGTCTCATCCTACAGGCAGCGCTTCCAGCAAAGGCTGCTGCGGACGCACTGCACATCGCCACGGCCGCGTACCATCAACTCAGTTTTCTGCTCACCTGGAACTGCAAACACATCGCTAATGCCTTAATAAGGCCACTAATCGAACGAGTTTGCCGCGAATGTGGTTTTGAGTCACTTATCCTTTGCACCCCCGAAGAACTGACTGGAGGCAAGCCTAATGTGGAATGATCCAATTGTTGAAGAAACACGCGGGCTGCGTGATGAGTATTCGGTAAAGCATGGCTATAACATCCACGCGATTGTTGAAGATCTCAAGCAATGGGAGCAGCAAGGCTTCCCAATGGCTGCAAGCCTTAAAACGGCTCTCCAGCAGACCGTTTTGCCACCGTTTGCGCTACGGCAAAACGACGACTGAGCCTAGCAAGTAGCTCGTAGCGCGGGTTAGCAAAGCGTAACCCGCTGATTTCGTGTATTACTTACTGATCGGCGGGTTACGGGGATTAGTTAAGAGCCATAACCGATAATATGGCCCCTTAATTCCTATATTCTCAAGCTATCGAATGGACAAACTGGAAACAATTGAGCGTGCGTTTAGTTCTCTAACCGCCGGTGATAGCGCTGGGGCTGCTGAAGCCATTCGCCGAGGCTTTCCTCATAAGTCCATTGAGAGGACTAGCCGTAGGTACACACTAAAGCAATGTATGCAGATCTTCTTGCGAGACGGTTTCGTTGACAGATACTCGGGTGGCAAATTGCTGTTTCCAGGTGCGTTGAGAATCCTAAGTCTCGAATTGCCCAGCGACTTTCCCTATCAAGCACACTGGAAGACAGATGAAACCCATATGGCGTATTGGTACTTCTATCCAACGGTTGATCATGTTACTCCAATTGCACGAGGCGGTACGAATTCAGATGACAACCTCGTTACTACATCACAGCTAAGGAACTCAGCCAAGTCACATTGGACCCTTGATGAATTGGGCTGGGCTTTACGTCCACCAGGAGATCTAGATTCTTGGGATGGTCTTCTGAACCAGACCATTGAATATGTAAGTAGCAATCAAAGCCTTCTTGCTGATAGTGTGTTGCGCAAATGGTATGAAGCAACAACTTAAAGAGAGATAGAACAAGCGGATGAAGGCGGACAGCCTTGAAGCTGCCGCTTTTCCGCCCCGTTAGGTTTTTCTACGAGTCATCCACTGCAAACGTTAAAAATTGATTAT
>JAZBPA010000081.1:0-12032 GCA_036351435.1 Candidatus Competibacteraceae bacterium
GCTTTGAGTCACGGGGACGAAGTGCAAATCGGCATGGCCCACTTTGTTTTCGAAGGCTATTAACTCAAGGTTCTGCAGGTAACACCCATTCTCGCTGCGCAACAGTGAAATGCGACTTATTTTCGAGCCGTTGAGCATAGATAACCGCATATTCTAAGACACGTTTTACATAGCTGCGGGTTTCAAAAAAGGGAATTGTCTCCACCCAGCGATCTGTTGCTATCGGCTTTTGTTCGGGCAACCACTGCAACACTCTGAAAGAGCCGGCATTATAAGCGGCAGTAGCTAATACTGGGTTGTTTTGCAAACGATCCAAGATACGGCTTAAGTAATGAACGCCATAGCGAATGTTGGTATCGGTCACCAACAGATCAACCCGTTTAAACTCACCAAGCCTCAGCTGCTCTGCAATTTGTTGTCCTGTAGCCGGCATAATTTGCATCAAACCTAATGCCCCCGCAGCAGAACGGGCATCGGCGCGAAATAAACTTTCCTGACGCATCACCGCATAAACCCAAGCCGGATCTACTCCTGCTCGCTGGGCCTGTATAATTACTTGATTTTGGTGCGGTAGTGGAAAGCGTAACTCCAGATCATCCCAATATTTCGTTCGTGCCAGGGTCATGATGGCCTGATAGTGCCAGCCCCACGCTTGGGCTAGCTTGGCGGCTTGTCGCAATTGCTCCTGTTCGAGGTCCGCTGTTGCCAGCTGCCATTCACTGCGTGCCTCCCAAGAGCGGTTCAAGAAAAAGAGTTCTCGCGCTCGCTGGATCCCGGCAAGTTGTTGTAGAGTGTCCTGGGTGACAGCTACTACCGTTACCGGGACATCGGGCAACTGATAAGGCCGTTCCAAACGATCAGCGGCGAGAAAACCATGATAATCTCGCTCGCCCGCCAGGGACCGATATAGGCTTGCTGCCTCGTCGTTACGACCACTTGCTTCCAAGGCACGAGCCCGCCAATAACGCCAGAGAGGTTTAGCATTCAGTGCCACTGGTAATTGATCCAGCCAGTGCAATACTCCCTGCCAATCCGCTTGTTGCAGATGAACCCGCACCCGCCATTCTTGTACATCTTCATCGACCAACGCGGCAGGCAAATCCGTAAGGCGCTGCAATGCACTCGGGTGGCCTCGGCTGGCGACAAACAACGCTAGTTGGCGTTCTAGCTCTGCCAGAGGTTGTTGGGGTAACGCGTAGTCCGGTTTCAGGGTATCCAAAGCAGCTGCTGCGCTAACCGAATCCTGCTGACTCCAACGTTTCAAACCATGCAACAGAATGTCAGCGGTCCGCGGATGTTGCCTAACGAACCGCTCGGACTGCAAGATTAACTGCGGATCATCATCTACAGCCAGCCAGAGCGCCGCAGTTGTTTGATCTTGTGCGGGCATTAGGCTGCGTAGATAACGCGCCAAGCGTAATTCACCATTCCCTATAGCCAAACCAAAACGGCGCCATAAGCGTTCCGAGGTTATGCCCCCTTGCGCTTGCCAGAGCGAGAATAGTGGATCGCAGGCGTTGGGTAACGAGACACCCCGCATCCAAACCTCATCAATACCCGCCAGTGCTTGCTTAGGTTGGCCGGTATTTAGCAGTGCTTGGCGGTACCAACACACCAACGCAGCATCTTGATCGCCACGGTAATCTTGGAGAAAATCGGACCATCGTTGATCTTTGGCTAGCTGCCGCAACCAAGCACTTCGTAAGCGCCCGGCTAACGGCGTATCGGCAAAGGTTCGTAGAAAATCCCGGATTTCCACATTGGGATAGTGCTCTAAACGCTGACGAAGGTCGCGATAACGCAGATAGGGATAGAGCGGATAATCGCTGAGCTGGGTGTAAGGCACAGCAACACCCGCTTGCAACCCTTTGTCGGCGGCTACAAAAGCCAACCGCTGAGCGCTTAATGAGAGCGCATCAGCATGCAGCGGAGCAGTATTCAATAGCACCGCCAGCAGCGCGGCTATGCGGGCGACGGTGAGAGAAAGACAGGGTAGGAAGCACCGACCAACAGAACGACATCGCTCGCTGGCCGGTTGAATCAAGATAAGACTAGTTGAAGCGCCGATAATGGCTATAAAAACGTTGTACTCGGCTGACATAGGTGCGGGTTTCTTTATAAGGCGGTATGCGATTACCATAACGCATAACCGCACCCTCGCCAGCGTTATAAGCGGCCAATGCTAGACGCTGATCCCGAAACTTTTTCATCAACCAGCGCAGATACTTGGCACCACCTTCAATATTTGCCACCGGATCAAGCGAATTGTACACCCCGAAACGTCGGGCGGTAGCCGGCATAAGCTGCATCAAACCGGTGGCGCCTTTGGGGGAAACGGCTCTGGGGTTGAAGGCTGATTCAGCGCTGATGACTGCATGCAGCAAGAGGGGATCCAAATTGTGTTTGCGGGCGATGCGGTCAATGTGGGGGGCGAACAAACGGCGATTTTTTTCATTGACCCGGAACGGTTTGCCGGAATGCTTGCTGCTGGATTTGCCGTTGAAATTGATCGAATAACTGCGATTTTTCGGATTGAGCGGCGTATAACTAGAGGGCGGTTTGGTCCCCGGAGCGCTGTCCTTAATTACCATTGCTAGTTTATAGCGTGAGTCCTGAGGTACGTTGGTGTAGTGGGTTACCCCTTGTCGATCAACATACTTGTAAACCTTACCTGCTTGACAGGGAGCGGCGAGCATCAGAAACGAACACGATACCCCTATGCAAAGCCATCGCTTCATCAGAATCTCCTTCAGATTACAACCTTGGACTGAATGACGAATGAATGATCTTTAGTTGTTTTGATGCAGGTCATTGACCGACCAAAGAGCTCATCGGTAGTGAACTAAAATCGTTCTGCCAAATGTATCAAAATTATGTTGAGTTTAACACAAACGATACTATGCGATACGCCAATATACAGTTGTGTTAAAAAAACAACGCCAACGTTGTGCGCCGACTATTGAATCTCGCGGTAACAATAATCCTCTAAGCTTGCGTTAGTTTATTCTCACAATCCAAACTTTAAGGTACCACAAGTTATGACGGCAAAAAACGAGCCGCACACTAAGATCAACACACTAGAAACTCTACCCTTGAAGGAGAGCACTATCGTTGACGAAACTCAAAAAAACGACCAACTGACCATTGAAGACCCACATACTGCTGCGCAACCGATTGATTTGAATGCCCCCGAATGGTATCTCAACCGGGAACTCACTTGGCTGGAATTCAATCGCCGGGTATTGCACGAGGGCCAGGACGAGCGCAATCCACTGTTAGAGCGGGTAAAATTTCTTGCTATCGTCAGTTCTAATCTGGATGAGTTTTTCATGAAACGGATTGGCGGCTTGAAGCAACAACTCGGTGCTGGGGTCAAGGAGTTGACAGTGGATGGCCGTACCCCACAGCAACAAATTAGCGAATGTTATGCAACGGTCCTTGACCTCGAAGAACAGCAACGCCTGTTAGCGCTGCAGTTGCACGTGCTGCTTAAAGCGCAAGGGATTGTGGTGCGCAGCCACCAGCGCTTGACCGCCGAACAACAAGCGCAAATGCGCAATTATTACCTCCGTAATATCTTTCCGCTGGTCACTCCGCAAGCGATGGACCCCGCTCATCCCTTCCCGTTTATTTCCAATTTATCTTTGAATTTGCTAGTCACTCTGCGCTATCCGGAAGATGACTACAGCGCCCTGGTTCGCATCAAGGTGCCGGTGGGCAGCGGCATTCCGCGTTTTTTACCGGTTGATGACAATGCCTTGTTCGTACCACTCGAAGATGTCATCGCGAATAATCTGGATCTGCTGTTCCCCGGCATGGTGGTTGAGGCCTGTGAGTTGTTTCGCGTCACCCGTAATGCGATTACTGAGCAAGCTGAAGAACAGGCAAACGACTTGCTGGTCATGATTGAATCGGAGTTGCGCGACCGTAAATTCGCCCCCATCGTGCGTTTGGAAGTGGTAAAGGGTATGGACCCCACCCATCGTGGTATGTTGGCCGCCGAACTTGGCCTCAACGAAGATTCCGATGTGTTTGAAGTGGACGGGCTGCTGGCCAAACGCGATTTGATGCAATTGATGTCTATCGACCGGCCGGATTTACATGATCCACCCCATCATCCGTTAGATCATCCTAAGTTGATCGGCGCGCCCAATATTTTTCATGTCATTCGCGAACAAGGTCCTATCCTATTGCAGCATCCTTATGAGTCGTTCGTGACCTCGGTAGAGCGCTTTCTTAAAGAAGCCAGCCGCGACCCGAAGGTACTGGCAATTAAAATGACTTTGTACCGTACTTCACAGAATTCCAAAATCATTCAATATCTGGTCGATGCGGCGCAAAACGGCAAACAAGTGGCAGTGGCGGTAGAGCTTAAAGCCCGCTTCGACGAATTCGCTAATATCCAGTGGGCCAACCGGCTGGAAGAAGCGGGTATCCACGTCACCTATGGCGTATTGGGCTTGAAAACCCACAGTAAAGTCATTTTTGTGGTGCGCCAAGACTACGACGGTTTGCGCCGCTACGCGCATATCGGCACCGGTAATTACCATTCGGGAACGGCTCGTCTCTACTGTGACTTGGGGATTTTAACTTGCGATCCGGTGATCGGCGAAGACCTAACGGAATTATTCAATTACTTGACCACCGGTTATGTGCCCAAACGGAATTATCATAAATTGCTACCAGCCCCTATCCATCTCAAACCCGCGTTACTCGCCAAAATTGAGCGGGAAATCGCGGTGCATTCCGAGCAAACTCCCGGCCTGATCCAATTCAAAATGAACGCCTTGGAGGACAAGGACATTACCGCCGCCTTATACCGGGCCTCCCAGGCCGGGGTGAAAGTCGATCTGATTGTCCGTGATACCTGTCGGTTACGTCCCGGTATTGCCGGGGTTTCAGATACTGTTCGCGTCATCAGTGTGGTGGGCCGGTTTCTCGAACACGCGCGTATTTATTATTTTCATAATGGCGGAAACGAGGAATACTACACGGGCTCTGCCGATGGCATGAAACGTAACTTGGAAAGCCGGGTCGAGGTGGTGGTGCCGGTGGAGAGTCAAGAGTTACGGGAGAAATTACGCCAAATTTTGGATGTGCAATTGACTAATCGACGCAGCGTTTGGGATATGCAAGCCGATGGCCGCTATCTGCAACGCACCCTCGTAGATGATGAAGATGGCCGAGGAGCGCAGGACGTGCTGATCACGCTGGCTGAAGAACGTCAAAAGCTCGCTCAGCGACTCAAAAAACGTAAACAGCGCGGGATTAATCGGCGCTGGAATTATTAACTTAAAACTGTCGCTTGAGTAACACATAAATCGCGCCCGTGCCACCGTCTACCGGCCGGGCCGAGCAAAACGCCAAGATTTCGTCGCGTTGGCGCAGCCAATGATTAACTTTGGTTTTCAACACCGGTCCCTTGTGGCGCGAGCCTTTGCCCTTACCGTGAATCACCCTTACACAGTTGAGCCCATTGCGTCGGGCGGTATTCAGAAACACGAGCAGGGCTTCGCGGGCAGTATCTACCGTCATGCCGTGCAGATCCAACGCCGCGCCGACCCGATACTGACCCCGGCGTAATTTGCGTAACACGCTGTGCTGCAACCCTTCGCGGCAATAATACAGTTCATCGCCGGTGTCCATATCAGCCGGCTCGAAATAATTCGACACCATGTCCTGTAATACCTGGCGTTCATCAGTCCAGGTGGATTGAGGGAACGGTGCAGGTTTAGGCCGATATGGTTCGGCGCGATCTTGCGGTAATCGCTTGACGGGACCTACCTGTTGGCGAAACAATTCGCGTTCTTCTGGATCCAGATCGAATCGTTTGGTCATAGGTGCCTCACAACATGATGGGCAGAGCGTCGGGCCAGGGCAACGATTCCAGCCGGATTTTCGCCGCTTAGCCTTTAGTTTGTAGGTGGCCTCCGTCAATTTGCAAGAGGCAGTCACAGTCGATGAGGATATTGGTTAGCAATGATGACGGTTATCAGGCGCGAGGCATTGTGTGTCTCGCCGCCGCACTGGGCGAAATGGCCGAGGTACAGGTCGTGGCCCCGGACCGGGATCGCAGTGGGGCGAGCAATTCCTTAACCTTGAAAAGCCCGTTGTATACGACCCATCATGACAACGGCTTTTGCAGTGTTGAAGGTACCCCAACCGATTGCGTGCATCTGGCCATTACCGGGTTATTGGACCCGGAGCCGGATATGGTGGTTTCCGGTATTAACGCCGGGGCCAACTTGGGCGATGATGTGCTGTATTCGGGCACCGTGGCGGCAGCTATCGAAGGCCGCTTCTTAGGACGACCGGCGGTGGCGGTCTCTTTGGTGGGGTTGCAACTGGAACACTATGCTACGGCTGCCAGGGTAGCGCAGCGACTGGTGTCGGGATTACAACAGCGGCCATTACCGGCCGACATTATTCTCAATGTCAACGTCCCCGACCTGCCTTGGGAACAGCTTAACGGTTTTCAAACCACCCGACTCGGTCACCGGCACAAATCCGAGCCAGTCTTCAAAAGCGTCGATCCGCGTGGCCATATGATTTACTGGGTCGGGCCGGCGGGGCCGGAACAGGACGCCGGACCCGGTACAGATTTTCATGCCGTGCGGACCGGGTATGTCTCCGTTACTCCATTGCAAGTCGATCTTACCCGCTATAAGGCATTGGATCAGGTTACCCAGTGGCTAAACCACTTATGAGCAGGCTGCCGTCGACCGATGGCGTTGTGGTCAGGAAATAACTCATGCGCAATCTGTTTTCAGCCTTGCACGATCGGGTCATGTCGTGGGCTCGTCATTCCCATGCCCCTTGGTATTTGGCCGTATTGAGTTTCGCCGAATCGTCGTTTTTTCCGATCCCACCGGATGTAATGCTGGCCCCTATGGCCTTGACTCAGCCCAAGCGAGCCTGGTACTTCGCCGGTTTGACTACAGTGACTTCGGTATTGGGCGGCGTGTTCGGTTATGTTATCGGCCTGTTTCTGTTTGAATTGATCGAACCCCTGCTCCATCAAGCCGGTTATTGGGACACCTATTTGAGAGCAAATTCCTGGTTTCAGGTATGGGGTTTTTGGGCAATTTTTCTGGCCGGATTTTCCCCCATCCCCTACAAAATCTTTACTATTGCCGCCGGTACTATTTTTATGCCTATCGTACCGTTTATACTGGCATCGGCAATCGGTCGAGGCGCCCGGTTCTTCATGGTGGCTGGACTGATGCGGTGGGGAGGTGCGCGCATGGAATCGATGTTGCGCACCCACATTGATCGCTTAGGCTGGATAACACTGGGCATTGTCGTGATCGGATACTTTGTGGTCGTCAAGTAATGACGGATAGGCGTATACGGGTTTTGGCCTTGGGACTTTTGGTCCTGATTGCCGGCTGCGCCAGTTCTCCCTCCTGGACACCACAGGGTAACCAAGAGGTGCCTAGTAGTTATCGGGTAAAGCGTGGCGACACCCTATCGACCATTGCTATGCGTTACGATTTGGATTACAAGCAGCTGGCGCAATGGAATCAACTGGATTCGCCTGATCTGATCTATGCAGGACAGCGGCTTCGGCTTAGACCACCCGGAGCATCCAACTCATCCCGCTCATCGACAGCAACGCAGCGGCGAACCCCAACCGAGCAATCAACCCATAACCAGCCGCTGGTCCCAACGACTGTTCAACAACCAACCGGCTTGCATTCCAACACAGCAAAACGGATTGTTGACCAACGGACCTGGCTATGGCCGACCAACGGTGAAGTATTGCGCCGTTACCAACCGGAAGTGCCAGGTGGTAAAGGGATTCAGATCGGCGGCTTAGCCGGCCAGCCGGTGCGCGCTGCAGCGTCAGGAAAAGTCGTGTACAGCGGGAGTGGACTTCCGGGATACGGAAGGCTTATCATCGTCCAGCATTCGGGTACGCTGTTGAGCGCTTACGGCTACCTGGGCGAGATCTTTGTAAATGAAGGCGAAAACGTTACCTCAGGCCAGTCGATTGCGGTCCTGGGCCTCGGTCGTGAAAATCGCCCGATGCTGCATTTCGAGATCCGTCGCGATGGTCAACCGGTTAATCCCTTGAGCTTTTTGCCAGTGCAAGGGGCCGGTTAATCATTTCATGATCCAATCTATAACAACCGAAGACGCGGGCAACAGCAAGCCGCTTGCTGTGCCGCAACAGCGTCTCACTCTACACCACCCCCATCGAGGAGGTAGCAATGTCTCGACGTACCAATCAATCCGTACAGTTTTCCAGCAGTGAGGTAGAACTACGCGAGATTGAAACCGGTACTGAGGTTCTGACTCAGTACGAAGACGTTTTGATGGATGATGAGGAGGAGGAGAAAGTGGAAATTGCCGCGACTGATCGGGAAACCGATTTTGCGAGTAGCGAGAATCCCTGGGCAGCGGGTACCCGTGAATTCACTCCAGATGAATTGGATGCCACCCGCATGTATCTGGGAGAAATTGGCTTCTCCCCACTGTTGACCGCTGAAGAAGAGGTTTATTTCGCGCGTTTAGCGCTCCAGGGTGTAGGTAGCGCCCGTAATCGCATGGTTGAGAGTAACCTACGATTGGTGGTGAAAATTGCCCGTCGGTATATGAATCGTGGTCTGACGTTGTTGGATTTGATCGAAGAGGGCAACCTCGGTCTAATTCACGCCGTGGAAAAATTCGACCCCGAAAGAGGGTTTCGTTTTTCCACTTATGCGACTTGGTGGATACGCCAAACCATCGAACGAGCGATCATGAATCAGACTCGCACCATCCGGTTACCGATTCATATCATCAAGGAAATCAATCTGTATTTGCGGACCGCTCGGCAATTAGCGCAGAGCCTGGATCACGAACCCACCGCCGAAGAAATCGCCCTGGCCATGAACAAAAGTGTCAACGAGGTCAAGCGCATGCTCAGTTTGAATGAGCGGGTGACCTCGGTCGATACGCCGATTGGCAAAGGTGAAGATCGCTCTCTGTTGGATGCGATTCCCGACGACAACAATCTTGACCCTTCCCAGGTGCTACAAGAAGAAGATCTGAATGAGAATCTGGAGTTGTGGCTTAACCAGCTCAATGACAAACAACGGGTAGTGGTAGAACGGCGCTTCGGTCTCAATGGCCAGGAGCGCGCAACGCTAGAGCAGGTCGGTAACGAGATCGGCGTAACCCGCGAGCGGGTGCGACAGATTCAAATCGACGCGCTGCGACGGCTGCGTAAGATTTTAGAAAATGAAGGTTTTTCCGAAGACGTGTTGTACGGCTGATCGCCGAAACGTTGTTAAATGATCAACAAGGCCGCCGCCACCTGGCGGCCTTCGAGCATAATAATATTGTACGTGCGGCAAGCCGCAGCAGTATCCATCACTTCCACCCCGATCCCCTGAGATAACAATGGGTGGATCACCTGCGGTGAAGGAAATTGTTGGCGAGCCCCCGTTCCTAGCAATACGATTTCCGGTTTTAGCAGGGCGAGTTGGGCGAAATGAGGCGCTTCCAACTCGCTAAACTGTTGCGGCGGCCAATCATTGATCAGCCGAGTTGGAGTGACAATGACACTGCGTTTGACACGCTGTTCATTAATGGTAAGCGACCCGACGGCATAAGCGCGGATGAAGTTTTGGCTATTATCGCGATCAAGATTCAAACGCATACAAGCAATCCGAAAGTTAGAGTTATAGCGCTCAGGCGTGCAGGTAATGATAAAACAATGCCCGGCAATGATCATCGCTGTAAGACTATGCGGTCGCAATCCCTTTCCACTGCAAACTAATCATTGTATCGGCAAACGGCTTTACGATAGTCTTTTCGGTTACAGACAGCTATAAGCCATGCCACAGGAGAGAGTACTTCATGACCGCGCATAAACCGAAGGTGTGGCCGGGCCGGCCATACCCACTCGGAGCTACTTGGGACAAACAAGGCGTTAATTTCGCGCTGTTCTCCGCCAATGCGGAAAAGGTCGAATTGTGTTTGTTCGATTCCTCCGGCCAGCACGAAACCGACCGCATTGTATTACCCGAATACACCGACCAAGTGTGGCATGGTTATCTGCCTGACCTACAGCCTGGCGCGCTCTACGGTTATCGGGTTTACGGTCCTTATGAGCCGCATCTCGGGCATCGATTCAATCATCATAAGCTACTGCTTGACCCTTATGCCAAACAGCTCAAGGGTCGTCTACGCTTGAATGACGTTCACTGCGGCTATCGCCCTGATGATCCGGCGGGGGACCTATCTTTCGATCGTCGCGACAGTGCTTCGCATATGCCTAAATGCGTCGTTGTCGATCCGGGGTTTCCTTGGAGCAGTGCCCACGCCCCCCAAGTGCCCTGGTCTGAGACCATTATTTACGAAAACCATGTGCGCGGTTTTACCATGCTCCACGAAGGAATACCGTCAGAACAACGCGGTACTTTCGCCGGCATGGCCCATTCTGAGATCGTCAATTACTTGCGTGCGTTAGGCATTACTTCTGTAGAGTTAATGCCGATTCATGCGTTCGTGGACGAAGGGTTTTTGCTGGAAAAAAATCTCAGTAATTATTGGGGTTACAACACTTTCGCATTTTTTGCTCTGGAACCTCGCTACTTGAGCGAAGGCGGCGGGGTCGCTGAATTCAAGACGATGGTGCGACGCTTGCATAATGCCGGCATTGAGGTGCTGCTTGATGTGGTTTACAACCATACCGCTGAAGGCAATGAATTGGGACCGACTCTCAGTTTCAGAGGCATCGACAACGCTTCGTATTACCGCTTGCGTGGAGACAACCCGCGCTATTACATCAATGACACGGGCTGTGGGAATACAGTTAACATTAGCCATCAGCAAGTGCTGCACATGGTCATGGACAGTTTGCGGTATTGGGTGCAAGAGATGCAGGTGGATGGTTTTCGCTACGACCTGGCGTCTACTCTGGGGCGTGAAGAGTACGGCTATGATCGGGGCAGTGGGTTTTTCGACGCAGTCCACCAAGACCCTATTCTGTCAAAGGTCAAACATATTGCTGAACCTTGGGACATCGGCCCTGGTGGTTATCAACTCGGCCATTTCCCACCGGGTTCCGTGGAGTGGAACGACCGCTTCCGCGACACGGTACGACGGTTTTGGAAAGGAGACGAAGGCGTATTGCCTGATCTGGCCAGTTGTTTGCTAGGGTCTAGCGATATTTTCGAGCACGACGGCCGCCGTCCCTGGACCAGCGTCAACTACGTGGCCAGTCACGACGGTTTTCCCTTAGCCGATCTAGTGAGTTACCGAGAACGCCATAACCATGTCAACGGCGAGGATAACCGTGACGGCCACCCAGTGAATTTCAGTGATAACTACGGCGTTGAAGGGCCGACCGATGACTCCGGCGTTTTAGAAATGCGCTTGCGCCAACGCCGCAACATGCTGGCGACTGTAATCTTGGCCCAGGGTACTCCCATGTTGTTGGCCGGCGATGAATTTGGCCGCAGCCAGCAAGGAAACAACAACGCCTATTGCCAGGACAATCCCATCAGTTGGGTCAACTGGGCTAGTATCGGCAACTCGGATCAGGCGTTTCTAGATTTTGTAAAGCGACTAATCACGCTACGTAAGGACCATCCGCTGCTCCGTCGACCGCGTTTTTTACACGGTGAGCACCGTTCGGAATTAACCGGTTTACGCGACGTCGAGTGGATCAATCCAGAGGGCACGGCTATGGCTCCCGAACACTGGCATGATCACACCGCGCGTTGCTTGGGTTTGCTCCTGGCCGGTGACACCGGTTCTTTCACCACTATGGATGGCCAGCCACAGGGAGACGAAACCTTGTTACTGCTGTTTAACGCCTACACCGGTTCAGTCCCTTTTAGCATGCCAGACATCCAGCGTGATGTGCATTGGCGCTGTTTGCTGGATACCGCACACCCGGAGCTGGAAACGGGCGGTCTCAGCGTGGCAGCCGGCAGCATTTACCATCTCGAACCGCGTACGATGACGGTTTTTTCCCTGGTACATAGAAGCTGATGATGAATACACCATACCTTGTAAGCGCTTCGTCACAACCTGCC
>JAZBPA010000082.1:0-19986 GCA_036351435.1 Candidatus Competibacteraceae bacterium
GTTACCGCTATCGACATGGCTGAGGCACCACTGGTGGTGGCCCGGGTACACAGTTTGGAAAATGGCCTGACAGTGGATTACCGGCACATCACCGCCGAGGAGCTAGCGGCCAGTGAACCGGCTAGCTTCGATGTGGTGACCTGCATGGAATTGCTGGAGCATGTACCCGATCCAGCTTCCCTGATCCGCGCCTGTGCCACCCTGGTAAAACCCGGCGATCCGGTGTTTTTTTCCACCCTCAACCGCACCCCGAAAGCATATCTGCATGCCGTTTTGGGTGCTGAATACCTGTTACGGTTATTACCCAAGGGCACCCATGACTACGGTAAATTCATTCGCCCTTCGGAGCTGGATGCCTGGGGCAGAGTGGCGGGTTTGCAGGTGCATGAACTCATCGGCTTGCATTACAACCCGGTGTCTCAGGACTACTGGTTAGCGCCGGGAGTGGATGTCAATTATATGGCGTATTGCCGAGCTGAAGCTTGAGAATGGGTAGAAGTCGAATTGGTTATTTTTCAGCCAATACCAGCCAACCGGACACCGGCCAGCCGCCCTCTAGGCGCAAGGTTTCGCCGCGGATCGTGCGCACCGTTAATCCGGCATTCTCCAGGGTTTGTCTGAGATAAGGTTCGGCATGACTATAGCGACCGTGCGGGTTGAGCCGATAACCTTGGTCGGTTTCCACAGCGCCTTCCGCCTGTTCAACAGTAAAAATTAATCGACCCGTTTCCTTGAGCGTAACCGCTGCAGCATTAAGAAAATCGCACAAATCGCCGAAATAAACCAGGGTGTCGACTGAGACGATCAAATCGAAGCAGGACGCCGCACACTGCTCCAGATAAGCGGTTAATTCAGCCTGTACCAATTCGTCGTAACCTCCGCGTTCACGAGCCTGGTCCAGCATGCCGGCGGATAAATCGACCCCCACTAGGCGTTCAGCGTAAGGCCGGAGCAGCTGCGCCGCTAATCCCGTTCCGCAGCCGGCATCCAATACACTGAGAGTTGGTGAGGGATCGGGATATTGCTCGGCCACTAACCCGGCTACCAGGTCTGGAGCATGATATTCGAGGTCATGTAAATGATCGTCAAAGCTGGTCGCCAAGCGATCAAATAATTCTTCAACGTACTGATCGGAAGCGCGAGTCGGTACGTTTTCTCCCGAGCAGGCTGCCAGCAGGTGCGCAGCAGTTAAATTGAGCGGATCCGCTTTCTGCCATTGGCGAAACACCGCAATCGCCTCATCGTTTCGACCCAGCCGATACAATGCCATACCTAACCGTTCATAGGTCTTACCCTGGCCTGGATTTAGTTGGATGGCCTGCCGATAAATCTCGACCGCTTCGTCGAATTCCTTCAGTCCGACCAGCGCATTGCCTAAATTATGATAGGCATCGGCATGTTTAGGCGCGAGTTCAATTGCTTGTCGGTAAGCGGAAACCGCCGCTTCGGATTTATTCTGCAGCCTGAGCATGGTGCCGAGGTTGTTGTGGGCATCGGCGAGATCGGGCTGTAACGCTATCGCTTCCCGGTAAGCGGTTTCGGCTTCGGAAAATTGCTTGAGTTCCTTGAGCACGTTACCCAAATTGCTCTGCGCGCTAGCGTTTTTCGGATTGATAGTGAGGGAGCGGCGAATCAACTCCGCCGCTTCCTGGGTTTTACCTTTCTGGTGATGTAATACGCCGAAAAAATGCAGGGCATCGGGCTGCTCAGGTACAGCTTGCAAAATCCGTCGATACAACGTTTCAGCATCGTCCAGTTGAGCAGTTCGCTGCAATTGAATAGCTGCTTTCAGCGCTTCGGGAATACTGAGACTCTTCGGTTTGCTGGGCTTGCTCGATTTGCCTGGTTTACGCTTACTGCTACGCTTTGGCACGCTGGATGGTCTCCATAACAAGATTTGCTTTAGGATCGTCTTCGGTGAACAGGGGCAAGCCTTGTTACCATAATTCATGAAATGCTTATTGAATTAAGCATTGCCTTTATCACAGACCGTTTTGTCTGATCTGTGATCTTATTTTGCCATCCCTATTTGATGAGTCTTTTTCCCAGTATCTCCCTGCTTCTACTTTGAATTTATTTGATTTTGTAATTGGTTCACTTCCGCCAAACCAACCTTGCGCCTTACGATGCAATGAACGCCCTTGATCACTTGAAGCAGCCCAACCATAAATTTTGCTAAACTTATCCACCAGACTGTTGTACAGATTTCGCGCGAGTTGGTTTGTGGCCTCTGGTTTTGGTATAGCATAAAAATGATCAAGAAGGGCTTCTTTCTCACCCAACGTTGAATCATAAAAATGCTCAAGTAACACGTGCTCCTCCTTGGTTAGTCTCTTAGGCGTATTTGCTTGTAAGCAAGCTTGCACAAAATTAATCTCCTCTTTTAATTTAGCTAAGCCTTTTGGGTTGCCCTTACTTTTCCCAACTATGTTTATTACTACCGAATTACCTACTTCACTAAGGTTTGTTATATATTTTTTTAGTGTCTTTTCATTAAGCTCACCGGCCGGAAGCTTAGTTGCTTCTTCAAGAGACTTTTTCAGTCCGTCCTTAATTTGGGCATAGACGAACTTGCCAAGTTTGTTCAAGGTGTCTCCGGCAGGCAAGAAATCCATAATGCCTGATATAACTAAATTCATAGCAGCCTTAATCACTGATTTGTTGAGTGTATCAGCTTCCATGTTCTCAACTTTTGTCTCGGCAAAGTTTTTAAAAGTATCACAGGCATTTTGCATTTGAATCGCATAAATAGCTATGTGAGCGGCGGCTATGGTATAAACTGCCGTTAATTCCAAGTCAGCGTGTCTCCGTGAGGATGGTGATTCCCAAGGATTACCGGGAACTGACAATGGACGTGCACGTTTACCCCCCATATAGGTTGAACTTACTGATGAAATCTCAACGTTCGAACCAGGCATTTTTACAACTCCCCTAGTGAGTGATCAGCAGAATAGGAATTTGGCGTTAATCGTTGGATTGAAGATTAAGCCGTTCCTGTTTCTGAGTGATTTCGTAACAGCCGTATTTCGGTTTCATGTGTTTCAGCGAAATCGACCGTTTGCGGAGAGTAACAAAAACCCGGTAGGTGAGGATGGCATTCAGTAAGTGAAAGTGTACCCTGATTGCTGTCTAAGCCGAAAAGGCGGTTCAAAATAAATTTCCTGATTACTTTGAACCGCTGGAATGAACCATTCAGCAACGCAACTTAAGTTACGTTGCTTTCCGGTGCTGTTTCTGGTGCGGGCTCCGTCACCAATTCCGCTGCGGATTCAAACGAATAATCGAACTCCCCATCCTTAACTTTCACGGCTACCCGTTCGACGGGCTTGCCTTCCACCATACAAGTCAGGAACTCCTGGCTAATTGAAGGTAAGAGGGTATTGGTCAACAAGGCATCAATCATCCGTCCGCCGGATTCTAGTTCAGTGCAGCGCTCAACAATCAGCTTGATGACAGCGTCGTCGTAGCTGAACGGTACTTTATGATTAGTTTCAATCCGCTTCTGGATACGACCCAATTGCAACTTGGTGATGGCCGACAGCATCTCATCGCTGAGCGGATAATACGGAATCGTCACCAACCGACCCAGTAGCGCGGCGGGAAATACTTTCAACAACGGTTCGCGCAGCGCCTGAGCAATGCCTTCCGGTTCCGGCATGAGGTCCGGGTCTTGGCACATATTCATAATCAAATCGGTGCCGGCATTGGTGGTAAGTAAAATGAGCGTATTCTTGAAGTCGATCAACCGGCCTTCGCCATCCTCCATCCAACCCTTATCGAATACCTGAAAGAAGATTTCATGCACATCCGGGTGAGCTTTTTCGACTTCGTCCAGCAGCACTACGCTATACGGTCTGCGGCGCACCGCCTCGGTCAGAATGCCGCCTTCACCATAGCCGATGTACCCTGGAGGCGCACCTTTCAATGTCGATACTGTATGCGCTTCCTGAAACTCTGACATATTGATGGTGATGACATTGTCTTCGCCACCGTACAGCACTTCCGCCAACGCTAGCGCGGTTTCGGTTTTTCCGACGCCGGAGCTACCGGCCAGCATGAACACCCCGATGGGTTTGTTGGGATTGTCCAGGCTGGCACGGGAGGTTTGAATGCGTTTAGCAATCATTTCTAGCGCATGGTCCTGGCCGATGATGCGTTGGCTGATAATCTTGGGCAGATTCAGCACAGTTTCTATCTCGTTCTTGACCATGCGTCCGACTGGGATGCCGGTCCAATCAGCGACTACGGAAGCCACTGCTTGCGCATCCACGCTGGGTAGCATCAACGGGTGTTCGCCTTGCAGGTCATGCAGCTGGGTTTGCAAATCGTGCAGCCGTCCCAACAGCTCAGCGCGCTGAGCCCCATCAACCGGCGCTTCGGCCTCTTCGGTAGAGGTCGTTTGCTGGTCTGCAGCGGCTTGTTCCAGTGCACTGCCGGTGCCCTCGACCGGATGCTGATCACCGCGCAGTTGGGCGCGCAATTCAAGAATCTCTTGGACCAGATCCTTTTCTTGTTGCCAACGCGCTTCTAGCTCTTCCAGCCGGGATTGCTCCTGCTCCAACGCGGTATTCGCTGCGGTTTCGCGCTCCTCGGTTGCAATCCCCATGGCCTTTTCTTTGCCAATGATCGCCAGCTCGGTATTTAAAGCATCAATGCGTTTGCGGCTGTCGTCTACTTCAGCAGGTACCGCATGTTGACTGATAGCCACGCGGGCGCTTGAGGTGTCGAGTAGACTCACGGCTTTGTCGGGTAATTGGCGCGCGGGAATATACCGGTGCGATAGCCGCACGGTCGCTTCCAAGGCTTCATCCAAAATTTGTACGTTGTGGTGTTTTTCCATAGTGGACGCGAGGCCGCGCATCATCAAAATGCATTTTTCCTCGGACGGTTCATCAATTTGAACGGTTTGGAAGCGCCGAGTCAGGGCAGGGTCCTTCTCAATATGTTTTTTGTACTCGGCCCAGGTGGTGGCGGCGATAGTGCGTAGTGTGCCGCGTGCCAGAGCCGGTTTCAGCAGATTGGCGGCATCACCAGTGCCTGCTGCACCGCCAGCGCCGATTAGGGTGTGCGCTTCATCGACGAACAAAATAATCGGTTTTTCCGAGGACTGGACTTCTTCAATCACCTGTTTGAGGCGGTTTTCGAATTCGCCTTTCATGCTGGCACCGGCTTGCAATAAGCCAATATCCAAAGTTTTCAGGGAGACGTCTTGCAACGGCGGCGGCACATCACCACGCGCAATGCGTTGGGCAAAGCCTTCGACTACCGCCGTTTTACCGACGCCGGCTTCGCCGACCAATATCGGATTATTTTGCCGCCGCCGCATCAGGATATCGACGACTTGGCGGATCTCTTCATCGCGGCCCACAATAGGGTCCATGTCGCCGCCCCGGGCTTCGTCGGTTAAATCGACGGTAAATTGCTGCAGAGCCTGCTTTTTACCCATTTCGGCTGGTGCCATCGCACCGCTAGCTTCACCCGGTACCGCACCACCACCGACCTGAAAACCGTCGGTGGAGTGCATGGCGTCTTCCGGTGAACCGCCGACCACTTCAGTGAAACGGTCGGTCAGCGTATCCGGTTTGATCTTGTCGAATTCTTTGGAAATATTGAGCAGCGCGTTGCGCAAGCTGGGCGTTTTAAAAATGCCGATGATCAAATAGCCGGTACGCACCTGAGATTCGCCGAACATCAAAGTGCCGTAAACCCAACCTCGTTCGACAGCTTCGCAAACATGCGAGGACAGATCGGAAATCGAACTGGAGCCGCGCGGTAGACGGTCCAGCGCGTCGGTAAAATCCTTGGCCAGACGGGATGGTTCCAAGTTAAATTGTTTAACAATCCGGTGCAGATCGGAGTCCTGTAATTGCAGTACCTGATTGAACCAATGCACCAGTTCCACATAGGGGTTGCCCCGCATTTTGCAGAATACGGTGGCGCTTTCGATGGCTTTGTAGCCCAAGCTGTTCAATTTGCCGAACAGGGCGACACGACTGATCTCCGCCATTAGCTGACTCCCGTTATGATGGTTAATCTAAGTAGGGTGAGCACCGCCCACCGTTTTTATCGGTTCACCGTAGGTGGACCATGCCCACCCTAATATTCGCGGTAATTGGCTATTTTTTAAGGTACGCAATGCGTACCCTACTATCAGCTTTCATATACCAACGCATCTAATTTGAGGTCGTCGGCATCTCTGTCTAGGCCGCCAGTGGTCAACCAAGTCGTCCAACCCAGGCAGGCGATACCGGTTCCTGCTTGGCTGCTATCCATTCGTAGCGGCGGCACTTCGTCCTTTTTCAAGATCAGATTGGTGTCCCATACCAGTTCGTCGCCGATATAGTTCCTGACCCAAGCGACTAACCTTTTCAAACTGTCGCCACCGGGTAGCATGCGTTGATAATCGGAAAGCCCCATAGGACCGATAGTGACTCGAAATTTGCTTTGGCAATCCCAGACCCGTTCGCCGATTACCACAGTTTCGCCCAATACCCCCGTGGCATGAGATTCGCCCAGGCGGCAGCGGTTTTCTTCGGACAGCACCAGCCAGTGGCCGACGAAGGATTGCACTGTGACCGGCAACTTGAAGAAATCGCCCAATAACGCCTCCAAACCGGCGGCATGGCGGTTTTGACAGGCTAAGTGCCCGGAATAGTGTAATTTTGCTCGATCAGTGACGGCATCCCGCTGACGCAACGAGGGCATACCAAAACCGAATAGCGAACCGATATACAGTGCAAATCGGTCCGATTCGGGCCGGTCAAAATTGACCGTGGGTTGCGCATCGGCCCAGGCCCGATAAAACAGAGACAGGATGCGGTGATGAAAAATATCCAGAAAGCGAACAAAGGTGGGATCGTGATGATGCAGCAACCGTTCCCGACCGTACTCGGTCAAATGCAAAGGTAAGGGAGCATTGGGTCCCAGCATGCCGAGGAAGTATTGGGTCAGGCGAGGCGGGCGTCCTTCAGTTCCAGGGCTGAATTTAGCCAGCGTGGAGGGTGCAAAAGCCATGCTCGGTTCTAAAGCCAAGCGCACCGGGTCATCTATCGGACGGCGCGACTCACCAATGCGCGGTTTATCCGGATACACGCATTCAAAATGGCGCAGCGCCTGAAAGAAATTAAAATGATAAGGGTCCCGCGCGAGCGCCTGTTCCAGCGCTACAGCACGTGACGGGTCCCGATCCTGGCCGGCCATCTGATCACTGTGCCTCGTTCGGATGATTTGACGACTGTTTCGGTGAAGGAGTTAATTGATACATATTTAGCAAAAAATTCGTCCAACACCGCGCCGATTAGAAAAATACCACTGCCTTCGAAAGCGGTTTCGTCAAAGGTGACAGCGATGTCCATGCCGCGGGCGAAAGTGATCGGTCCTGGTATTGGCGCCCGTCGGGTAATGGGTTTGGCTACGATCGACAAGATCCCGTCGATCTGTTTGCGCACCGGCGCTTCGGCTACATCTCCGTACAGTGACAGCAACTCTCGCAATGCCACAGCGCCTTGCTTTTCGTCAGTGTTCAGCAACGACAAGTAATTCAGCGATAAATGACTGATGATACGCCATGCCGTTTCGGCCTGGGCATGCGACGGCTTAGGTCGACTTGGACCGGCTAGGCAACGCACTGCGTGGACTGGAGCGCCGGACTCCAGGGTAAAATCGGTTTCCCCCTGCCCTATGGGGATTTGCAACGGCAAGTCCCGATTCGTGCATAAGGCGGTCATAGCCAGTTGGCGGATGTCCCCTCGGTAAGGAGCCTCATTACCGTCGACTAAGGCAAGGTAGGTTTCACTGCCCAGATAGCTGGAACGAGCACCACGCCGCCGTTGCCGCGAAGAAGGCAAGCGCGGCATGCGGTGCACGGTGTAATAGGCTTTTCGCTCGTCTGGATTGATTAAATCATCGCTGGCATAAAACGGTAGAAATTCCTGTTCCTTATCGATATCGGTACCGATGCCGGCCACCCGCGTCAGTCGGTAGACTTCGAAATCCATAGGCCGGGTCCGATCCGGCACGACATGATGCTCAGCATAGCGGTCCGTCAAATGAATCCGGTCCACTCGTTTGGGGAATAGATTGATTGCCGGAGAGCAGAACAGAGAAAAGTGCTCCGCGTTCAAGGTGTTTTCCAGCAGGGGATCAATGGTGTCGAGCAGCAGGATGATATCCAGCTCACTGTCCGGGCAGCGCTTCATTGCTTTACCCAGATCAGTCAATTCCACGAACAGGAACCGTTGCGGGAACGCGAAATACTCATGCAACAGACGATAACCTTGGAAAGATGGTGGACTGTAAGGCAACAGGGCTTGTTCGTCAGCAAATCCCAGCCGCTGGATACGTGGCCGTTGATAAATGACGTCGTCCCAACCGGCGGGTCGGCGGGTCGGCCGCACGATCATACCGATCACATTGGAGAGCAGTTGCTCGTACAAATGCATAGGTAATTCGTCACTGCCATGCAGATACAGCGGTAAACGGTCCAGCGGTAATTTGTCGAACGGCAGATCGGGCAGCGTGGTACGCAGTTGCAACCGAATACCGGCGCGTACTTTGTTCAGCTGCGGCAGATCGAGAAATGCGACCGGTTCTTTCCCGGTAAAATACTCAGCTTCACTGATCGCCAACGGCCACAGAGTGACGTCATGGGCAGTGCGATACTCACAAGAGGTCTGTTCGTCGCGTCCCAGCAGACTGCGTAATACGGTATCGCGCGGCACTGAGAAACCCGCCTCCAAACTGCCTTCGGTAGGTTCGGGTTGGAACTGAACCAGGGCCATTGAAGGGGTTGGGGCCAGGTAATGAGGATAAACAATTTCCAGCATATGCTGGGTGAAATGCGGAAATTCCGCATCGACCTTCAGCTGAACCCGGGCCGCGAGAAACGCGAAGCCTTCCAACAAACGTTCGACGTAAGGATCAGCACATTCAAAAGCATCCAGACCCAGCCGACCGGCAATTTTCGGAAATTCGTTGGCGAATTCGCCGCCGATTTCACGCAGATGCTGTAATTCGCGATTGTAGTATTGGACCAGCCGCGGATCCATTAATGTATCCCAGGCCCGTTGGCTTCGAGGATGGTCGCTTTACCGCCTTCCAGGTCAATGATGGTTTTTAAAAACAAATGTTCGGGGGTAGGCTGAGCCCATAATTGCCCTTCGAGCTCAAAGGTTAGGCAGTTGTGGCTCATTTGGTCCGCGTCCAGATTGGCCCTTACTTTTAGCGACTTGCGCATGATGCGCGGTTCGAAGTCCCAAATGACTTGGCGCAGAATTCGCTCGATTTCGACCAGATCAATACTGTGCGCGGTATTGCCCGCTAACGCCGGCATTCCGAAATTCACCACGGAACTGGGTACGAAAGCGTATTCCTCGCAATCCTCTCGCTCCGCCATATTGCTGGAATTGAGCAACCAGGCTAAATCGCGCAGCACCGATTCGCGTAATTTACGTACCGAGATCACCCGCCGGTCACGCGATTCCTTGGTTTTATCCGGTTCGTCGTCGGCTAGCCGATCCAGCAAACAGGGTTGCAGACGTTCCTGCGGGGTCAGTTCAGCCATCGGAATCTTCTGCTATAGATGGTGTTTCAGCGGCATCCTCCGCAGTTTCCAGCTCAATCAGCCGGGTATCCAGCAGCGGATATTCGGCAACATCAGTGGCCAATACTCGCTGTCCCAAGCCTAAAAACGTATCGCTCTCATGCTCGTTCCACTCGGTTTTATGGGCCAGGAGAATTTGGGAGTCGTTACTGTCTTGGGAACCTGGATAGCGAGTCGGAATCAGACCTACGGTTTCACCGCCATTGGCCCAGGTAAACTGTACCGGTGCCCAGACCATGTCCCGCAAATCCTCTGGCTTTTCGAGAGTGATTTTGCTAATCCGTTGAAACGGAATCCAGTAATAGCGACCATCGACAATCGCTTCGAGCATCGGCCCCATGCGGGTATCGGCATCGGCAATCCAGTCGAAGGGCTGTCCATCCAAGCTGCCAGAGGTGGTCGGCGCTGTCTCGAAGGCGTTCTCGCGCACCGCTTGGGCTTGTTGATAATGGCCTTGGGCAGTCAGTTGCAATGCTTCCAACAATAACGCGACCCATTCTTCCGGTTGACCGAAAATCAGCGGTGAGCGTTGTCCGGCGAATACTTGGGCGCGTAACACTTCACAGCGCAGCGCCTCACGATAAGTTTGCACCATAGCCAGGGTAGACGCATCCATTTCACCCAACACGTTCAACTGGGTTAACGCTCGCTGCCATTGACCGAGTACCACCAGGAGTTGAAACAGAAACACCCTATATTCGGCTTTAGCGGGATTCTTGCGCACCTGGTCCTGCAACTGCGCCAGAGATTCTTCGAGGTTGCCTTCCCGCAGACTCTGTTCTGAAAGGATCATGGTCAAACTCCTGGTCAATCAACTGGCGATTAATCGAAGGGAAGCGAAAAAGCAACGCGGCCGTCGCTCCATGCCGACGGCCGCGCCCACTGGGGAGGCTAGTTATACCGGTACATTTCCTTTGACGTCCCAACCTTGCTTCATTTCGCCGCCAGCTGCACCCTGTGCCGTCTGTGGCGCATAGGTACATTCGTACTTGGCGAAGTTCAAGGTCAGGCTTTCCGAAACCCGGTCGCCCTGGGTACCGGAAACCTGGTAGCTGGAGATAATCACATCGGTCATATCCAGCTTGTAGTACTCAATCTGCTCACCACCAGCCTTACGCACCGTCAGCAGGGCCTTGGGATAGTGTTTGCCGGTGCAGCAGGTTTGCATCATGTTGGTGGTCGAAGCATCTGCGTATTTCATGATAGTGATGTCCTGCACGTTCACCTTGCCAGTACCGCCACCGCCACCCATATACATGGTGCCTTCTTGGCTCAGGCCCCAGCTCCATGACAATACATCCACTTCACCTTTGTGCTTGGCATCTTCGGACTCGCCTTTAACGCCTTCGATCTTCAAAAACATGTCAACAGCCATGATACGTCTCCTCAAACATAAAATTAGGGTTTAATTTGTTTGCAGCCACCTAGCGACAGTTTACCGGCGGTCTGCGACCAGGACACCTCTCTTCCATAAGTCCGGATGTCTACTTATCTGCATGAGCCTCCTCAAGCTTTTGGAGGCCGCAGCTTCCTAGCTGGTACTTAAGATATAGCACCCACCGTGCCAACATTTTAAACGACTGATTTATAATGATTTTAATGCAAAAGCGAACCCTTGGGCACGCCACGCTGAATGCTTGAGCGGGTCAAAATGAACAACGCATTCACTTTGACCCGACTGTTGCATCCTTGCGGGAATACCCACTAACCGGTGCCCTTCACTGAAGGGAGTTTAGAGACCAGTCGCAACGATACGGTGAGTCCTTCCAACTGATAGTGCGGTCGCAGGAAGAACTTGGAACTGTAATAACCGGGATTGCCTTCCACCTCCTCGACCGTGACCTGCGCATCAGCCAGCGGCTTGCGGGCCTTGACCGATTCCGTGGAATTGGCAGGATCGCCATCCACGTACTGAGTAATCCACTTCTGCAGCCATTTCTCCATATCGTCCCGTTCCTTGAAGGAGCCGATTTTGTCGCGCACGATGCACTTCAAGTAGTGAGCGAACCGACACACGGCGAACAGGTAAGGCAACCGGGCCGATAAATTGGCATTGGCGGTCGCATCCGGGTCGTCGTATTCCGCTGGTTTCTGCAGCGATTGCGCACCGATGAACGCAGCGAAATCCGAGTTCTTCTTGTGGATGAGCGGCATGAAGCCGTTCTTGGCTAATTCCGCTTCGCGGCGGTCACTGATGGCGATCTCGGTAGGACATTTCATGTCCACCCCGCCATCGTCGGTCGGGAAGGTATGAGTGGGCAGTTCCTCAACCGCGCCGCCGGACTCAATACCCCGAATTCGGGTACACCAGCCGTAATATTTAAACGCTCGGTTGATATTCACCGCCATGGCGTAGGCGGAGTTGGCCCACGTGTATTTATTGTGGTCCGCCCCTTCGGTATCTTCCTCGAAGTCGAATTCCTCGACTGGATCAGTTTTCGAACCATAGGGCATGCGCGCCAGAAAACGCGGCATGGCTAGACCAACATAACGGGAATCGTCGGACTCACGCAACGAACGCCAAGCTGCATATTCCGGTGTCTGGAATATTTTGGTCAGATCGCGCGGGTTGGCTAGTTCCTGCCAGGAATCCATCTGCATCACTGCAGGGGATGCACCGGCGATGAACGGGGTATGTGCGGCGGCGGAAATTTGCCCGAGGCCACGTAACAATTCCACATCTGGAGCGCTGTGGTCAAAGTGGTAATCGCCAACCAGGCATCCAAACGGCTCGCCACCAAACTGGCCGTATTCCTCTTCGTAGATTTTCTTGAAAAACGGGCTCTGATCCCAGGCGGTGCCCTTGAATTTCTTCAAGTTTTTGCGCACCTCATTTTTGGAGATGTTCATCACCCGAATCTTTAGCATCTCGTCAGTTTCGGTGTTATTGACGAGATAGTGTAAGCCACGCCAAGCGCCTTCCAGTTGCTGAAAATCTGGATGATGCATGATCAGATTGACCTGATCAGTCAGCTTCTGGTCGATGGTGGCAATGATCGACTCGATGGAATCCAAGACATCATTGGAAATCAAGGAGGCATTTTGCAGCGCCTGTTCGGCGAGAATTCTGACTGCTCCTTCGACCTCTTCGCGCGCCTGATCGCTCCGGGGCTTGAATTCCTGTTGCAGCAAAGAGCCGAATTCGCTGGTTTCCAGCGTGCCAACTTGAGGTTGGGCTTGCTCAGCAGCAGCGTTAGTTGCTTCTTCTGCCATGGTGCATTACTCCTCGGCGGGTTGGGCGGGTTCCTGGCTGGTGTCCTGGTCCTGCGGTTTGGGGGCAGCAGCCAGGGCGTTCAGCAGACTAGGGTCTTGTAAGACTTTGGCGATCAAATCTTCGGCACCGGTTTTGCCGTCCATATACGTCATCAAATTGTTGAGCTGTTGACGCGCTTGCAGCAACTCCTTGACCCCATCGACCTTCTTGGCAATTGCGGCGGGCGAGAAGTCATCCATGCTTTCGAAAGTCAAATCAATGCTGATCTGCCCCTCACCGGTGATCGCATTGGGCACCCGGAACGCAGCCCGAGGTTTCATTGCTTTCATGCGATCGTCGAAGTTATCGACGTCAATCTCTAGAAATTTACGGTCAGCGACCGCAGGTAAAGGTTCGTTCGGCTTGCCGGAAAGATCGGACATCACCCCCATGACGAAAGGGAGTTGGACTTTCTTTTCGGCACCATAAACTTCAACGTCATACTCAATCTGCACGCGGGGAGCACGGTTGCGGGCAATAAATTTTTGGCTACTCTCTTTGGCCATCAGAAACACCCTCTGGTTGCACCGCTCCGCCAGGAGCGGCCATGAAGTCTATTAAAAAGGAACGGAGTCTATACCTCCGTGTGATAACTACCAGGAACTTTCGCTAGATTCTTCGCTGGGCTGCTGCGCGCCTTCCTCAGGACCGCGAATCATTTCGGCCTGAGGCAATCCATCAGGGGCTAGGTCACGCAGAATATCCAAGAATGTCTTGGAAGCCAAGCGCTTAGCGCGTTGCAACAATAAGGGTATCGGACTGGACGGTTCATGCTTAGCGTAGAAATCACAAATTTTATCTAGCATACGGATCACGTCGTCGCGACTGGTGATTTCGCCGACTCGAACCGCCACCACACCCTGTCCTCCCTGCCCGTCGGTGATGTCTTCTTCAGCAGCAGCGCCTTCAGGCACTGCAACATCGACTCCCCGCCGAGTCAACCGATCAGAAAGCACTTGTTGTGCCTCTTTTAATTCCCGGACCAGCGGATTCAAATCAGGCGCATTAGTAGCGCCAACCTGATCGGTGAAATAAGCATCAATGGCAGTAACATTTTCAATCGCGTTCTGTACCGATTGCGCTGATTGTTGCAGCTCTTCTAGCGGACAATCCATGAACGCTGCATCAATTGTCGTTGAATCCGGCGGGGGCTCGTCAGAACTGGCCGGTGCCGGCTGAACACCGGTGGCGATATCGATATCGCGCAAGCTGAATTTGCCAATACGAGGGCTGCTAACTAGGGGTACATCCCGCAGCTTGAATAGCACGGTTTCCCAGTCACACAATGAGGCCAGAATATTAGCACGCATGGTGGGATCGTTATCATCCTCTGGGTCCAGTTGGGGATAAACGCTTTCCCAGTAAGTTTCCAACAAGCCCCTAAGCACCATCAGCCCTTCATCAAGGCCGATAAACCCATGCGTTTGGAACAAGGCGCGAATCAAATAAGTCGATAGCCGCAAATCCTTGCTGCGTTCCAACAGGGCTAGCGTTCTTTTCTGTATATCACGCCAATCCGGTTCCTCTGCCGGAATGATCGTGTCGCCGTATTGTTGTTCTGCTTTACCCTGTAGGTCCGATTCCAATTCCCCGAAATCGGTATCGTATTCCAGATCTTCGCCGGATGGCGCATCAGGCGATACGGGTTGCAGAAGTTGTTCGACGTCGATGACAGCCATGGCACCTTCGCTACATTAGTCGATAGAATTCACGTCCACCCGAAAAGTATAGACATTCCCGTACAGCCAGGAACTCTCAATCACTTTCAGTAGTGGATATCTACTAGGTTGGATGTGGTGAGGAAGCGAGTAATCGCTAAGCTCTACGCTGGTTATAGCGTACTTTTTTTACAATTTTAAACAGTCTAGCCGGAAAAACCTCGCTGTCCAGCGAGAAATAGTTTCAATCTTTTCAGTTTAGAACAGAATTGTTTCAATCGTTTCAGTCCTGACAAATGGGCTGATAGGGCTACCGCAAAGCATGGCGTTCAAATCACCCCCGTCTCCCGCAATGCAGAAATTCGTTCCGCACTGAATCCAGCCTGAATGAGAATCTCCTCGCTGTGTTCGCCAACCCGGGGAGCCTCTCGTTCAATCGAGAATTCGAACTCGCTAAATTTAATCGGGAAAGCGAATTGCGTCAGCGACCCGTCCAAAGAATGGTCGCTATTCACGAACATATTTCTTGCAGCTATTTGATCATTGATCACCGATTCTGTCAGTGTCAGCACTGGTGTAACGCAACAATCGACTCCTTCGAATAAGTCAGTCCAATAGGTTTGAGGCTGAGTTTTGAAAATAGCAGCTAACTCAGCACGGATCATCTCAGCCTCTTCCCCGAAAACCCAATGCTGTTCGGCCAATTCGGGACGTCCTAACGTTTGACAACAGAGGGTCCAGAATTTCTTCTCCAAAGCGCCCACCGCCATATGCCGACCGTCGGCGGTTTCATACAAGCTATAGCAAGGCAACACACCGGAGAGAAAATCTTGCCCGCGAGGCCGGGTTTGGCCGCCTGCCAGCTGGGCAATCAGCGGAAAAATGGCATGGGCCAGCAGGCAGTCGGTCATCGCCACATCCACCGAGCGGCCTTGACCCGTCTGTTGCGCATCAATCACGGCAGCCAGGATGCCCATCACGGCGCTGAGCGAACCGCCCAACAAATCGCCCAACTGGATATTAGGAATGGCCGGTGCGCCGTCTTGGGTACCGATTTGGTCGGTCACGCCACTATAACCGCAATAATTGAGATCATGTCCGGCTCTATCGCGATAAGGACCGGTCTGGCCATAACCGGTGATGGAGCAATAGACAATCCGAGGATTCAACGCATGCACCGTGTCATAGCCGATGCCTAATTTGTCGACTACCCCGGGACGGAAACTCTCTACGATCACGTCGGCTTGCAGCGCCAAGTCTAAAAACGCTTGCTGTCCTGCGGCCTGTTTTAGGTCCAAACGCAGCGCTCGCTTATTACGGTTGACCAGCAAAAACAACCAAGCGTTATGACCGCTTTTGTCGCCCAGCACCCGTGCATAATCACCGACACCAGGGTCCTCAATCTTGATGACATCAGCACCCATATCCGCCAAATGCAAAGTGGCCACGGGGCCGGGGAGCAACCGCGTTAAATCCAACACCTTGATACCATGCAATGGTTTAGGACGCACGCTGGTACTCATTTTAGCGTTATGCAAGTGCCATCTAGAATTTGCTCGCAGCGCTGTTCGAGCTGGGCCAGCACTTGCTGTTTCTCAGTTGTTGAGTAGCCAGACCAAGCCGCAATTTCGTCCAAGGTACGAAAGCACCCTTCGCACAGTCCGGTGCTGTCATTTAGTTTGCAGATGTTAATGCACGGAGAGGGAGGATCATCGGGTGCCAAGACTTGCGTTGTAGGCGTCAAGTTGATTTCGATGAGCTTCACAATCAGGCCTTAACAGCCGGGTTTAGGCTATAGGTGCCGGTCAGACTGGCTTGGGCCAGCACGTGGCCTTCAATGGCTTTAACCACATCCGCCCCTCTGAATTCGTCTTCGACCGGGCAACGGGCAACGTCAAGGGCGTACAGGGTGAATATATAATGGTGCACGATTGAATCATTCCACGGCGGGCAGGGGCCGTCGTAACCGAAATAGTTGCCGCCCATTTGCTCGTCACCGGCGAACCAATCACTGTAACTACTGATTCCTTGCCGAGTACCACGTGGTCCTGCCGGGCCTGCTTTGCCACCAGCCGTTACACCGTCGCAGAACTCGCCGACAGCAATCTGCGCGGGAGACGGGGGTAGATCGACCAATACCCAGTGATAAAAATCCACCCGTGGCAAGTCTGCCGGTACGACTTTGCCCTCCTGATTGACATCATCGGGTTTACTGGGCACATCGGGATCGTGGCAAAGCAGCACCAGCGATTGCGTACCCTCGGGTAAATTACTCCAGGACAGCGGCGGATTACGATTGGCGCCTAAAGTGACGTGGGTTGCAGGGTCGGGCACACAAAATGCGTGTTCAGCAGGAATGGGTTGGTGATCTTGCAAAGCTGAACTGACTAATTTCATTGCATTATTTCTCCCTCAGACAAATTCGCGCCTATGTTTTTAACATACCCCGGCAGTGAGTGCTAGCGGTTCCTGAGTTTAGGATTCATGCTGTAAGTGCCGTTCAGGGTGGCGGTGGCCAGCACATGTCCTTCAATTGCTTCGAGTACCTGAGGCGCCCGAAATTCGTCATTCACGGGGCAGTTGGGAATGTCCAGTGCGTACAATGTGAATACATAACGGTGAGTGAGCGAATCGTTCCAAGGTGGGCACGGACCATCATAACCAAAATAATTGCCACCCATTTCTGGATCATCAGTAAACCACTCCGTGTAATGATTCAGCCCCTGGCGGGTATTGTGTCGGCCTGCCGGTCCTTGTTTGTCGTGGCGACTCAAGCCCTCCGAGAATTCACCCGCCCGGATCGCGCCTAACAATGGATCAATATCCACTAATACCCAATGATAAAATTTACCCCGCGGTATATCGGGCGACAGTTCTCTATCTGCCTTGTTAATATCGTCTAACTGCCGGATCGGTGCGTCCTGGTCATGGCAGATCAGCACTAAGGACTGGGTGCCCTCAGGCAAGTCGCTCCATACCAAGGTGGGATTTCGGTTCGGTGCTAGAGTCAGATGGGCATCTGGAGCCGGCACACACAGGGCATATTCTTCAGGGATGGTACCATTGTCATGGAAACTCGGGCTGGACAGCTTCATGGTATGGTTATCTCAGCATGGTCGGTGGTTTCTCGAAGTATAATCCACCGTCTGCGAGCAGCCAGATTCTACGAGATATTTTGTTGGGAAAGCGCGCTGTAATCATTAGCGGCACTGGCTTTAGACGCGGCTGCATACCCAATCCAGCTCGGCCATCCACGAGCTCTAGAATTGTTTTAGGATTTATAACCGCTTATGAATGATAAAACCTCAGCGAAAAAAACCGCAGCGTCTCGATCAGCTGATCCAACCTCAGAACCCTTGATTGTCATCGCGTCCAATCGCGGACCTTTCAGTTTTAAAAGAACAGTAGAAGGAAACTTTACCGTGCAACGCGGCGCGGGCGGTCTGGTTACCGCCTTAGGCGCTCTGGCGGAACGTCATCGGGTACTTTGGGTCGCAGCAGCGCTGAGTCAGGATGATCGCGACTGGGCCGAGCAACACCAAGGAAAGCCGCAAGACGTGGAAGGGACACTGTTGCAATTGTTTCAGCCCGACCCGGCGGCCTACGAGAAATACTATAACCACATTTCTAATCCGCTGCTTTGGTTCATCCAGCATCAACTTTGGGATACGCCCCGTCACCCCAGTATTGATGGGGAAACCTGGGATGCTTGGTATGGCGGTTATGTGGCAGTCAATCGACAATGCGCTGAAACTATCGCCGCCGGCGTTGGCGATGGCAAGCAACCGATATTGATTTTGCCGCAGGACTACCAGCTCTATCTGGTGCCGCACTTTTTGCGGGAAAAACTTGGGGATCGCGTACAAATTCAACCATTTTGCCACATCCCCTGGCCTGGGCCGGATGCATGGCGAATTTTGCCGGCGGAAATGCGGACCATGCTGTTATCCAGCCTGCTGGACTCCGACCGGGTCGGTTTTCAGACTCAGAAAGACGCTTTCAATTTTGTCCAGACTTGCCGGTTTTATTTAAGCGATGCCCATTCCCGGGGGAGTCGCACCACGATTCATTATCGGGACCGGAAAGTTGAAGCCAAAGCCTATCCTATCTCGATTGATGTGGAAAAAGTCGAAGCGATTGGCGAAGAGATGGAAACCAAGCTGTTCAAGAATCAGCTCATCCAATCCATTGGCGACAGTCGGTTGATTCTGCGCACCGACCGGGTAGAGCCAAGCAAAAACATTTTGCGCAGCCTGCAGGCATTTCGGGTACTGCTAGAGAACTATCCCGAGCATCGCGGCAAGGTGCAAATGCTGACTCTGTTGGTGCCGTCGCGGATGGAAGTCGATGAATATCAGACTTACCTTAAGGAAATCACTGCCGAAGGCAGCTTGATCAATGCCGATTTCAGCGATGGGTTCTGGGAACCTGTGCGGATGATTTTCGGTAGTAGCTACAACCGAGCTATTGCCGCCATGCAATTATACGATGTACTGATGGTCAATCCACTGGCTGACGGAATGAACTTGGTCGCCAAAGAAGGAGTGCTGGTCAATCAGCGGGATGGTGTTTTGCTGCTATCGGAATTCGCCGGCGCGTATTACGAATTGGGTGATCAGGCGCTGACGGTCTCCCCCTTCGATATTCACAGTACGGCTGAGACTCTCCATCAATCCCTGGTCATGCCTGCTGAGGAACGTAGCCAACGGGCTGAAGCGCTGCGCGAACAAGTGCGCAATGCCAGTGTTAAGCTTTGGTTCCAAACTCAGGTCGACGATGCGCTAAAGGGGTTGCGACAGTCTTGAGCTATCCTGATCCGTTTGCTCAGAAGGCGCTCTCTCTCCCGGTTATGAAGAGAGCGATCAGTGATCGGTAGGGTTAGCGTAGGATGCCTATCCTAGAACGTGGCGGGGGAACTTCAATACGTATGGGTACTTTAGGTCCAGAGCAATTTCTAAAAATTGGTCGGGGTGAGAGGATTCGAACCTCCGGCCCCTGCCTCCCGAATCCAGTTATCTGAACAACAGGCCTTTAATTATCAATACCCTAGCACATCAACAACCCCGCTTATAGGCCAGAATTGGCCAACAATACGCCTAACGTGCCAGGAGTGCGTCACGTTTCGGTCACGGTGTTCTTGGTAAATTGACAGTGCTCCCGAGATAGACATGCTGTTTAATTTTTTCCGCAGCCCAGTGTTCTCCCGGTGACACTTTATCGTATGCTTTAAGAAAAGCCATCGCTCGTTCGGGCTGCCGCAGTTGTTCGTAGGCTAACACCAAGCGACGAAGGATTGCCGGCTTCTTCGGGTGTTGGCGATTCAGCACTAGCAATAAATCTACTGCGCCTTTGTAATCAGCTTTTAAGCCCAGTATTGAAGCCTGCTTTAACAACAGCTGCGGTGAGGAGTCGTCAAGCGCCAGGGCGGTTTTCAAGACTGCTTCGGCCCTATCGATCTGTCCGGCAATCATGTA
>JAZBPA010000083.1:0-6850 GCA_036351435.1 Candidatus Competibacteraceae bacterium
CAACGCGGCTTGCTCGTGAAAGTGATGAGCCACTCCGGCGTATCCTAACTGCCGGGCCTGGTAGTCCAATGCGCATTGGTCTGCCTCGGTCGGTTTGCCTTGATTATTGAGGTCCTGGTAAGTCTGAATCATCCGCGCGGATTCGTGATGTACCTGTACCAGGGTCGCTGCATAGAGTTGGCTGGCTGTGTTCAGGGCGTGAAGTTGCACGATCCGTAACGCTTCAGGCGGTAAATCCTGTGCCTGGGTGAACAATTGGGTTTGGCGCTCGGTTTCCTGCGCGATGGCCTGCCGCGCATCGTCCAGTAACGCGGGCAATTCACGGTTGAATGGCGCTTGAATTGCCGCGTCCATTACCCGCATCAGTGCCCGTGACCAAGCCATCTTGAGATCGTTGTCGGCACCAGCGGATTGCCAAGGTTGGGCAGCGGGCGGTTCGTTGAGAAAGCTCGGTGGAGATTGAGCTAGCCATTCAGCCAGTTGTTGCGGTTCAATGGTTTCTACCATCGTCGGCTGCTTTTCCAATGCAGATACCAAGATTCGGGCAATCTCGTAGCGATGGTAGTCCGACAGTGTGCCTGTGTGGTTGCCTGATCGTTTGGATTCCGCATCCCACAATTGTTGGGCGATTTTGGCTGAATAGGGAACATACCAGCCGATAGCACCAACGCCACTGGTGCGAACATTATTAAATGCCCAGTTATCGCCATCCGCCCCATTATTCTGTACATACCAGATCTTATTACCTGGTTTATCGACGAGCCACCAGCTACCCCCACCCAAGTGGTTTTGGTTATTCAAAATACGTTCACCCTCAAGCGAATGCATCCCCTCCGGACAGGTACCTTCTTGTCTCACTTGCTGGGCGAGCTGGGCAATCAGTTGTTTAGGAAAGCGCTCCTGCTGCTGGGCTAGCTCAGCGGTCGTCTCCTCAATCCACTGTCCGGCCCGCGTCACATAGGCGGATACATCTGCCGTGGGCTGCTTGCCCAGTGCAGCCACAATCAAGCCCGACTGTAACTTGGCGGTCGCCAGCAATAATTTGAGGTGTTGCCGAATTGCGCGATCCTGGTCCTGCAACGCCTGTTCCCCGGACTCGCCGCCGGGGATCGCTAAGGGTTCTACGGGTGTTACTGATGCGGTAGATGACTGCTGGCGGAGCTGGTCCACACCCGTTACGGGTGATCCTATGCCCTGACCAGCGAGCCAGCCGGACAATTGATCAGGTTTTAAAGCGGTCTGGCTCAAGGTTGACCTCCTGTGGGAGTAGGTGCAGCGCTGCCAGTGTCGGAATTGACCAGGTTGGTCGTAGCAGCCCGTGCTTCCTGGGTTAATGTCCGTTCCAACTCATGGGCATCCCCCACGTTCTGACGGGCTAACAACAATTCAATGCGCTCGCCTTGGCGTAATCGCAGATAGCTCAGATTCAGCGCCAACGCCTGCATATAGGCGAGTTCACGCAGGTTCGCCGCCGCATGATTGCCCGCAATACCGGCATACCAATTCGGCGAAGCATAACGCCGATCCACTTCGGTCTTGAGCAGTTCCATGTAGGAAATATTGTCCGGCAAGGTGGCGATTAAATCGTCTAGGTGCTCATCGGCTTTGGATTCCTCCCAGACGGCCAATAACCAGCCCTTCAAAGCTGCCGCTGGAACCCGGAGCGCCAGCGCATGGTTATAGCTGTAGCGGCTCGCCGACAGGCGACCCTCATACAGCTTGCGATGTAACCAAAATGCACGGCCCTGCGCGGTTTCCCGTAACGCCTCATCCACATCATCAATCGGAAACGGATTGACCGCATTATCGATATAGCGCCGGGCATCGGTAATCCGGTCATCATCGAAACTCAAGACTTCAGGTAGGAAGGTATTGGGTTTAGCGGGATCGGCGTCGTCACCGAGTCCTGAGCCGGATAACAGGGTTTCCGTTTGGAACTGGGCATCCGGTCGTTCACCGGCCTGTTCGCAACCCCGAGACCCGATATCTTCCTCATTGCAATAGTGCTCAATATGGGCATCGAACATGGCCTCGCTGGCAGCAGTACCGGTTCGCTCCTCACGCCGGATATGGTTGAAAGCCCGTAAATAAGCTTCCGCACGATCTCGTGCTGGCCCGGCCCCAGCCCCGGCAGTCGCGGTCTCACAACCCCCGGCGGGGAGCTGATAACCCACATCTGCTTGAGCGCGCAGCGAGTCTTTTTCGACCTGGGCGATGGACTGCCGCACGGTCTTGATTTCTGACGAGATGTGCTCGCGCAGTTTGGCGAATTCCTGAACCATCGCCATCCGGTGCGCATTGACCGCGCGTACCACACACATATCACACGTATAGGCCTGTACCGAAGATGGGACGATGGCCAGCCAAACGCAGCCAAGCATAAACCACAGATAGCGATGTTTGATCATAATTAATAGTTTAGTTACATTTGTGTTATAACACATCTAATATAATAGACGAGCCACCAAAGGATTGCACCATGATTCAATTTTTCCGTTCCTCAGCCCTTAGAAACAGCCGTACAGGCCGTGTTATTGGCCGCTATCTGCTTGGCCATCGTGACAATCTCGTGTGTAGTTTCGAGCAACCGCGCACGCTGCAAGCGACCATCACGCATTATCTGGACGATCTGATCGCGCAAAACCAATCGAAAAACCCGTCAGTCACCCCTTCCCTCACCTGGGACGAGGCGGTCATCCATTACGATTGGCCGCCCGCCTATTTGCGCCGCCGGTATCGGGAGTATGCGGCTGTGGTGCGGTGTGTATTGCCGGTGGCTTGGGCCAGCCTGGGGTTAGGGTTTTTCCGGCTGATTATGGGGGATGGTTACGGCCTCCTGGCCGGTCTGAGTGCGGCGATCCTGTTATTTACCCTGATCATGCGGCCAGCCTATCGTTGCTGGTTGATCCGTCGCCGTCAGTTAGGCGCTTTCCCCCTGTTTCTCGGGCAACCCACCGCGTGGTGGCCACCACCATTGCCGGACGACTACCTACCCTAATTCGCTCAATGCCCACAAAGGAGGGCTGCCCATGTTGCGTGTTACGCTTCACCGTTTCGTCCGATTGCTGATCCTTGCGCTTTTGCTCGCCACCGGTGTCGTGCAAGCACAAGGCGAATTCAGCCCTGAACAATTGGAACCGACGGAGGGCGACCTGAGTGTCTCGTTGCTCCGCAATATCTTCGGTCCGGTCATTGATAAAATCCGGTTTGCCGATAGCCTCAGTGGCAGTGATACCGGGGCCTTCGGGGAGATGTTCGGCCTGTTCAACGGCTTTCTCCTGCTCATGTTGGTGCTATTCCTGTTTGTAAAAGGGGTCGCGTCACTCATGGATACGGCCCATGAGGGCGAAGCCCTGGGGCAGGAGCGCTCCACCGTCTGGACACCGCTCCGTATATTTCTGTCCGTGGCGATGTTGATTCCGCTGGTCAATGGCTATTGCCTGATCCAGGTCGGTGTGCTGTGGGTGACGCTCAGTGGCGCGGGCCTAGCCGATGCCATTTGGGATAAAGCTGTCGATAAATTCCAGACGGTGACCCTGTATCAACAGCCGCCACCGCCGGAAGCCCGCCAGTTGGCCATTGCGATGCTGGCCTCGAACCTGTGCGAGCTGGTGCTGACCGACATTCCGGCGCGCGGCGATGCCAAATACGTGGTGAAGTATGAGAGCAATCCCGGCGAACGGGGTGTGGTTAGCGAACGCACCACGCGCTTTTCCGTGCCGGGCCTGGGTAAAGCCGCTTGCGGGGGGTTTGTGATTCGTGAACCCGGCAAAGACATCATGCTGGAACGGGGCATTACCGGGATCGATGCGTTTGACCGGTTCAACTATTGGCTAGGGGGCCTGTTGGGCTTTGGTACAGAAACCCGGCGCATGTTCGGGGTATCTATGATGAACGCTCATGAAATCAGCGCCCTGAACATGCGTAAAGCACTGCGTCCGCTGGCCGAACGGCTATTCGAAGGGAAAGGGGATTTACAGGAATGCGTGCCGGTTAATACCGGTTCGTTATCAGGGGGACAGTGCCTCAGTGCGATTGACGCGGCGGCGGAGAACTATGTGGCCGAGTTAAAAGGGCTGATCGCCGGGGTTATCAACGAAGCCGGGCAACGGGCCTTCGGTGAATTCAGTGCCACCGCCAAAGGAGAAGGCTGGTTAACTGCCGGCAGCTGGTTCTACCGTTTGGCTGCTTTGACGGAGTATATGAACAAGCTGGCGCTTAACGTGCCAGAACCTTACCCGATCCGCATTTTTGGGAAATTACCCCGCGAGGATATCGAAACTTACGGCCATCTGTTTCTGCGCTTGGATGCGGTGGTGATGGAGGCCGAAACCGATAGCGGGTTGGGTTTGACGCGCGGCGGTGACCCTAACAATAGCCAACTGGATGATGTGTCGCGGGGGTTGTTACGTCTGGTGATCGACTGGATTGCTCAGGGGATGTTCACCAATACCCATCCGCTGTTCGCTATCTCCTGGATAGGTCATGCCATGATCGCCATAGTATTGACCAGCTTAGGCATCATTGGGGTCAGCAAGACCGTGTTCGCGAAGACCGGACTGGGCCGACTCAATAAAGCGTTGGGCGGCGTCACGGGTATGGTGACCAACCATAGTACGGAAAGCCTGAACATGGTCGGGATGGTCTTGGGCGTGATCGTATTGGCGCTGCTGAGTTTTGCCCTTATAGCCGCCATCTTTTTACCGATGGCGCCGTTCATTATTTGGACACTGGCCAGCCTGCACTGGGTTATCCTGGTGTTCGAGGCCCTGTTAGCCGCGCCGATCTGGGCCGTGTGGCATATCCGTAATGGGAAGGGGTTTACTGCCGAAACGATGAACGGCTGGCTACTGATGTTTTCACTGCTGTTGCGGCCAGCCTTAATGTTATTTGGCCTGCTGGGGGCCACCATCATCAGTTTTTATCTACTGTCGTTGGTGTCCGGCACGTTCGTCAACGCCGCCGTCAACGCCGCCAGTGGCAACGCGACCGGCCCGGTGATGGTCATTGGGCTGTTGATTCTGTTTATCTTGGTGGCTGTGGATCTGACGCTGCGCTGCTTCTCACTGATACATCGGTTACCTGACTTTGCGTTGCGCTGGGTGGGGGGATCGCTGGAAACGGCATTGGAGCACCACGATTTGCAGCGCCGCATGGAAAGTGCTATGCGAGGTGGCGTGGATACGGCACTGCGGGCGTTGGGACGGACTCGGTCCGGTAAGCCGAAGGAGTCGGACTCAGGCGGTGCGCCTAAGGTTAAGCCGATGGATGGGGGTAAGGACCCCTGATAATAATCAGGTCGGCTTTAGGCTATTCAATGTCGGGAAATACTTCTCCTGATAAATGGTAGTCCTTACACCATAATCACCTAGGATGGTCTGAATGGTTTGCCAATCGTTAGCACTATACGCAGCGACAAGAGCATCAATGATAGCCTTACGGCCCTGGTTAGCCGCTGCTTGCTCAGCCAACTGTTGTTGCAGTTCCCGCGTCTGGAACACATTTCGCTCTGCCCAGCGTTCGTGTTGTTGCTGTGCTTGGCCAAGCAGAAAATGATCAATGGCATCCATAGCCATAGGGTGCCTCCAACGTGTCTATACTTCGCCTTGTGGCGATAACTTATTTATTAGATCAAACGCGCCACGAATGTCAATACCATGCTCGTAATCGACCAAGCCATATCGGTCATACGCCGACTCATCGAACGATCCGCCGCGTTGGGTGAACCCATCGATAATACGATTATCGCCGTAGGCGGTACTGCGCTGAGTGCGCACGGTATCCGTGATCTCACCGAAGACGTAGATCTGTATATCCCCACATTTTCCGATGAGGTGGTTTACCAACTGGAAAAAGAGTTGAAACCGATTTTTGGCGAGCGCTTTCGGTTGGATGTGACGGCCACGGAAAACCTATGGGGGGCGATCCTGCTACGCGACATCAATGAACGCTCCCCGGTATATGAGCGCCTGGATATGGCTGGGCGCACGTTTGTCGTCAAGGCGTTAAGCATCGAGGACCTGTTTCTGGTCAAACTCAGTGCGGACCGAGCCAAGGATCGCCAAGATTTACCGCTGATTGCCCCACGGACCAATGGCAATGAGCTTATTGCAAGGTTCAACACCATTACCCAGTGGCACGGTAATCGGCAAGCATTGTTGCGATATGCCGACGAGTTTATCGGGCAACTGGATAAACAGTATGGCATGACACCCCAGCAATCCGTTCCTCAGCTCAGACTCCCCCCCTACGTGGTTGAACTCTTATGGCAAAGTTACTATCCCGATCAGGACAGCCCATCGACGCCCAATCCGTCACAGTCGGGTCAGACACCCTAACCCACTATCGGGCGACGGTCGAGGCAACCCTGGAGGCGGAGGTCCGCGACTCGGCGCGGGTCGCCGAACTGCTTAGAACCGCAACCCCGTGGTCGGCGTGGCCGGAAGCGTTTCGTTGCGCTCTAATGGCAGCCGTCACTGAGGAAGGTGACGGGATGGAAGCCCAGAAAGCACGCTGGTTGCGTGGGCAGCTATTTCGGGATGCCGACCCCGCTTGGCCTCCGGTGTTACCCTCGTCGTTGTCACCCGCTGAGCAGGGTTTGGCCGAACGCTTGCGGGAGGATTTGCTGGGGCGAACCGCGCTGGGGTGTGGGAAGTATTTGGTTTCGAAGTCATCCAGAAACAAGGCGCGTGGTGGCGTTTGACATGAAGCTATTTGCTATCGACTCATATAAAATGCGAATTAAGAGCTACGTGGTGTATGTAGGGTCGCTTAAACCAATCGGCTGTTCTATGGTGTCAGGAACGCAAACCAACGGCGCTATAGGAGGACCACAGTGGACTGGGAATTA
>JAZBPA010000084.1:0-6623 GCA_036351435.1 Candidatus Competibacteraceae bacterium
AAGAAACAGCCTTACGAAGTCTACGATCAACTGGATTTTGCCATCCCGGTGGGAGTCAACGGCGATTGCTACGACCGCTATTTGGTGCGCATTGAAGAGATGCGTCAATCCAATCGGCTAATTAAACAGTGCGTCGACTGGTTAAGGGCTAATCCGGGGTCGGTCATGTTGGAAGACAACAAGATCACGCCCCCGTCGCGGGAAGACATGAAAGAAGACATGGAAGCGTTGATCCATCACTTTAAGTTATTTACCGAGGGCTATTGCGTACCGGCGGGCGAAGTGTATGCCGCTGTCGAAGCGCCCAAGGGCGAGTTCGGTGTTTATCTGATTTCCGATGGCGCCAACAAACCCTATCGGCTCAAGATACGCGCACCCGGCTTTGCCCATATCGCTGCCATGAACGAAATGGCCCAAGGTCACATGCTGGCCGATGTGGTCGCCATTATCGGCACGCAAGACATCGTATTCGGAGAGGTCGATCGCTGATGAGTGACGTATTATCCGAGCACGTACGCGCCGAGATAGACCGCTGGATTGCCAAATATCCGCCGGATCGCAAACAATCGGCAGTGCTGGCTGCCTTACGCGAGGCGCAACATGACAACGGTGGCTTTCTCACTCAGGAGTTACTGGACGCGGTCGCTGAGTATCTGGAATTACCGCCCATCGCGGTTTACGAGGTGGCTACTTTCTATTCCATGTTCGAGCTGAAACCGGTCGGTCGCCACAATATATCGGTCTGCACCAATATTTCCTGCATGTTGTGCGGTTCCGACGAGATCGTGAACCACCTGTGCAACAAACTCGGCATCCAATTGGGCGAAAGCACCCCCGACGGCAAGATTTATCTCAAGCGCGAAGAAGAATGCCTGGCGGCCTGCGCGTTTGCGCCCATTATGCAAGTCGATCATGTCTATCATGAGAATCTGACCCCGGAAAAAGTGGATCAGATTCTGGACAGTTTGGAGTAGTTGCCCATGACCAATGAGGTTTGCTACCAACCCCTGGGCCAAGATCAACCGTGGTCGTTCGAGACTTATTCCCGGCTGGGCGGTTACGAGGCGTGGCGGAAAATTCTAGCCGGCGAAATCCCGCCCGAACAGGTGGTTGATGAGGTCAAGAAATCCGGCCTGCGCGGACGTGGCGGCGCGGGTTTTCCCAGTGGACTGAAATGGAGTTTCATGCCCCGCACTGCGCCGGTGCAGAAATATGTCGTGTGCAACTCGGACGAAAGCGAACCCGGCACCTGTAAAGATCGCGATATTCTGCGCTTCAATCCCCATGCCCTAGTTGAAGGCATGGCGATAGCGGGTTTTGCCATCGGTGCGACCGTGGGTTACAACTATATCCGTGGCGAATGGCTGGACGAGCCTTATCGGCGCTTCGAGACCGCGCTACAAGAAGCCTATGACGCCGGTTTGCTGGGCAAGAACATTCAGAACTCAGGGGTCGATTTCGACTTGTATACCCACTTAGGCGCGGGCGCTTATATCTGCGGCGAGGAAACGGCGTTACTGGAATCCCTGGAAGGGAAAAAAGGCATGCCCCGCTTCAAACCGCCGTTCCCGGCTAATTTCGGGCTCTACGGCAAGCCAACCACCATTAATAACACCGAAACGCTGGCCTCAGTGCCCGCCATTATTCGCAACGGAGCCGATTGGTTCGCTGACCTGGGCATCGCTGGTGCTGGTGGCACCAAGATTTTTTCCGTATCCGGCCATGTCAATAAACCCGGCAACTTCGAAATCCGGCTCGGCACGCCGTTTAGCGAATTGCTGGAGATGGCCGGCGGCATGTGTCAGGGGCGTAAGCTCAAAGCGGTGATTCCAGGCGGCTCCTCGGTGCCGGTCATGCTCGGCGAAACCATGCTACAAACCAACATGGATTACGATTCTATCGCCAAGGCCGGTTCCATGCTCGGTTCCGGGGCAGTCATTGTGATGGATGAAACCACCGACATGGTAAAGGTGCTGCAACGCATCTCTCGCTTTTATTACTCCGAATCCTGCGGCCAATGCACGCCCTGTCGGGAAGGCACCGGCTGGTTGTACCGGGTCATCACTCGGATTATCGACGGCAAAGGTCGGGCCGAAGATCTGGCGTTGTTGGATAGCGTGGCGAGTAAAATCGAGGGGCATACCATTTGCGCATTAGGCGACGCGGCGGCGATGCCGGTGCGCAGTTTCATCAAGCATTTTCGCCACGAATTCGTCCATTACGTCGAACACAAGCGCAGTTTGCAGGCAGCTTGAGACAACCAAGCGATAGGATTGGAAAACCTTCATGAGTGTGCAACCGATCACAATCGAAGTGGACGGCATCCAAATGGAAGCCCGCAAGGGTGCGATGCTGATTGAAGTGACCGATGCAGCGGGGATTCATATCCCGCGCTTCTGTTATCACAAGAAACTGACCGTGGCTGCCAATTGCCGGATGTGCCTGGTCGAAGTCGAAAAGGCCCCGAAACCGCTGCCGGCTTGCGCTACCCCGGTGATGGACGGGATGAAGGTGTGGACGCAGTCTGCGAAAGCGCTGTCCGCCCAACAGGGCACGATGGAATTTCTGCTGATCAACCATCCGCTGGATTGTCCGATCTGCGATCAAGGTGGCGAGTGCGAACTGCAAGATGTGGCGATGGGTTACGGCAGTGATGTGTCGCGTTTTGTTGAGCGTAAGCGGGTAGTCAAAGATAAGGACATCGGCCCGTTGATCGCTACCGAAATGACCCGCTGCATTCACTGTACCCGCTGCGTGCGGTTCGGCACTGAGATCGCCGGTATCCGTGAATTGGGTGCCACCGGGCGCGGTGAGCATATGGAAATCGGCACCTACTTGGCTAAATCCATCGTGTCCGAGTTGTCCGGCAATGTGGTCGATATTTGCCCGGTAGGTGCGTTGACCGCCAAACCGTCTCGCTTCGCGGGCCGTTCCTGGGAATACGCCCAACATCCCGCTATTGCCCCGCACGATTCCATCGGCTCTCATATTTTTTTACATACGATGCGCGATAAGGTCATGCGGGTAGTGCCGCGCGACTGCGAAAGCATCAATGAAACCTGGATTTCCGACCGGGACCGCTTCAGTTACGAAGGCCTCTACAGTTTGGATCGCGCGGTTCAGCCGCTGCTTAAACAAGCTGATGAATGGCAAACCGTTGAATGGGACAACGCGCTAACGGCGGTTCATCAAGGACTGTCTCAGGTGATCGAACAACACGGCCCGGACGCGGTTGGCATATTGGTTTCGCCAACCGCCACTCTGGAGGAGCTGTATCTCGCTCAGAAGCTGAGCCGGGGTCTGGGAATTAACAATATCGATCACCGGCTGCGGCAAGCCGATTTCAGCGATCAGGGTAAGGCGCCGGTTTTTCCCTGGTTGGGTCAGCCGTTGGAAACTCTGGAACAAGTCGACGCTGCCCTGCTGATCGGCTCCAACGTGCGTATGGAACAACCCATCGCAGGTCACCGCTTGCGCAAAGCTGCGTTGGCCGGTGGCAAAATCATGTTCATCAATCCGCGCGATTTCGAATTTCGTTTTCCGGTGGCCGCCAAAATGATCGTCGATCCATTGACGATGGTTTCGGGATTGGCGGGGGTTGCCAAAGCGATAGCCGAGCAGAAGGGCGAACAGTTACCGGATCATCTGCATACGCTATTAAACGATTCGGAGCCTGACAACGACGCCTGCACGATGGCCGATAACCTGATTAACTGCGAGCGCGCTACGGTGTTACTGGGCAATTTGGCCGTCGCCCACCCGCTGTTTTCCCGGTTACGGGCTTTAGCCGTATTCATTGCAGAATCTAGTGGGGCGAGTCTGGGTTATCTGCCGGAAGCCGCTAATTCAGTGGGCGCTTGGTTAACTGGTGTGTTACCGCATCGCACGGTGGGCGGCAAACCAGCGGATTCAGTCGGCCTGGACGCGCGAGCCATGTTGGAAACACCGCGTAAAGCCTATGTGCTGGCCGGTTTTGAGCCGGCATTCGACTGTTGGGACCCGGCGACCGCAACGGCGGCTATCCAGCAAGCCGATTTCGTTGTGGCGTTGTCGCCTTACGCCAGCGACAATCTTAAGGACGTTGCTCAGGTTATCCTCCCCGTCGCGGCGTTTTCGGAAACGTCGGGCACTTACGTCAATGCCGAAGGCTGTTGGCAGAGTTTTCAGGCAGCGGTTAAACCGCGCGGCATGGCGCGACCGGCCTGGAAAGTCTGGCGCGTACTCGGTAATGCCTTCGCGTTGCCCGGTTTCGAGTATATGGATAGCCAGGAAATTCTTGAGGAGATTCGCTCGCAATGCGAGACTGTCGAGCCACGCAACTTGGTTCCCGGTGCTGATCATTTCGAGGATCTGACGGATGCCGGTCCGATGCGGTTGGTCGAGGTGCCGATCTACTCTATTGATCCCCTGGTACGACGGGCCCGGTCGCTGCAAAAAACCCCCTTGGCGGGGACGGCGGAAACCGCTGCGCTGGGTCCGGCCATCGGCTCCATCGAAGTGAGTCATGAGGCAATAGGATAGCCATCGTGGAAACGTTCCTGACGGTAGCCATCATCATCGCCAAAATCGTGGCGATCCTGATTCCTTTGATGCTGAGTGTTGCATACCTTACCTTCGCCGAACGCAAAATCATCGGCTACATTCAGGTTCGCTTGGGTCCCAATCGGGTCGGTCCGCAAGGCTGGCTACAACCGATTGCCGATGCCGTTAAGCTGCTATTCAAGGAAATCATCGTTCCCGCCGGGGCGAATCGGTTTCTCTTCGTCATCGCTCCGATGTTGTCTATCGCTCCTGCTCTGGCCGCTTGGGCGGTAATCCCCTTCAGTGACGGAATGGCCTTGACCAATATTGATGCCGGATTGCTGTATTTGCTGGCGTTGACGTCCCTAGGAGTATACGGGGTCATCATTGCCGGTTGGGCGTCGAATTCCAAATATGCCTTTTTAGGTGCGATGCGCTCGGCGGCGCAGATTGTTTCTTACGAAATCGCGATGGGCTTTGCTTTAGTTGGAGTGTTGATGGCCGCCGGCAGCCTTAACTTGCAGCAAATCGTGCTGGCGCAACAAGGCAGTATCTTGCATTGGTTCTGGTTGCCTTTGCTGCCTCTGCTTGTGGTTTATTTTATCTCGGGTGTAGCCGAAACCAATCGGGCACCGTTCGATGTCGCTGAGGGTGAATCGGAAATCGTCGCCGGTTTTCATGTGGAATACTCGGGCATGGCTTTCGCGATCTTTTTCCTGGCCGAATACGCCAACATGATTCTCATCGCGACACTCACCGCTGTCTTGTTTCTGGGGGGATGGTTGTCGCCTTTCGAAGGGATTCCGCTGCTAGGTGCGCTGTTTTCATTCGTTCCAGGTATTTTCTGGCTGATATTCAAAATTGCGTTCTTTTTGTTCGTATTTCTGTGGTTGCGCGCGACGCTGCCGCGTTATCGCTATGATCAAATCATGCGGTTGGGCTGGAAGGTGTTCATTCCGTTGACCTTGGTGTGGATTGCCGTAATCGGTGCCGCCATCCTGGCGCAGATCGGTCCCTGGTTCGCTTGATTGGAGGCTGTTATGCAGGCGTTTGTGAATTATCTGAAGACTTTCACATTGTGGGAGTTACTGCTCGGCTTGAAGTTGACGGGCCGGCATCTGTTTGCCCGCAAAGTGACCGTGCAATTTCCAGAAGAACGGACCCCGCAGTCGCCCCGCTTCAGAGGGATGCATGCCTTGCGCCGCTATCCGAACGGCGAAGAGCGCTGCATCGCCTGCAAACTCTGCGAAGCGGTCTGTCCTGCTTTGGCAATTACCATTGATTCAGAGCAGCGTGAAGACGGCACTCGCCGCACCACCCGTTACGACATCGACCTGTTCAAGTGCATCTACTGCGGATTTTGCGAGGAAGCTTGTCCGGTCGATTCAATCGTCGAAACCCGGATATTGGATTATCATTTTGAGAATCGCGGCGAACAGATCATGATCAAAGAAAAATTGCTCGCCATCGGCGACAAATACGAAGCGCAGATCGCTGCTGATCGCGCTGCTGATGCACCTTATCGTTAGCCAATAAAACAATATGGGTTTCGAGAAATTCCTTTTCTATCTGTTCGCGGCCATTTTAGTGTTTGCAGCGGCGCGAGTCATCACGGTACGCAATCCGGTCCACGCGGTGTTGTTCCTGGTATTGGCTTTTTTCACCAGCGCCGCGTTATGGTTACTGCTGGAAGCGGAATTTCTCGCTATCACGCTGGTACTGGTGTACGTCGGCGCGGTCATGGTGCTGTTTTTGTTCGTCGTTATGATGCTCGACATCAATGTCGCACCGTTGCGGGAAGGTTTCGCTAAATACCTTCCGTTGGGTGCAGTGGTGTTGGCAATCATCGTTTTAGAAATGGGTCTGGTAGTCAGTTCCGATTATTTCGCAGCCGATCAATTCAGCCAACCGGTCCCGCATTCGGCGGAGTATAGCAACACGAAGGAATTAGGCAGCGTGTTGTATACGGAGTATGTGTATCCGTTTGAGATCGCCGCGGTGATTTTGCTGGTGGCAATTATCGCCGCGATTTCCTTGACCATGCGGCGGCGAACTGCAACCAAATCGCAAGAACCAGCGCAACAGGTTAAAGTCAAGCGGAG
>JAZBPA010000085.1:0-4912 GCA_036351435.1 Candidatus Competibacteraceae bacterium
ACGCCGCTGGTAGGGACGGCGTCAAAACCGGTGATTTCCTGGTCTTCCCTGGCGACCGCGATGTCTATTGCAGCCTGCGGGGCTGCATTGAAATGGTTGTTCCCCGCCTGGTCTGCAGTCACGGTACAAGTGCCGGGCGCGTGGAAAGTGACAACGGAATCCGAGACGGTGCACGTGCCCGGTGTCGCGCTGCCAAATATCACAGGCAGACCGGAGTTCGCCCACGCCTTGAGTGATGCCGAAGTACCCACTTCCCTGGCGCCGGAAATCTGAGGGTCGACGACAAACGTATTTACCCTCTGGTCGGACTTAACCAGTCCGGCGGTACGAGAGCCGGTCGTCTCCAGCATCGTATTCACGCCCGGATTGCAGCCGTCCGTCTCATAATTCAGACAAATGCGCCCGTAACCGGTCTCGACATCCAGCACGTAATAGGCACCGAACTTTGAAAGCGGGCGCTTCAGGAACTCGATGATGAGCTGCCCGCCCGTCATCGCACCCGTCTCATCATACGTTACGGTTGACTGGTCAAATGCGATGTCGCCCAGCATCGAGTCAAACACGATGTTGACGTTAAAAATCTCCTCTCCCTTCTGAATCGGGTCGGCTTGTTTTACAGAGCGGGTGTTCTGAATTGATGGGGCGCTCGCCAGACCTGAAAAGCTTGTGCCCGTCGCGCCGACCCGCAAAGCGACCATCCGATCTCCGATATTCCGGTTCTGGACCTGGTTGTTTTGGCGGACGGCAACGTTACCTACAATGGCTTTTTCCGGAGTGATTTCCTTCAAGGCTTCAGCTACCCCTGGATCTTCACCGGCAGCGGCTTCGATCAGGCTGGCACAAGCTTCCCGTAACTCATCACTGGCGCGCCCGGAAGTGCAACTGTCCGCGATAACGTCGTCAGTGTCCGGACTGCTGAGAAAACCAAACTCTGACAGGGTCGTACGGACATCCATCTCTTCCTCATCCCTCTCAAAAACAAGGATGTATTCTCCAACTCCAATCCCACTGTCTTGAACCCTGAGGTAATAGGTTTCGGGTTCGGTCACATAAAAATCACGCAAGGCACTGAGACCGGGTCCACTGTCATCATCCGCTGCGACCACGGTACCGTCTTGCTGGAAGAGTTGAAATTGAGGATCCAGTGCCGAATCGCCCTCGTTTCCGGTTGCCCAAAGGCTGTAGAGCACATTGGCCTCGAGGTTGATGCGTATCACATCGCGATCACCCGGGAAATCTATCTGACTGACAAAAAGCTGCTGACCTTCAAGCGGATTGACAGAAAATTCAGCGGTCGTTGCCGTGGTGTTGGGAATATCGTCCCCCAGGAACGGACTGCCCGTAATTTCCAGTTGGTAGAATCCGGTTGCATGCCCACCGTATGCGCGCGCATTTACAAAGTAGGCACCACTGCCTGGCGCGGTATAGTTGAGCAGTGCGTTCAGACCCGGGCCACCGTCGTCATTAACGGCCAAAAGCACGCCATTTGCATCATAGAGTTCGAGTACAGGATCGCCCAGCGGATCATCTGATTTCGCTTGTCCATTGAGTGCGATCTGGTAGGTGTCGCCTTCATTGAACGCGACTCTCAACCAATCTTGATCACCAGCAAAGTCCACCTGGCTCGAGAACGTGGTCGGTGCAGACAGCGTGACGGGGGTGCTTGCGTCACCGGGGATGCCATCAAAAGCAGGTCGCAGATCATACACCTCAACAATATAAGTTCCGGTTTGATCAAACGAAAATGCCTCAGCCGACAGGAAGAAGGTACCCGTCGTTGAGGGAGTAAATGTGATGAAAGCATTCAGGCTGCCATCGGAATGATTGTTGGAGCCCACCAGTGCACCAGCGCTGTCGAACAATGACAGGTAGGGGTCTTCTAACGTGATTCCAATCATCGCCAGCCGGTATCCGATACCAGCGCTCAATTCCAGCCTGTACCAGTCCGTATCACCTTTATACTGCAGCTTACCCTCAAAAGAGCTGTCCATCGGCAGCGTTGCCTGTGTTGAAAGATCGCCGGGAATATCGTCTTGATTTGGGGGAGTGCCCCCGTTCGGGTCAAACGCAGAGATGGCTTCAGCTAATGCAACGGCGTTTATTCTCGGGAAACTTTTCCCGGTGTTGTCCACGTTATCGTCTTCGTCATTGCCATCGACAATGGAATCCGCACTGTCGGAAAGCAACGAACGAAGCTGTGCAGGCGTCAGGCGTTGTCCGAGGACTTCTTCTGCAAGTTGCTGTGACAAGGCGACAAGCCCGGCCACGTAAGCCGACGCGAGGCCTGTGCCCCCCATCTCGTTATCGAATGGTGTGGGCACAACCGGTGCAAAAACGGTTCCCAATAAACTGCTTCGCTGTGAAAGCGGCAGGATGCGGTCTATGTCAGAGGTAAAGGCCCGGGCGCCGTTTGAGTTGGACCAATCCACTGGACCCATGTCACCCGCGAAAGTAGCGCCAACCGCAATCGCACTCGGTTCGGCAGCCGGGTAGTCGAGCCCCTCGGTTTGGTACGAGTAATAGTCGTTGCCCGCTGCGGCAATGGTTACTACGCCGACCTCAGCCAAAACGGCCATTTCATCAGACAGAAATCCTGAAAAGGGCACAGAGCTGTTTATTCCCTGGCCGATTGGTAAATTCACTGCCACGATGTTAAATGCGCTTTCGTTGTCGATCACCCACTGCAGCGCCCGCTCCAGTGACTCACCGGTACCGTTTCCGTTATTGTCCAGCACCTGCAGGGCAACGATATTGACGCCCGGGGCAACCCCCGGGGCGGTTGGAGATGAGGAACCGAGAACTGAAGCCACACGGGTGCCGTGTCCAAAAACATCTTCTGCGGTAGCATCGCCATCGTTGCTGAAATCCTGGGCAAACAGGATACGGTCAGCCACGCCATCACCGTTGGCGTCGGCGCCAAACGCGGGGTTGTCCAGGTCGATCCCGCTATCCAGCACGACGATCGTGTAACCCGCTCCATCCAGGTGGCTGAAGCGCGGGTCGGCCCGCAGGGCCTCCACGGTGAAATCGAGCAGTGGACAGCCATCTGCATCCACTGCGGTTCCTGCGGGCGTGCCGGGGCATAGATCAAGGGCGTCGTTGACACCGTCACCATCGCTGTCTGGAATCAATGGACAGCCGAACTCGTCGACCGTGGTGCCTGCCGGGGTGTCGGGGCATTGGTCAAGGGCGTCATTGACGCCGTCGCCATCGCTGTCAAGTTGCTCGTCACTGCAGCCATCCAAATTTACCGAGGCTCCTGCAGGCGTGTCAGGACACAAATCGATGTCGTCCGTAACCCCATCGCCGTCCGCATCATCAGGCAAAGGCGGGCAGCCGAATTCGTCGACCGTGGTGCCCGGCGGCGTGTTGGGGCACAGGTCGTCGAGGTTGGGGACGCCATCACCGTCGTCATCCACCGACGGCGAAACCATCCCCAAGGAATAGTCGGAGCTGACACCTTCATAAGGCACGACACCAACGACGTAACGCTCACCGGCCGTCACGGTGTAAACAATGGATTCAGGATCTGGCCCAGAGGTTCCGGGGCGCTCCAGCAACTCCCCAGCGCTGTTGAAAAGCAGCAGGTCGAGGTCTTCACTCAGGCCGTAAAGATCCAGCCCCAAGGTTCCTGTTCGAACGATAGCAACCTCGTAATAATCGGCCCAGTCGTCCACCAAGCCCGTGGAACCGGTCACAAGAGTCCTGCCATCGCTGTCCCACGGAGCGCTCGTGGCCTCCGCTCGAAAGTTCGCGGCATCACCGCCATCGACGGTCACACCGTTGACTCTGTCTTCCGCAGCAGCCTGCGCAACATTGCATACGATGGCACATGCCATGACCAGGACTCGGGTCCACGATATCGTATGCGGAAGTAAAAATGTTTTGTTTTTCAAATCCATAGATGCGCCAGTTGCTAAAATGTAAATGGGGCTCAGTCCTTTATCAGATTGCTACAAATGAGCAGCTTTGCAGCTATTCAAACTAGCTAATTTTTCTTGATCTGAGCGTCATGGGGATATGGGGGTCGAGAGACACTAGCATCGAAAAAATCTTTCTGCAAATAAGAATCACTTAACTCTTTCAGGCCAGTGCAAGCCTTTGTCCCAAATTTCCGCTCCTGGCCGGTTTCTGAGATCAGCGACCAAACCAGCCTGACTTCCGCTGTTAACCGGATAGCGGAACCAGGCTGACTTCAGCGGGCCTTAGCGGCTACCGACCCATAGCGGCCCTCTTTTGCCAAACCTGACGTCGATCGCCTGCATCGGAGACCCGCCGCTGATTGCGCTGCGCGAGGTCGAGAGTGGCCGCAGCAAAGATGCCGAACACGAGATCGTGCCCCACAAACTTGTTATACGGGCTTCCGCGGCACCTCCACGAAAGATATAACCAGCAAGCTGTCTAGAAGAAGGCATATACCAGGAAAGCGCCGAAGACCAACGCAAAAAAGCCCGCCAGGCGACTGAGCTGCCTGAGTTTTGTCATGAGCCAGCGGATGAGCCGAGTGAACCGCGAACGCCCGAGCAACAACAGGAACAGGGCTGCGAAGAGCATTAGCCAGCCAAGAATCTCGATGGTCAACGGAAATTTGGAGTGTATCGACTGTTGGATCATTATCCACCCCAGCAGGGCCCGGACCACGATGGCGGAGGCATAAATCCAGGTCTTGTCGCTGTTCGACTCGAGAAAGTCCATGACAAAGGAAGGCCTGACCATCAGCACGATGCCGACCATGGCGATCAAAAATGCAAACAGGAAGATAAACAGGTTCATGACAGCTCCTTCCCCTTGGGGGTTTATCTTACTCCTCCGTAAGGTCCAGCAGGGCTGAAATGGTTTTCAGCCTGACTTCCGCTATGTGCAAGCAAACGGAACCGGGCTGAATTTAGTGCGTTTTAGCTGTTGTCGACCC
>JAZBPA010000086.1:0-16723 GCA_036351435.1 Candidatus Competibacteraceae bacterium
GCGTCTCACCCTGGCCGGTCTCGGTGTAGTGCAGTATGCTCATGACAAACAGCCTTTGGTCTTGAGGAAAACGGAATTGATTATAACCTTCCTTATTCTCCAACAGGGTGGCCGTTACACCGATTCGCGATGACTGTTACAGGAGATTCAATCCATGGCGATGACATCACACTATTTGTTGGGACTTGGGCCACACGGTTTTCACCGAATCCACTACACTGAATGGGGCGATCCGGCCAATGATCGGGTATTGATTTGTGCTCACGGCTTGACCCGCAATGGACGGGATTTTGACTTTCTGGCAGCGGCCCTGGAAAACGAATACCGGGTGATCTGTGTCGATGTACCAGGGCGTGGTCACAGCGAGTGGTTGAACTATAAGGAAGACTATACCTATCCGCTGTATATCGCTGACATGGCGGCAGTGCTAGCGCGCACTGGTGCCGAACAAGTGGATTGGGTAGGTACCTCTATGGGCGGTTTGATCGGCATGTTCCTGGCTGCGCAACCCGGCTCACCGATTCGCAAGTTGCTGATGAATGACGTTGGCCCGTTTATTCCAAAAGTCGCTTTGGAACGTATCGCTTCTTATGTCGGTAAACCCTTGCAATTCTCCAGCGTAGCGGATTTAGAGCGGTATTTGCGAGTGATTGCTGCACCTTTCGGTCCACTCACGGATGAGCAGTGGCATCATTTGGCTGTGCACAGCGCCAAGCAACTGGACAGCGGTGAATATAGCTTCGCTTACGATCCGGGTATTGCCGAAATCTTCAAGCAAGCGATGGAGGATATTGATCTGTGGCCGGTCTGGGACGCCGTCCAGTGTCCAGTAATAGTATTACGCGGCGCGGATTCCGATGTATTGACCCGTGCGGATGCCGAGGCGATGACTCAACGCGGCCCACGGGCGGAGCTGATCGAGTTTGCCGGTATCGGTCATGCCCCAGCACTGCTGGCGGATGATCAGATTGCTGTGGTTAAAGGGTGGTTGTTGTCCGAGTGATGGGCTACAGCGCTAAATCACCCCCTGGGCCTGCAATCGGTCGATTTCGTCCTGATCCAGACCCAACAGTTCTTCGAACACGGCTTGATTGTGACTGCCTACTGCCGGTCCCGGCCACTGGGTTTTGCCCGGAGTAGCGCTGAGTTTGGGCAGAATAGCGGGAATCTTGAGCGGTTTGCCGTTTACTTCCACCGATTCGAACAGCCCCCGCGCTTGAAAATGCGGATCTTGCAGCATGTCCGCTACGCTATAGATCGGACCGGCAGGCACTTGTGCTTCTTCCAAACGGGCCAATACAACTTCTGAATCAAGCGTAGCGGTCCACGCTGACAATGCCGCGTCGATTTCCTGCTCGTGTTCCACCCGCCCAGCGTTGTGCGTCAAACGAGGATCGTTGGCCATATCGGCGCGACCGGCGGCTTCCATCAAGCGTTTGAAAATGGAATCGCCATTACCGCCGATAATTACATATTTGCCGTCCCGACAGCGGTAGGTATTGGTAGGCACAATGCCGGTCACTGTGGAACCGGAAGGTTCGCGAATTACCCCGGCACCGTCATACTCCGGCACCACCGCTTCCAGTAAATTGAACACTGCCTCATACAAAGCCACATCCACTGTTTGGCCTTGCTTTTCAGCGGTGCTGCCACGCTGTCGCAGCGCCAGCAGAATACCGATCACCGCATGCAGACCGGCAAACGTATCACCCAGGCTGAGGTTTGCCCGCACCGGCGGCTGGCCGGGAACCCCGTTGACATAACGTAATCCGCCGATCCCTTCGCATACCGAAGCATATCCCGGTTTGGTCGCGTAAGGGCCAGTTTGCCCATAGCCGGAAATACGGGTATAGACCAACCCGGGATTGCGGATTTTCAGCGCTTCCGGTCCCAATCCCCATTTTTCCATGGTACCGGGGCGAAAGTTTTCAATCAGCACATCGGAACGCTCGGCCAATTGGCTGACCAGTTGACGGCCTTCGGGATTTTTTAAATCCACCGTGATGCATTTCTTATTGCGCCCTAAACTGCGCCACCATAACGAAGTACCGTCCTGCACCACCCGCCATTGCCGGATGGGATCGCCGCCGATAGGTGGCTCTACCTTGATGACTTCAGCACCGAAATAAGCCAACAAAGTGCCGGCGAACGGGCCAGCCAACAACTGCCCCAACTCAAGTACACGAACACCCTGTAGGGGCTGGGGCGCGGAAGGCGTAACGTCAGACATAGTGCGGTGATCCTAGCGTTAAACTGTGAAGAAAGCGCGCAACTTGCGATCAATTTTCTACCTTGGACGAACATGGTAGCATCCTCGCAATTCCAGTTTAGTGAGGGAAAACCCATGCCGCCATCTGACTGGCAAAAGCGACTGATTCAAGAACTCTGGGAGCAGGATCTCACGACCCACAGTCCTGCCAAACGGGTGGCAATCCGCTTGGCGCGTATATTTTACGGGGTTGCCGGCAACTTCGCCGACGGTCAACTTAACCTGAGAGCCGGCAACTTGGCGTACTCCAGTCTGCTAGCGTTGGTTCCGCTCCTGGCAGTAAGTTTTTCTATTCTCAAGGGGTTCGGCGCGCACAATACCCTAGAACCTATCCTAATGGAGGCACTGGAACCCCTGGGAGCACAAGGGCAGAAAGTCGGCGCTAATATTATGGATTTCGTGAGCAATCTGAAAGTTGGTGTGCTGGGGACATTAGGCGTCGCTATGTTGTTTTACACGGTGATTTCGCTGGTTCACAAAGTCGAACAGGCCTTTAATGAAATGTGGCAAGTGACCACGGATCGCCCCTTGGCGCGCCGGTTCAGTGATTATTTGAGCGTTGTCCTCATCGGCCCCGTACTAATGGTCGCCGCCCTAGGTGTGGCCGGTACCGCTATGGATAGCGCTGCAGTACAACACCTAGCTACCTTTCAACCTCTCGGCCAATTGATTCTAAGCCTCAATCAATTGGCGCCCTATTTATTGATTACCGGAGCATTTGCATTCCTGTATGGATTTTTGCCCTATACCCATGTCCGGTGGAAAGCGGCTTTGGTTGGCGGAATTTTTGCGAGTGTGTTGTGGTTTACCAGTGGCAAGATTTTTGCTCATTTCGTGGTCAGCTCATCAAACTATTCAGCGATTTATTCCGGTTTCGCGGGAGCTGTGTTGTTCATTATCTGGCTTTATGTCGGTTGGCTGATCATTTTGGTCGGCGGGCAGATCACTGCTTATTGGCAAAATCCCGATTTACTGGATCCGCGTCGTGGTAGGCAGGTACTCAGCAATCGTCAACGGGAAAAGTTGGTCTTGGAAATCATGACCTTGATCGGTCATGCACATTATTACAATGACCCTCCATGCACGTTAGAAGCGTTACAGAAGAGGTATCAAGGCTTTTACGCCGATGCGGTGGAAAGAATAGTGCAGTTGTTGACTCAGCAACGCTTGATCATAGCCAGTCAAGATGAGCCACCCGTTTACTTGCCGGCTCGCGACATTGAGACTATTGGGCTCAATGAGCTATTAGGGGTTGTGCGTGACGTTAAGGATCAGCCTATGGAGGATGAATTACCGGCAGTAACGGAGGTTTTAGAACAGACTGAAACGGCTATTACGCGGGCGTTGGAGAACAAGACTTTGAAGTCTTTGGTTTTGGAAAAATGAGCATGATTGAATGCACACTATTATTTGGACAGATTACATAAAATATCGAGCAAACCTGAGAGGGTTTTCTCTTGAAATAATCGAGGAAATTATTAGATATTCTGGTGAGCGGTATTTTGACAATACTACGCAGCGTTTAGTCGTAATCGGCAACCATGAAAATCGCATCGTGATGATTCCTTATGATCAGGACGAAAAGTCAATAACACCCATAACCATCCATGCAACGACACGTCAACAAATTAAATTCAGGATGCAGACCAAGAGGTTTACGACATGAACAAGTCCAAAATGAATTACTTTGAAGAGGAAGATATATTACATATCATTATTTCTAGTGATATTGAGTTCAGTAGTGTTGAACTGAGTCCAAATATTACAGCCGAGTTAAATGAACAGGGCGATTTGATTGGCGTAGAGATTATTAACGCAAGTGCCTACATCAGAGATGGCATAATAGAGTCAATCCAAGGGAAACTATTGAATTTATCGAGCAAGAAAGTCGCCTCAAGCTGAATAAATACGGCTTTCCCAGGCTTCCCAGTAACAGGGTACGCAATGCGTACCCTACTTGTTTTCAACCGAGATGATGCAATATCTGCCGCCGGAGTTGTAGGGTACGCACCGCGTACCCTGCCCACTTACGCCGCTAACTGCCGCAGCACGTACTGTAAAATCCCACCATGTTGGTAATACTCCCATTCCTTGGGAGTATCAATCCGCACCCGCGCCTGGAAGCGGATTTCTTTGCCGTCGTCGGTCTTGGCTACCACCGTGACCAGCTTGGCGCCTGCTTCCAAGCCTTCTATGCTATAAATTTCGTGGCCAGTCAATTCCAATGTCTTACGGCCCTCATCCTCGCGAAACTGTAACGGCAATACACCCATACCAACCAGGTTGGAACGGTGGATACGCTCGTAGCTTTCCGCAATCACCGCCCGCACGCCCAGCAACAAGGTGCCTTTGGCGGCCCAATCGCGGCTGGAGCCGGTCCCGTATTCCTTACCGGCGATGACCAACAAAGGAACCTTTTCTTGCTGATAGCGAATGGCAGCATCGTAGATATACATTTGCTCGTCTGACGGCTGATGACGCGTCCATCCGCCTTCGGTGCCCGGTGCCAGTTCATTACGCAAGCGGATATTAGCGAAAGTCCCGCGCATCATGACTTCATGGTTACCGCGTCGGGAACCATAGGAATTGAAATCTTTGGCTTCGACGCCATTTTCCATAAGGTAGTGACCCGCGGGACTGTCCCGCTTGATAGCGCCTGCCGGGGAAATATGATCGGTAGTGATCGAATCGCCCAGCATAGCCAGCAACCGGGCACCCTGAACCGGTTCGATGCCTTTTGGTGAAGAATCCATCCCGACGAAATAAGGCGGATTCTGAATATAAGTCGAGGCCGCGTCCCACTCGTAACGGCCGGCTTCGGGAGTGGCCATTGCGTTCCAACGTTCGTCGCCTTTAAAGACATTGGCATAACTGTGCCGAAACATGGTTTGCGAAACGGTCTCGGTGACGGCTTTTTGGATTTCTTGTTGGGACGGCCAGATGTCTTTCAGGAAAACCGACTGTCCCTGTTGGTCCGTTCCCAGCGGTTCGTTGAATAGATCAACCGCCATCGTTCCCGCCAAGGCGTAAGCTACGACTAACGGCGGGGAAGTCAGAAAATTCATCTTGACTTCGGGATGCACCCGCCCTTCGAAATTACGATTGCCGGACAGCACCGAAGCAACCGCTAACTCGCCCTCATAAACCGCTTTGCTGATCGGTTCCGGCAACGGCCCGGAATTGCCGATACAGGTCGTGCAGCCATACCCCACCACATCGAAGCCCAATTTCTCCAGATCGGGCAGTAAACCGGCTTCCTTGAGATATTCGGTCACGACTTTGGAGCCAGGCGCCAGCGAGGTCTTGACCCAAGGCTTGACCGTCAATCCCTTGGCCACCGCCTTCTGCGCCAATAATCCGGCGCCCATGATGACGCTGGGGTTAGAGGTGTTGGTGCAACTGGTGATCGCGGCGATAACGACTGCGCCATCCGTCAGTTCAAAGGTTTTACCACCATGGGTTACTGTGATACTGCCGGTTCGATACGACTCCTCGGCACCGATTGCGGTGCTGCCGCCTTCGTCTTCCAGGCGGGCAATTTCTTGGCGGCGGGTAGGCCGATCCGCTCGGGTAGCCTGATAGGTGTTCAGCGCCTTACCCACCACAGTTTTGGCTTCGCGCAAAGCAATCCGGTCCTGAGGACGTTTAGGACCGGCCAGACTGGGTTCCACTGTGCTCATATCCAACTCCAGCACCGCGCTGTATTCGGCAGTGGGCGTGTTCTCATCGTGAAACAGGCCCTGCTCGCGAGCATAGGTTTCCACCAAAGCGAGCAACTCATCGGAACGGCCGGTCAAGCGCATATAGGTCAGGGTTTCCTGGTCAACCGGGAAAATCCCGCAAGTGGCGCCATACTCGGGAGCCATATTGGCAATCGTAGCCCGGTCGGCGAGTGGTAATTGGGCTAAACCCGGTCCGAAGAACTCGACGAATTTTCCGACCACGCCGTGCGCACGCAACTGTTGGGTGACGGTCAACACCAGATCGGTGGCAGTCGCACCTTCCGGCAACTTGCCGATGAGCTTGAATCCAACCACTTGAGGAATCAACATGCTGATGGGTTGTCCCAGCATGGCCGCTTCCGCCTCAATGCCGCCTACCCCCCAGCCGAGTACGCCGAGGCCGTTGATCATGGTGGTATGCGAATCGGTCCCCACTAGCGTATCAGGATAGGCCTGTAAAACGCCGTCTTTTTCAGCACTGAACACCACTCGCGCTAAATACTCCAGATTGACCTGATGGACGATTCCGGTACGCGGCGGCACGACTTTGAAATTAGAGAACGCCTGCTGACCCCAACGTAAAAAGGCATAGCGTTCCTGATTACGACTGAATTCAACCTCGGCGTTTTTTTCCAGGGCTTTAGGGGTGCCGAAATAATCGACCATAACGGAATGATCAATCACCAGTTCTGCAGGTGCCAACGGATTGATATAGGTCGGATCACTGCCCAACTGAGTCATCGCATCGCGCATGGCGGCTAAATCGACGACTGCGGGCACACCGGTAAAATCCTGCATGACCACCCGGCTCGGGGTGAAGGCAATTTCGACATCGGATGGTTTGTCGGCTTCCCAATTGGCCAAAGTCAAAATGTCGTCGCGAGTGACGTTGTCGCCATCTTCAAACCGTAACAAATTTTCCAACAAGATTTTCAGAGAATAAGGCAACCGGTTCAGATCACAGTGCTCTTGCAGCGCATTAAGTCGGTTGATCTGATAGTCCTTGCCATTAACCGACAAGGTTGAACGCGCTTTGAAGCTGTCTTTCATAGGTGTGCCCCTGTACTGTTGTAAGTGAGCTAAGGCGATTGCCTAAAGAATAGTGCTGACCACGAATGCTACCACCAAGGCGTACATCAATCGCGGGGTCCATTCTGCAAGTAGATCCAATTGCAGGTCTAGTCGTTCGTCTAACTGGCGCACGTGATACCACAGCATATCGTCTAGTTTACCCGAGACTTCACCGGTATTGATCAATGCAGCGGCTGCGGAATCATCTAAAGCGGTGCTGTGCGACAAGGCGTGCGCAACAGTAGCGCCCTGTCGCACAGCGTCGGATACTCCGGCAAATTCCTCTCGTAACACTGGATTAGAAACGCTTTCGGCAGCCAGGGTCAACGCCTCAATGGCCGGAATACCGGCTTCCAACAGCGTTGCCAAACCGGCGAGAAAATCACGGCGTTGTTGGCGTCGGATCAACCCCCCGAGCAACGGGATGGCGAGTGTTATTGTTGCGAAGGCGTAAGGTTGTTCGTGCAGGCTCAACATACGGTAACGCCAAACCAGCAGATTTACCGACAAATACAGCCCTAACAACGGCACGGCGGTGCGCAAAATATAGCCGGTTGGGCCAATGGTGCCCAAGAAGAGGGCCGGGAAAGGCGCAATGAATACAGCTAGCACCAGAATGGCTATCGGATAGACCAGACGGGCTTTAAACCGCAACAGACGGCGGGCGCGGGCGGCGTAATGATCCCCTAAGCGGGTAAAGGTCGTTTGTAACTTACCGGATTCCACCGCCACCGCGATCAAGCGCGCTTCCCAAGGTAGAAACAAGCCGCTACGGCGGCCAGCCTGAGCAAGTGCTGAGCCTTGTTGAATGAAACGGGTCAGTTTTTGGATGCGGGGTTGTAACTCTTTAGGAACCTGCTTACCGATAATGGGCAAGGCTTGTAGCAGAGGAATACCCGCCCGTTCCAGGGTGGCGAATTGGCTAAACAACTCGGAACGGGCTTGAACAGTGAGTAGGGCTGGCAAGCGATTGGTGTCCCTGGTTTGCTTTACTGAGCAAGAGGCTAGCACGCCGCGCCAGCAAAGCAAATCCAAAATCCACCATGACAATCCTGTCGTAGGGGCGCACCGAGGTGTACGCCCCTAAAACGGGTTCATAAGCGCCAAAATGGCTTGCTCACCTCATGCATGACATCAGCTCGACTGACCCCAATATCCTTGCGCATACGGTCATCTAACCCCATTAACGCCCGGCGCTGGCGGGCGCGTTCCCACCATACCCCTAATACGATAACCCAACGCCTAATCAGTCCGGCGGGTTGCGGTAAGCTATTATTAACGCAGGAGTGAGCAGTGACCGATCGCCTGACCAGCGAATCATCAATACATTGTGTTTTTGTCATGATTACAATCTCCTTACGGATAGGGTACAATTCAAGCTTATACCTAATCAATATGAAGTCAATTACTTTATTGTTACCATGACAATTTGGCAGCCTACACTAGAAAACACCACTAAACCCCGCTACGTCGCTTTGGCGGATACCCTAGCGGATGACATCAAGGAAGGCCGCTTACTTCCCGGCAATCGTCTGCCAACCCATCGAGATTTGGCGGAACATCTGGGAGTCACTGTGGGCACAGTAAGCCGGGCTTACAGTGAGGCGGAACGCAGGGGCTTGATACAAGGCGAGATCGGACGCGGGACCTTTGTACGCAAGCCTGCGGAATCACCATCTTTAGCCACCTATGTCCAAGAACCCGGCATTATTGATCTCTCTGCAAACGTGCCCAACTTGGAGCAACGTCATACAGAGGCTATGCGTCGGGCTCTGGGAGAACTAGCCAATGACTCCCAGCTTGGTGACCGCCTGAATTACCAAGCTGCTGAGGGATTGACGGCGTATCGATCAGCGGGCGCTGATTGGATGACACGTGGTGGTTTAACCATGCCGGCGGAGCGAGTGTTGGTCACCAACGGTGGCCAGCATGCGTTGTTGATTACCCTGATGGCACTTGCTAAGCCCGGTGATACAGTTCTGACGGAAAAACTCACCTACCCGGGGATCAAAGCCATTGCCGGCAATTTACATCTCAACTTGCGCGGGCTGGAGATGGATGCGGAAGGCATCCTCCCCGAGGCGTTAGATTCTGCCTGTAAGAAAGGCACTGCGCGGTTTCTGTTCTGCGTACCCACCTTGCAAAATCCAACCACTGCCACCATGTCTGCGGCCCGTCGTCAACACATCGCGGCCTTGGCTCGCACCCATGATTTGACTATTGTCGAAGATGACGTCTACGGTTTTCTGATGCCGGATCGACCGTCACCGATCGCCAGCTACGCTCCCGAACGCACTTACTTTGTTACCAGCTTGTGTAAAAGTGTGTTACCCAGTTTGCGGGTCGGTTATTTGGCCGTGCCGGAGGGTAATTCTGAGCGATTCAGCGCGGTGATTCGCAGCACTGTGTGGATGAGTTCACCATTAATGACGGAAATCGCTACCCGGTGGATTCAGAATGGCACTGCTGATGAATTGGCCGATTGGCAGCACCGGGAAGCGATGGCGCGGCAGGACATTGCCGCGCATATCCTACACCGTTGGGAGTACCAGACTTATTCAGGGAGCATGCATCTTTGGTTGACTTTGCCTGATCCTTGGCGTGCGCATGATATTGCACAAAGTGCCCGCTCCCGTGGGGTGTTGCTAAGCCCGGCTGCCACGTTTGCTGTAGCACGTTCCGGTATTCCACATGCGCTGCGTATCTGTCTTATGGGACCTGCGAGCCGCGCTCAATTGGAACGCAGTTTGACCGTGATCGCCGAACTGTTGACCGAATCCCCGGATTTATGTTGTGCGACGCTCTGAACGACAAGCGCTGATGCAGAATTTTGCAACCGATGACGGCACAGTTATCCATGTCAGAATTTTGGGCCAAGGAATGCCAATTGTGTTGCTACACGGCTGGACCTCCAGTCATCAGGAATGGTTGCCGTTCGGTAAGTCATTGGCAGATCGTCATCAGGTCTTTTGTTGGGATGCCCGAGGTCATGGTGCATCATTGGCGCAAGATCCGCCCACTGTAAAGCGCATGGCTCGCGACCTGCAGCAACTCATTTCCCATTATGATCTGCAAAGACCCTTGTTAATGGGGCATTCAATGGGCGCACTGACGGTATGGGAGTATATCCGGCAATTCGGTTGCGCTGGTCTTGGCGGTATTTGCATAATCGATCAGTCGCCCCGGTTGCTGACCGATGCGGATTGGCGGTTAGGCATCTACGGAGATTTCTCCGCGGCACGTAATCACGCATTCACAGAAGAACTCAAGGAGGACTTCGCCGAAGCCGTACTGCGGTTTGCTGCAGCCGGACTAAATGCCCGCTTCACTTCCAGTTATCAGCGTAATTCCGTGGGCTGCCAGATGCTCCGCCAATATCTGCAGACACTGGATACGGAACCGCTAATCGGTTGTTGGGAAAGCCTGAGTCAGTCCGATTATCGGGCGGTATTGCCGACCATTACCGTGCCAACGTTGCTGATTTACGGCGCCGAGAGCACGTTTTATACACTGGAGACTGCGCATTACGTGCGGGATCATATTTCCGGCGCTGTTTTGAAGGTATACGAGGATACCGATCATTCACCGCATTTGTGGCAGCCGGAACGATTCATCGAAGATTTACGGATGTTTGTTAGCGCATCAGCTACTGCTGGGGAAACCCTTCATAACCCATCGCCCGGTAATACAGATAAAAATTAATAACGCGAAACACGTAAGTCCGGGTTTCATCGTAGGGCGGAATGTTGTTGCGGTAGCGGATCACTGCATTTTCACCGGCATTGTAGGCCGCCAACACCAGCTTGACGTTTTTGAATTGATCCAGTAACACCCTCAAGTAACGGGCGCCTCCCTTGATATTAGATACTGGATCGAACGCGTCCTGCACACCGAAGCGCCGCGCGGTACCGGGCATGAGTTGCATCAAGCCCATTGCCCCCTTGGGAGAAACCGCACGCGGATTGTAGCCGGATTCGGCGCTGATTACGGCGTGAACTAAAGCGGGTTCCAACTTATTCTGGCGGGCAATCCGTTCGATATCAGGAGCGTAACGCTTTTGATTGGCCTTATTGATTTTGAGCGGCTTTTTCAGGCTGTTCCGAAAAGCGCTGTCCCGTCGCGTTAATCGGTTAGACGAACTGGCAGTCGGGAGCAATCCTGTGGGGGTGGCAAGCGGTTGTGCGCTCTCCAACAACGGCTGCGCACTGATTAACGGTGCACAGCCGATTAACACAGCGGCTACTACGCTTACCCAGCAAGCAGGCATAGTCGGCAATCGATCGCAGTGAGCGATGCCCACCCTTCCAGATTAATACCGCGCGTAGGTGAATTCGCCGAGTTCATTGCTGTATTCCTTATACCAGTTATCCTGAATAAATAACCATTGTCCAACTGCGTTGGCCTTAGTCAGCGGACGGGAAACCTTGCCACTTTTGGTTGCGAATTCTGGAACTTCATACTCATACTCGACACTCACTCGGCCAATATTGCCGCGGACAGCAACGTCCTTGATCTTGAAACCGCGATACACCACCCGACCGGTCGCCGCCAGATAATCGACCTCCCGCAGATTAGCGCGGAAAAACGGGTCGAACAGCGGATAAGCGGCACGATAGTCATTTTTGACCAACACTCCCCACAACCGGTTCGCTGCTGTACGCAATAAGGCTTGCTTGTTGGGGGAACCGGCATCGCTCAACAAATCCTTAGGCGGCTTGGTTTGCGGCAGTTCGAAGCGATGCAAAATCAGATCAGCCTGCCCGCCCAAAGCGTCTTTTTGATAACGGCCAGCCAACAGGTAGTAGGTATTTTCCGCCTGCCGGAAGGACGCCGTGAACGGATAGAGATAGTCATTGTGCCGACCTCGGCTATCAATGGCGACATCTTCAGGCAGCCACTTCTCGCCGGCATTCTCCGACGTATTCAAATAGAGATCGCCGCGAATATTGCGGAAATCGTTCCATACAGCGGTGATGTTGTCAGCGGTCGCCACAATCCGTGGATAAAGCGCCTTGGTGTAAGGAAATGGGTAATGCCGCAAGGGTTTGGGTTTATCCCAGTGAGTACCGCCGTCCAAGGAGCGGGTGAAGTAGACAGTTTGTTTCCACGGCTCGCTGCGCTGGGCAGTGCGGGCGCTGAACACCAGATAAAGATTGTGTTGCTGGGTAGCCAGTTCGAGGTTGGCGATATCCAGATTTTGGGAATTGTCTAATCCGAAAGGTTGCCATTGTTGCCCGCCATCGTCCGAAAAAGCACCCTCAATCAAAAAGTCATTCTTGTTCTTATCCAGCCACACAACCAACAGTCGTTTACCGATACTGTAAGGCTTTAGAATCAATACATTGTTGACTTCTTTGACCACGGTTGGCGTTGACCAACTACCGCCCGCCTGGATTTTGGTGAACAGAATCATTTTTTTGCCGTTCTGTTGTGACCAAGAAAACGAAACTGTTTTATCGCCGTGGCTAAGCAATGTCGGCCAGATTGATTCGCTGTACCCGGCGGTTAAGCGATAAGTCTTGTCCCAAGTTTTACCGTGATCCGCAGAATGACGGGCATAAATATGGTAACTGGGCGTGGGTGAAGGTTTTTGCTGAACCGCTGCCCTGCTGCGCTCGGCTCTGGCGTCCTCTTCGGAGGTTTCCTGGTCGCGAGACGGCGGTTCTTCTTCTGCAATGATGTCTTGTAGGGAAACAACCGATGACTGTTCATTCAAGAGTGGTCGTTGACCCAGCCAAGCAATATCCACTCGTCCCTGTTCATCGGCAGAGAGCTCAATGCGTGTCAACGCTTGGGTGAGCGTATCGACTATGGTTTCATTTTCCCAATTCACCCCATAATCCGCTGAATGACGCAATACCAGAACGAAATTCCCTTCCCGCTGTTCACGCCAAGCAGCATATAAATGCTTGCCGGAAGCGACCAGGGTTAAACCAGTCGCTGGTCCTCGATTGTCACCGGGATTAAGCACGACGCTTTGACCGTCATATGGGCGAATCAGGATACGCCCCTGAGTATCGTAATAACCGACCGCTGCATCACCAGCTGCATTCACCACCAGTTGTGGAGGACGTTTATGGTTAAACTCTGCCTCGTTGACTTGCCATTCCGTCGCACAGGCTAGACTGGTATAAAACAACAAGGGGACCAAAAACAGGCCCCCTCGCAGCGAAGCGCCGACCACACTGCCGGCGCCGATTTGAAAGAATGTCGATAACATCAGAAGCCGCTGACGCCCTCTGAATTGTCTCGATTACGCAACCATACCGCGGTATTCACCGTGCCTATAAAACTGTTCGCGGTATCAGGTGAAATAAAATCAGTCTCTATCTTATTGAACTCCAATTTCAGCACCACCGCGCCCGGTACTGGGTTGTTGCCCGCCGAACCTGCATCGACATTGACATAACCCCACCCCCCCTGCTGAGCGATAGTCGCTTGCACATTGGACGGTAACAATTCCTCTAAATTGACTCCCGACACGCAAATAACATCCACGATGTTGGAGCCGGTCAGTGGATTGGAATCGCGATCAAATAGTCCTAAGGCGTTTTCAGATTTATCTCGGGTTAATTTGATGGCGGCATTACAATTGGTGCAGAGTCGTTGATCACCGGTGTTGATCGGAGTGACAAAGAAATTGGTGACCCATTCATCGGTAGGTAACAAGGTTACAGCAGCGGTGTCAGTATTATTTTGTTCATCCAACACTTCACCGAGATTGTCATTGGTGGATGAGTTGATACTCCCCGGTCCTTGGTCAGGGATCGCATCGAACTCGGGATAGTTACCTCCGGTTTGGCCGAAATCAGTGGCGGCGTTATAGCCTCGATAACCCCAAGCAGCTCCCCCCTGAGTTTCTAAAAACATGGCTTCGCCGTACAGATCTTCGCCGTTATTATCGTTATCGTCGACAATCAAAAAGGCGCGTCTAGGAACGGACAGCGGTCCCATCGTGAAATTAACCCCGCCGTACGTGGTGGCACCGGCCGGGTCGTTGAACAAGGGCCCACCATTGGCAGTAGCGACATCGCCCTGAAAGGTACCATTCACCTCGAAGGACACTAAGTCATTGAAGTTGGAAGTGAACCGTCGACGTAACTGGTCGGTACAGCTGGCTGTATTGGCCAAGCTATCCTTGGTGAAATAATTGAGAAATAGTTCGTTGCTTTGATCCTTGTTTACGACCGAGATGATTGACGCCACCGTGTTGCTGGTAACGATGTACGGGAAGAGCATGGAATCGGCCTGAACGGCGGATAACGGTAATGCAGCCGCAGCCAAGGCGGTCAAAAGTGCGGAATGTTTCATGGGGTTCTCCCTCTTGGTCCGTGGTGTAGTTCTGAGATTGTTAAAAAGTATAGTTTGCGTGATGATGTAACAAGGCATCCGGGGGTATTACTCAACGATGCTCGAACGTAATCAAGCTAACGCAATCCGCGCACAGATTGTTCAGGCGTTGAACCGGCACGGTAAAAGACTCGGTGGGTGTCCAGGCCACATCAGTGGTTTGCTGGCCTGGATCATCGACAATACCGGCTAATCCGCGAGTTTTGAAACCCTTTTTCATGGCGACTTGCAAGGCATCGGCCTCACCGCTGTTCTTATTAAGCCGGGCCTTAACCAAGTCTTCATACTGCTGTTCCAATTGGGCGTTGGGTTGCCGAAAAGCTAAGAAAATAATGCTCTCCGGCCCGGTTTGCTGGTCCAGTTGGAAGGATTTATCGTCGGCGGGCAGATGAACCGTTTTTCCTCCCTTGACCGGATTAAAGTTATTCACCTGCACACCACCAAACGCTTTCATGGGAAACAGCCGGTATATAGCCTGAGCGCTATCGACCTGGAATATGTAGACATAGCTGTCCTCGGCGGGAGTGAACTGAATTTTATAGTGATCGCCGGAGTGCAACACACTACCCTCGACCAGCGGTTTGAGATCGCCTTTACCCTTGGGGCGGTACACATAATTAACCTTGAAATTCAGCGGCTTGGGGGTAGGCGCTACGGAAACTGGCAGCGGACCGGCTGTGCCTGGTTTGGGGGCAATATCGACTGTGCCGGCGGGTCCTCGGGTTTTCATGTCGTCCGAGGTGTCGGCTTGGATGCTACCGCTAAGTCCGAATAAAAGGCCAGCAAGTAGCAATGGATAAGTCCAATATGAGTTAGATTGCATGATCACCTCTACTTAAATGTTCGAACTTAAGGACGGGGATAGCGTCGGTCGAGGATTCCTGCAAAAGCTGCTTTAATTGGTTTTGAGTTTCCGTGATCAATTGCGAATCCTGCATCTGCCGCGCTGCTGCCAGAGTAGCGTACAGGGTTTCCAAGTCAGCGTTAAGGTCTTTGAACGCCAGCGCAACAATGCGTTCTTGGCCGACCTGTTCATCCAACTGAAAGGCCTTGCCTTCCGCCGGGACAAAGTAGTTAATCCCTGCACGAACCGGATTGATGTTGCCGGACGCTTGCGCTTCGCTACCACTCAGTGGAAACAACCGATAGACTGCACCACTGCTATCAATCTGAAAAATATACACATAGCCTGCTTCGGCGGGGATAAAGTTAATTTGGTAGTGATCACCGGAATGCAAAGCGCTACCGTTGACTAATGGACGGAAGTTGAGTTGATCGGCGGGTCGATAGGAATAGCTGACCTCAACGGGAATCAACCTCTCGGTGGGTTGTTGCCAGAAGTAGTAGCCCACCCCTAAGCACAAAGCAATCACTAAACTGGCCAGCGAAACACGCTTCAGCACAGGGCTCCATACTGATGAACCGGTTCCTGAGTTTACTGCGGGCAGTTCTTCCAAAGCGGCAATGCACTGTTCGGCGGTTGCGAAGCGATCATTCGGATCCCGGGCTAACAAGCGGTCGAGGATGCTCTGATAGCGGCTTAATTCCGCCGGCAACGGTTCGATAAATCCTCCCTGCGAGCGGTCAGGCCGATGGCCGGTGAGCATTTCATACAGCACCAAGCCCAGCGAGTACAAATCGCTGCGGGTATCCAACGGTTGCCCCCGGGTTTGCTCCGGACTCATATACATAAGCGTGCCGATGGCCAAACCCGTTGCGGTCAGCTGAGCGCTATCTGCAAAATCTTTAGCAATGCCGAAGTCCGACAGCACCGCCGTATCCTGATCGTGGAATAGGATATTGGCGGGTTTGATATCCCGGTGAATAAACCCCTGCTTATGGGCATGGCCTAACGCACTAGCAACTTGCCTAAACAACGCGATGGATTGTTCGGTAGACAGGCCCTCCTGAATGCGTTCTTTCAGGGTACCGCCGTCTACGTATTCCATCACCATATAGTAGTAGCCTTGACGCTCGCCGATGTCGTGGATCGTCACGATATGCGGATGGCGCAATTTGGCGATAATTCGACCTTCTTTGAGAAACCGCAGGCGAAACTCTTCATCACTGCTGTAGGCGGGCATGATCACCTTAATGGCGACAGCCCGCTCCAACGCTTTTTGGGTCGCTAAATAGACCTGTCCCATTGCGCCGCTGCCTAATAATCCTTCAATGTGGTAGCCAGGGATGTTAGGGGTAGTCCCTGTAATGATCTTGGTATCTTCTGTGCCCATGCTCAAGCAATCATCCCAACTGGGTTGCGTTGTCAGTGTGTTCAGTCATTTTAGCCTGGAATGCGGCTTAGCGGTCA
>JAZBPA010000087.1:0-10679 GCA_036351435.1 Candidatus Competibacteraceae bacterium
AAAACTCAAATTCGCAGCAACACTACGCCGCGCCATGTGCCGGCCAAGGTCATTCAGGTTGCGGACATTCCGCGCACCAAGAGCGGTAAAATCGTAGAGCTGGCGGTGCGCAATGTCGTGCATGGTCATCCCGTGAACAATAAAGAAGCCTTGGCTAACCCTGAAGCATTAAAACTTTTTGCGGATTTAGCGTCATTGCAAGAAAGCTGAAATCCGTTTTTGCGAGACTTAAATCATGCGCAATCCGTTGCTGGAAAAAGTCGAATACAAAGTTGAGAAAACACGGCGCGGTACCTGGCGGCGTTTTCTCTATCCTAACGGGAGTTATTTTGCGGAGTTCAAGTCCCATCAACTTATATTCGGACTACCGTTGCTCCACTACACCAGTGGTATCTGTCCGGAAACCGGCCGACGGATCATGGCCAAAGGGATAATTGCAATAGGCCGGTTAGCTTTTGGAATTGTAGCTATCGGCCATGCCGCATTCGGCGTAATCGCTATTGGGCAATTGGCGCTCGCTGTTGGTTTTGGGCTTGGGCAAGCGTCCAGCGGAGTGATTGCTATTGGCCAATTGGCACTGGGCGGACTTTTCGGTATCGGTCAGATTGCTACTGGTATGGTGGTCATCGCCCAGTTCGGCTTGGGCCAATATGTATTGGCGCAAATCGGTTTCGGTGAATATGTATGGCAAGCGAATGCTGCCGATCCGGAGGCGGTCGAGTTCTTTAAAGCGCTGTACGCCAAACTCAAGTCGTTGTTCGGATTGGTTTGAGCGACCCGATTCGAGATAAATTATCCTGTTTTTGGGTTATGCTTCCCCCGCTAATGCTGAGCTTAGTATGATGGCCGATAATACCGTGCAACCAATTACTCTAAATCTGATTCCCGGCGGTCGTTGCATCGATTTTTGGGTCAAGCAAGTTCAGCTTGTAGCGCGTCCTGCGGAACATCCCCCGTTTGCGACAGAAGCCGTTGTCCTAGAAGAGGACACCTACCTTGTTTTGAGCGCAGAAGCAGTTGTTCGACAAACCGACGAACATCCGATACGGCTGATGACAGCCTTGTTCGATCAACAACCCCTGGAGCCCGGCTGTGTTGTTGTACGAGGTAATCGATTGTTGGCCGTGATTCACGATTTAGATCGTGATCCCACCTGTTGTGAGCAATGGGTCAGTCAGGCATTGCAAGCGTGCTTGAAACAAGCTGATCAACTTGGGGTGCGCTCACTGACTTTGCCTTTGTTGGGTAGTGTTCATGGTCGAATTCCCTATTCCCGTTGTCTAGTCCTGATTGTCGAGGCAGTCGAGGAGGCGACTTTCCATGCCCTTCGCCGAGTTTGGCTTGTCGTGCCGGAAACCCAGCAAATGGGTGTTGAGCAGTTTTTGCGACTACGGGCGGTAACCGGGTCTCGATAGCGTTCATTCAGTTATTTTAAAGCGATGGGTAATATTGGCAGCTTACGGTGGATGATCAGAACTGGTTGAGTTTGCAGCAGTGGTATCTGAAGCCGTTGGGCCGGTTATTCGGCGAAACGGAAACTGCTTATATTGTGGATGTGCTAACCCCTCTTTTTGGACAACACCTGCTTGTTTTGGGCGTTCCGTTAGAGGCAGCAGTGTTTTTCAATAGCGCTATTCCCCATCAATTTCATGTGCACTGGACGCAATCAGCACAGCTAGCCGGAGACGTATTGGCAATACCAACCGAATTGCCTATCGCGAAGGAGTGTATTGATGTCGCCATACTCCACCATGCGCTGGAATTGTTACCTGAGCCATATCCCGTTTTACAAGAAATTGATCGGGTGTTGATACCCGGCGGTCATATGCTGATTGCTGGTTTTAATCCGCATTCGCTGTGGAGCATCGGCCGTTGGCTGGGTTTGAATAATGGGCAACGGGCTAACCGATTGATCAGTGTTGGGCAATTACAGCGTGGGCTGGCTCGGCTCGATTGTGAGGTGATATCGGTCCATTATGGTTTCTATCGGCCGCCCTTGGCTACTCTATCAACCTTGCAAAAGTTGGCTTTTATGGAAAGATTCGGGGCTAGGTGGTGGCCCATGTTGGGTAGCGGCTATGTGGTGCTAGCTAAAAAAAGGGTCATCCCTTTGACCCCGCTGAAAACGCAATGGCGGGTGCGTCGTTATGCGCTTCCCGTGGGCGTTAATCAGCCGACTTGCGGTAATCGAATGTGACTCAACCCGTAGAAATTTTTACCGATGGTGCTTGTAGCGGCAATCCCGGCCCGGGTGGTTGGGGTGTGGTATTGCGTTGGCAAGGTCATGAAAAAACCCTGTACGGCGGGGAGAACCAAACGACTAATAACCGGATGGAGTTACTGGCCGCTATCAAGGGCTTGGAGGCGTTGAAGCGGCCCTGTCATGTCATCGTCGGCACCGATTCGCGTTATGTACAACAAGGCATTAGCGAATGGTTGCCGAACTGGAAACGACGCAACTGGCAAACGGCGGATAAAAAGCCGGTCAAAAACAAGGATCTGTGGCAGCGCTTGGAGGCTGCTGTAACCCGCCATCAACGGGTTGAATGGCACTGGCTGAAAGGGCATAGTGGTCACCCCGATAATGAGCGTGCCGATGCTTTGGCCCGAGCTGGTATTGTTGCTGCGCGCACCGAATCGAACTGAGGAGAACACATGTCACTGCGGCAAATCGTGCTGGATACCGAGACCACCGGGCTGGATCCTGCGAAAGGTCATCGCATTATCGAAATCGGTTGCTTGGAATTGCGTAATCGCCGATTGACGTCTAATCGGTTTCATGAGTATCTGCAGCCGGACCGCGAAATCGATCCAGGAGCGGTTGCGGTGCACGGAATCACTACGGAATTTTTACAAGATAAGCCGCGCTTCGCTGATATTGCGGAGCGGTTCTTGGAATTTGTCAAAGACGCCGAACTGGTTATTCATAATGCGCCGTTCGATCTCGGATTTTTAGATCATGAACTGCGGCTTTGGAAACCTGATTTTGGTTCCCTGAGCGCGCATTGCAAAACGGTTCGCGATACTTTGCAGCTTGCGCGGCAGCGCCATCCCGGTCAGCGTAACGCCCTGGATGCGCTGTGTAAGCGGTATAGTATCGATAACACTCACCGCACTTTGCACGGCGCATTATTAGACGCCCAGTTGTTGGCCGAAGTGTATTTGGCAATGACCGGCGGGCAGGTTGCTCTACGATTGGAAGCGGAGAGGGTTTCCGAAGCGCAGCAAGCCAAACCGACTGAGTTTCGCCGAGCAAGTCGCGAAGGCTTAACTGTGAACCGGGCCACTGCGCTGGAACAAGCCGCGCACGCTAGTTATCTGGAGAAACTTGACAGTAGCAGCGATGGCCATTGTCTGTGGAAACAGTTAGAAAATGGTTCCTAAATAGTTCTGTGACGCAAAAAGCGTCCTGATTATCTCTGAGGCTCAGCTACTGTGCACTAGTGAAGGATCTATGCTGAAACTGAATCCATACGCGGAAAGCCCGATGGCTAAAAACCGAGCTCAGTTGCAGAAAGGGGTAATGGGTTAAGGCTGAGGGTGGGTCTATCCTATCCAACGTGATCTGCTATCAAAACGAAACGCTTATGTTTGATTTAAAAAAAGATACCATCAACCACATAATCGACGACATGCGGCGTGCCCGGCGTTTGTTGTTCATCACCGGGGCAGGGATTTCTGCCGATTCGGGGTTACCGACCTATCGGGGAATTGGCGGGCTTTATAATGAGCAATTGACCGAGGAACAATTGCCCATCGAAACCGCGCTGTCCGGTCAGATGATGGAACAAGCCCCGCATATTACCTGGAAGTACATTCATCAAATCGAACAGTCCTGCCGGGGCGCTCGGCATAATCAGGCCCATCGCATCATTGCCGAATTGCAAAACCATTTTGACGTTTGGGTGCTGACCCAAAATATTGATGGCTTTCATCGTGAAGCGGGTAGCCGGAACCTCATCGAAATCCACGGCGATATTCATGACCTGCACTGCACCGCCTGCGATTATCAAGCCACCGTGTTGCATTACGCTGAATTAGACATGCCACCGGCTTGCCCGCACTGTCGAGCTACAGTACGCCCTCGGGTGGTGCTATTCGGCGAAATGTTACCGGAACATGCCATCACCCTAATGTACGAACAGTTGGGGCTGGGATTCGATATGGTGTTCAGTATCGGCACGACCAGCGTTTTCCCTTATATCGCCGGGCCGGTGCTTGCAGCTAGTCAAGCCGGTATTACCACGGTGGAAATTAACCCGGGCCAGACGTCGGTATCTCACTATGTGGATTACAAAGTAAGCGCTGGTGCTGCGGATACTTTGAACCTGATCTGGCAGGCCTATCAGGACACTTGACCGCTTATTGATCTGTGCGAGGCTGTTTCTCCCATCACTTGAACGAATACTTCCTGCCGGTGATAGGGTAGGTACGCTATTTGATCGTAAAATCGAATTGCAATATAGTCCCCCTGCCGTTTGATTAGCCGATCAGGAATGTTTCACGTGTCCCAACAATGGTCCAACACCGCAAAGCGCGTCTTACAGGTCCACGCGCTAATAACGCTTTCCCACGCTAAGCAGGTCAAGCGTGCGCAGCGCAAGTTCATCCCGATTCAACCGGTATCGGCAAGCGCATGAGTCAAATCTCGGAAGAGACCGGCAGGGAAAGCGATACCGATCCGGTACTCCGTGTTTCCCGTCTCAGTAAGTCCTATCAAGTCTACGATAAACCCGTAGATCGGTTGAAAGAGCTGTTATTCAATAAGAAAAGCCATAACGTCTTTACCGCACTGCAGGATGTCAGTTTCACTCTGGGCAAGGGCAAGTGCTTAGGTATTATTGGCGATAATGGTTCAGGAAAAAGCACGCTGCTGCAGTTGATTGCCGGGGTGCTTGAACCCAGCAGCGGGCAGGTACAAGCGACTGGGACAGTATTGGGATTGCTCGAACTAGGGATTGGTTTTCACATAGAATTCACCGGGCGGCAGAATATTTACTTTTACGGTGACATCCTGGGATTACCCCATTCCCTAATTAAATCCAAAATCGATCACATCATCGCATTTTCCGAGTTACAGTCCTTTATTGATCGCCCGCTGAAAACCTATTCTACCGGGATGCGCATGCGCTTGGCGTTTTCTCTGGTCTCGTCCCTAGACCCCGATATTTTGATTATTGACGAGGCGTTGGCGGTCGGTGATCTGTATTTTCAAAAGAAATGCATCGATCACATCATGAAAATCAAAGAAAGTGGTCGTACCATCATCTTTTGTTCCCACAGCATGTATCAAATCGGCTTGTTCTGCGAAGAAACGCTATGGCTCAAAAACGGCGTTGCCGAACGCTACGGCGAAAGTATGCAAGTCACTTCGGCGTATGAAGCCTACCAGCTAGGCAAAGATGAGATTGCTGAGAACGAAACGGGGGCGAAATATGCGCATGCCCCGGTTCGAATTACAGCAGCTGAAATACTGAATGACTTGCCGATCTCACGCGGCGATGATTTAAGACTGCGCATTTGTACCGAATGTCGTTCCGATGATCTGCCATTTCACGTGATGGTGTCGCTCAAGTTCGCCACCGATTACGGCGTATTTGCCACCGGCACCCATCTATCCGGCAAACCGCCGTTGCGCGGGCGCCACCGCGAAATCATCGTCACCTATCCTAATATTCCATTGATGGGTGGCTATTATTGGCTACATATCCGGTTGTTCGATGATCGGGGATTGGTCATCTATCATGAGAAAGTGCTCGTCGAGCCTGAACTGGAAGTGCTGAAAGAGAGTAACGAGCGCGGCGTGTGTTACTTTGAGAATGTTTGGGAAGTCAATTAATTGTAAGAAATAGGCAGATTGCTTGTGCAACATGCGCCATATGTTGAGCTTTACCCAGCTTAGAATCATTCAGATTCGACCGCTGTGCTCCCCGAGGTGTAAAGGGAACACAGCGAAGTGGTTTATTGTCGGGTCTCTATTCTTTAGGCCGTTTGTCGATCACTCGTTTGGCTTTACCTTCAGAACGCACGATTCCGCCGATGTCTACCGGCTTTACCTTGGTGGAAATACCGACAAATGTTTTGATGTCGTGCTGTAGTTGTTTGGCGGCACTGTCCTGTTGTTCATTGGTGACGCCCGGTTTGGGTTCTACCAGCACATCGACCGAGTCCATGTGCCCCTCTTTGTAAACTTCGATGAAATAATGCGGGGCTAGATGGGGACTCTTACAGATCAATTCCTCAATCTGGGTCGGAAACACATTGACGCCACGGATAATCAGCATATCGTCGCTGCGCCCGGTGATCTTGGCCATGCGTCGCATAGTTCGCGCGGTACCCGGCAATAGCGTGGTGAGATCACGAGTCCGGTAGCGAATCATGGGGATGCCTTCCTTGGTCAAGGTGGTGAACACCAACTCGCCTTCCTGACCGTCCGGTAATACCTCGCCAGTCTCAGGATTGATAATTTCAGGATAGAAATAATCTTCCCAGATAGTCGGGCCGTCCTTAGTTTCCAGACACTCCTGAGCCACCGACGGTCCCATGATCTCGGACAAGCCATAAATATCGGTCGCATCAATACCGGTGCGTTCTTCCATTTCCTCACGCATCGCAGGGGTCCAAGGTTCTGCACCGAAAATACCGATGCGCAGCGACGTGCTCCGGGGATCAAGCCCCTGCCGCGCCATCTCATCGATAATATTTAGCATATAAGAGGGGGTAACCATGATGATGTCGGGTTGAAAGTCTCGAATCAATTGCACCTGCTTCTCGGTTTGCCCGCCGCCCATGGGAATAACCGCTGCTCCCAACCGCTCAGCTCCATAGTGCGCACCCAGACCACCGGTGAACAGGCCGTAGCCATAAGAGATGTGAATCTTGTCGCTACGTCGACCGCCCGCCGCGCGAATGGAACGCACCATCAGGTTAGCCCAGTTGTCGATATCTTTCTGGGTATACCCGACCACCGTTGGTTTGCCGGTTGTGCCGCTGGACGCATGGATGCGGACGATGTCATCCATGGGCGCACCGAACATGCCGAATGGATAGTTGTCGCGCATGTTCTTCTTGACGGTAAACGGGAATTTGGCCAAGTCTTCCAGTGACTTGAGGTCATTCGGATGGACGCCGTGGGAATCAAAGTGCTGCTTGTAGAAGGGAACGTTGTTATAAGAATGATTTAATGACCATATGAGCCGCTCAAGCTGAACGGCTTTCAATTCGTCTTGGCTAGCGGTTTCAATCGGTTCGAGTTCGTTTGGCTGGGGCGGCCGGTTGGCTGAGTTGCGTAACATGAGTCAAATCCTCCTCAAAATTTATGGCTTATGGACTGCGTTGAGATACCCAGGACTCACACAGCTCGTTCCAGAGGACGCCGTGAATACTTCCCTGTAGGCTTGACGACGGCCATCCAGGCCGTCGACACCTCTTCCACGAGCGACGCAAGCCCTGGGTATGCGTAAGCTCTAATGACGGGCGGCTGACCGCTCCGCTTGTTAAACAATCGACGGCTCGTTTAAACCCGCTCAATAATTATGGCGATCCCCTGGCCGACGCCGATGCACATGGTGCACAGGGCGTATCGGCCGCCGCTGCGCTGCAGTTGATACATTGCGGTAGTCACCAGTCGCGCACCGCTCATGCCCAGTGGATGACCCAAGGCAATAGCGCCGCCATTGACGTTGACCTGCGCCGCATCATCCGGCAGTTCCAAACTCCGCAAGACCGCCAGCGCTTGCGAAGCGAAGGCTTCGTTGAGTTCAATCACGTCCATGTCACGAAGTTTTAGACCGGCTCTGGCCAATACCCGGCGGGATGCCGGTGCGGGTCCGAAACCCATGATGCGCGGCTGTAAACCGGTGGCCGCCATGTTGAGAATGCGTGCTTTCGGTGTCAAACCGTGGGTTTTAGCGGCTTCCTCCGAGGCGATCAACAGAGCACATGCCCCGTCATTGACGCCCGATGAATTAGCCGCTGTCACCGAACCGTCTTTGCGGAACGGCGTCGGTAATTTAGCGAGAATTTCCAGCGTGGTTTCCGGGCGCGGGTGTTCATCGTGTTCTACCATCTTGGGATCAGCCCGTTTTTGGGGAATGGAGACCGGCACGATCTCCTGCGCTAGTATCCCGGCGTCTTGAGCAGCTGCTGTGCGTTGTTGGCTGCGTAAGGCGAAAGCGTCCTGATCTTCTCGGGAAATCTTGAAGTCTTTAGCCACGTTTTCGGCGGTTTCCGGCATCGAATCGACGCCGTATTGAGCTTTCATCAACGGATTGACGAAACGCCAACCGATGGTCGTGTCGTAGATCTCGGCTTGGCGGCTGAACGCGGTTTCTGCTTTACTCATCACAAAGGGCGCACGCGACATCGACTCCACCCCGCCGGCGATCAGGAAATTGGCATCACCGGCTTTAATCGCGCGCGCCGCCATGCCCACCGCGTCCATGCCGGAACCGCACAAGCGATTGACCGTGGTGCCGGATACGCATGTCGGCAATCCGGCTAATAGCACTGCCATGCGCGCGACATTGCGATTATCCTCGCCCGCTTGATTGGCACAGCCGTAAATCACATCGTCCACCACCGCCCAATCCACTTCAGGATTCCGTTCCATCAACGCTTTGATAGGCACAGTGGCCAAATCGTCAGCGCGCACCGTAGCCAGGGCGCCACCGTAGCGACCGATTGGGGTGCGGATGGCATCGCAAATATAAGCATCTCTCATAGTTCTATCTCCAGTCCCGGCACGACTTGCCCCTGAATACGGGTAGAGCGACCCCGGAAGTGCGCGATGACAGCGCCGTTTTGATTGGTCACGCACACATCGTAAATGCCGGAGCGGCCACTCAAGGAGCGTTCCTCGGCAATGGCCGTCAATTGATCATCCAGGTGGGATGGACTGACAAATTCGATGTTACAGCCTGAAGCGACGGTGACGTGATTATGACTGTTGCAGGAATAAGCAAAGGCAGTATCGGCCAAGCTAAAGATCATGCCACCGTGACCAATATCGTGACCATTGACCATGTCTTTGCGCACGGTCATGCTCAGTTTGGCGTAGCCGGAGCGCATCTCCTTAATGGTGATACCGAGCATCTGCGCGGCGTAATCCCGCTCATACATCGCTGCGGCGCAAGCCTCGGCTAGCTTTTGCGCTGCTATCGGCGTGGAATCAGCCATGAAAGCTTCTCCCTCCGAATACCTTACGGCGTAACAACGGCGAAGCCCGGTAGCGATCCTCGCCATAGGTCCGAGCTAGGTTATCCAATACCGCCAATACGGCAGACAAGCTGATGTCGTCAGCCCATTGCAGCGGACCGTGGGGATAATTCACCCCGTTGCGCATCGCCAGATCGACCGCTTCTGCGGTACACACGGCTTGATTGACGGTATCAGCGCCTTCATTAGCCAACATGCACACCGTACGCATGACCACCAGCCCGGGCACATCGTCGAGCACCGACACCTGTTTATCCAAGGACTGAAACAAACCGGCGGCGGTAGTCACGGCCTGCGGAGCAGTTTGATCGGCGGCTGCTATCCCTATACGGCTGGCTTTGGCGTAATCCAAGGCCAGATCGAACACGACTAAATCAGCATGATTATCGGTGGCAGCCCGTTCGGTAGCGAAACGGCCATCGGTGAGCGCTAGGCGGACATTTTCGACTTGGATAAAGCCATTACCCGGTTGTCTGTCTACAGCAATACCGGCGTTGCTCAGCAACTGTACCAGCGGTTCGGCTATGCCCAATTCACCGAAAACGGTAACCGCTGTGGGACTAGGACCGGTTTCGGCAGTCGCCGGCGGCGTGGGTTGCGCGCCTTCCTCGTGCTCATAAAAATGGAAACCGCGTCCGGTTTTACGTCCCAGATAACCGGCGTTGACCAATTCCTGTTGCAGCAGCGAGGGTTGAAAACGCTGGTCGTTGAAATACGCAGTGAATACCGAACCGGTGACGGCAAAGTTGACGTCATGGCCGATCAAGTCCATCAACTCGAACGGACCCATGCGGAAACCACCCGATTCGCGTAACAGAGCGTCAATGGTCGCGGCATCAGCAACGCCTTCCTGAAGCACCCGCATCCCTTCCGCATAAAACGGTCGCGCTACCCGATTGACGATAAAACCGGGGGTGGATTTCACATGAACGGCAATCTTGCCCCAGGCTTTGGCGGTATCGTAGACCAGTTCGGCGATGTCGGGGCTGGTGTCGATGCCACTCACCACTTCGACCAGTTTCATGACCGGTGCGGGATTGAAAAAGTGCATCCCCGCCAGGCGTTGCGGACGTTTCAACTTGGCGCCGATCGCAGTGATCGACAACGACGAGGTGTTGGTTACTGGAATGACGCCCTCGCCACAAATGTCTTCGATTCTAGCGAACAGATCGCGCTTCACCTCCAGATCTTCGACCACGGCTTCCAGCACCAGTCGGGCAGGCGCGAGATCTTCCAGGCTGTGAACTGGACTTATACGCCATAAAATCACATCGCGCTCGGGAGCGCTCAGCTTGCCTCGGGAAACTAAACGGCCCATATCCTTTTGAATACGCGCCATACCTTTTTCTACCGCGCCTACCATAGCGTCGAATAGCAACACCCGGTGACCGGCACGTGCCGCGATTTGCGCGATGCCGGAACCCATCGTCCCCGCGCCGATGATGGCGACAATTTCGGCAGTC
>JAZBPA010000088.1:0-19612 GCA_036351435.1 Candidatus Competibacteraceae bacterium
ACTGCGGCGAGTTAGCGATTCCAGCAACAGCGCATGACGATCACGAGACAGCATCATGATCTATTGCCCCGTCCGCTCATGCATGACCGGTAGTCGCCATCGAACGTCGGATCAGATCTTCGGTCACCCGGCCCAGTTGCTTGAGATTGCGCACCACCTCGGCACGATGACAGATGGGTTCGTACAAAGGCATATCTGAACTACCCAATCCCCAACTGCCACGGGGCTCGGGTGACAACCAAATCAATTGCTTGGTGCGCAGACGAATCGCTTCCAGCGCGGCAGCATTAGGCGGATTGCGGTTACCCCGGCCATCGCCCAGGACGATTACCGTGGTTTGCGGGGTAACGACAGCCAAATGACGCTGACAGAAAATTTCCAAGGCCCGACCATAATTGCTGTTGGCGTCAACATCCAACAACTCGCCGCTGAACACAGTGCCGATGGCTTCCGCCAGCCCCAGTTGCTCGAAGTATTGGCTGACATCGACTAAATCGCTGACGAACGCGAAGCTGCGGACTTGTTCAAACAAGGATTGCAGGCTGTACAGCAGATGCAGCATGAAGCGGGCGGTGTTGCGTACCGATAAACTGACGTCGCAGATGACGACCAAGCGCGGCTTTTCGTCGCGACGGCTGGTCAACACCGGATCGAAAGGAATCCCTTCATACACCATGTTTTTGCGTAGGGTATGGGCAATGCTGATGCGTCCTCGGTTACTGACATAACGGCGATAGGAACGCGCCCCGCGCATGTGCCGACCGAGACGCCGCACAATTTCCTCCATCTCCCGCCGCTCACGCTCGCTGAAATGATAATCGTAGGCGGAAGCAACGGCCTCTTCGGGCTGAGGCTGCTGGTCGCGCTGCAAAGCCATCTCACGTTCGATATACCGCTTTAACAACTCGGGCAGATTGGCGATGATGCCGTCGATCTGGCTAGCCAGTTGGTTGACTAGACTTTCGTCAACCTCCATATTTTGCAGATCATCCAGTAATTCTTCCGCTGCATTGACCAACAAATCGGTGTCGAGCTGTTCCAGCCCTTCGCTGAAGTTCAGTTCGCCGGCCTGGGCTAGGTTCTTGACCCGCCGCACATTCATCTGATGAGTGACCCGTTTCATCACCCGATCCAACAACCCTTTATTGCGATTCAGAATCAGATTCTGGCTCAGCGCCGATAGGGTTAGCCGATTCGGGTCCTGATGCGGATTGAAACGGGTTATCATCTGGTCAGGATCGAAATAATCGCGAATATCCACTGGCTGGCCGTGGGGATGCTCACCGTCAGGGTCAGTGATGCCACGATCTTCCGGTTCGAATACCATCCGTTCCGGCTCTTTAGTCTCATCGTCATGATGGTGATGATCATGGCCGTGACCGTGGCCTCCCCGCTTATCGGCTGCCGGCCAATTAAAGAAAACCTCGAACAGTTCTTCGAACACCGGAATGTCGTGGATGTCTTTGACGAGCGTGCTACGCAGCACGGTACGCATGGCCTCCCGGTTATCAAAAGTGATATAGCCGAGCGCCTTAATGGCGTCGATGGATTCCGACGGCGAGATGCGTACACCGTTGCGCTTTAGCAGATAGATGAAGCGGTTGATAGAAGAATCCATGATCGGGTTCAGCTGCGACCGCGATAGGTCGTGAAGTAGGTCTCCGTGTGTTCCCGTTTCAGATCTTCCATTTCGCCGCGATCGGGTTCAGCGGCCTTCAACGGAGGGCGCAGCGGATTATCATGGTGATGATGATCATGGTCATGACTATGCCCGTGACCATGATGGTGATGATGGCCATGCTCGTGGCTGTGCCCGTGGCCATGTAGATCATGAACATGAATGGGATCATGCACACCGCCCAGTATCCATTCCAGTTGCTCACTTACCCGCGTCGTATCACGGTCATACTTGACTAGCAGTTGCAGGGTTTCCTCAATCAACTCACGATTTATGGCGTCAGCGTTCAACAGCACCAGCGCTTGCGCCCAATCCAGGGTTTCGCTGATGCTCGGGGCTTTACGCAAATCCATAGCACGCATCCGCCGAATCACATTGACCACCTGAGCAGCCAAGGTTTCCTGAATATCCGGCACCTTGAGACGAACGATTTCCAGTTCCCGTCCTTCGTCCGGGTAGTCAATGAACAGATGCAGACAGCGTCGTTTCAACGCATCGCTGAGATCACGAGTGTTGTTGCTGGTAATGATGACGCACGGTGGTGTGGTCGCTTTGATGGTACCGATTTCCGGTACGCTGACCTGGAAATCACTCAATACTTCTAGCAGGAACGCTTCGAACTGTTCCTCGGCACGGTCAATTTCGTCAATCAGCAACACCACCGGTTCAGGTGAACTGATGGCCTGAAGAATGGGTCGGCGGACGATGAAATGTTCGGAGAAGAATACATCTTCGTGCTGGCGCAGTTGTTCAACGGCGTCGCGTAGATCGTCCACACCTTCGAAAAATCTGCCGATCTTGTCGCGCAAAATCTGGGTGTAGAGCAGTTGCTTACCGTATTCCCACTCGTACAGTGCCCGCGTCTCGTCGAGTCCGCCATAACACTGCAGGCGGATCAATTCGCGATCCAGCGATTGGGACAATACTTTGGCTAATTCGGTTTTGCCCACCCCGGCGGGGCCCTCAATGAGTATGGGCTTATTCATTTTGAGGGCGAGAAAAGCGACGGTGGCGAGCTTGCGATCACAAATATACTGTTGCGCACGCAATTGCTCGATCGTCTGTTCGATCGATTCAAACATAATCCAGCTCCTGCCCGGGCCCGACAGGAAACCCGTCGAGCCCAAAGCGTGTGGTGATTACGGGGCTGATCGGTTACCCGATCAGCTCAGTAGTAAAGATAGTGGAGCTAAATCAATTTAGTAGTAGGAGCCGGTCAAAGCATGTCGAACCGTCGGCAACACCGCCTCATAGGTGACTTCGCGGGCGTTGCCCGGAGTCGAACCGTCACCCAGCAGATGTTTGGCGATCCGTTCGGCATCCCGTTCATCACCGATGATCTTACTACCGCCCCATTCGGCGTATTTGCCTAAGCCCATGCGTGACTTGGTATACGACGGGGTACTGGCGAAGTTGGGGGGGATACCGACGTCTTTACTCAGCCGGATGGCCGCTTCCAGAGCACGATCAGCCGCTGCTACATCAGTCAGGCCGTCAACGTTCTCGCCCATTGCCCGGGCAATGTCGCGGAACCGTTTGTAGTTGGTCGGCAAGTTATATTCCCAAACCCGGGGTAGCCCGATGGCATTATTCAAGCCGTGGTGGGAATCATAGTAGGCGCTGACCGCATGAGACATCGCGTGGATGATGCCCAAACCGCCGCTATTAAAGGACTGTGCAGCCATATAAGAGGCATACATCATGTTGTAGCGCGCTTCATAGTTCAGCGGCTCATACACGGTGCGACGCAGATTCTGTGCAGTGACTTCGATAACCTTGAGCGCACTGCCCAAGCTGGGGAGAAAGTCGATGCGCGACACATAGGGTTCGGAGGCATGAGCCAACACGTCGAAACCGCAAAATGCGGTCAGGTCCTGCGGCATGGAGAAAAACAACACCGGATCGTTGATGCCCAAGGTGACCGGGCAATTATCATCGAAACCCAACCATTTGTAGGGTGCTTTTTCCGAAGTGGTATCAGTGATTACATAGGCCCAACTGGTTTCCGATCCGGTGCCTGCCGTGGTATTGATGGCGATATGCGGGGGATTGTCTGGGTTCTCGGATTTATTAAACCCGTCAAACTCGTTGATATTACGTCCGTCATGGGCGACGACAATACGCGCCCCTTTTGCCGCGTCGGTAACGCTACCGCCGCCGACCGAAATGAAGCTGTCACATTTTTCTTTGGTATACAGATCAGCCATTTCCATGCAGTTGTAATCTTTGGGATTAGACTCAATCTTGTCGTATAACACGACATCCACACCCTGATATTTCACCTTGCCAATGATGTCATCGACGATACCTGTTCCCCGCAGTCCAGAAGTGGCGAGCAGAGAACGTTTGAAACCGAGTTTCTTGGCTTCAACGCCAACCATTTCGTAGGCGCCTGGACCTAAGATGCCGCGCGGCATACGGTGAAATTCTTTAATGGGAAATTGCCAGAGTCGTTCTGCTTCCATCGTGTCACCCCTTTGGTTTTTTCTGGATGGTTAATTGGCCAACTTGCGTTACCTGGAAACCAGGTCTACGTGCTTTGGCTTGCATTTTTTTTAATAAGCACTGGCTGGAGTGGGCAAAAACTGCGCCTATCTGGTGCCTTATCGAAATAGACTAGGCAAAACCCTATTCTTAAAGGGAAAAAATCTGCGTTCGATTGGATGGCTGGTACTGACACTCACCTATCAGGCTGACGGTGTTAAAAAAGTGTTACAGGGCTGTAACGAATGCGGGACGCTGTAGCTTGCCGGGTTAACGGCGATCAGGCGGATCGTTCTCCAAAAAGCTGGAGTAGCACAATGCAGTGACTTGGAGGTTTATCTGTATTTCGTTAATAACCGGCCTTGGCAAGTTCCTGTGCGACAAATTTATCTTCATCTGCTAATTCATCCGCATCGGCTTTTTTCATCTCTTCGGGATGCCATTTCTCGCGAGGAAGTTCATCCCATTTTCGTTCAGCAGGTAATTTGGGTGGTCCGTCGAAGCCGTCGTCAACGACGTTCTCGCTCAGTTTTGTGCCGTACCAACGCATTCCCTTTTCCAAATCTTCTCGGCTATCGAACACAGCCAAGCCCTCATTTTCTTTGATGTCTTTCATGAATCGCGCGTTGGGATCGTCACCGTTGCTTGCCCGGATAATATCCTGGTTGACATCCGAGCCAAACCGGCTGCCTTCAGGGGTGAATTGCTCATAGGTGGGATCGAACATGAAGAATTTGCCTTCCTTGGTCTGTCCGACCACGATGGTGTGCTGATGCTCCAGATTAGCGCCCACCGCTCCCCCTAAACCGAGTTTCTCCAAGCGGGGCAATAACTGCTCTGCTGATTTGCCGCACCAGCCTTGATAAATACCATTGCCATCTTTTCTGACATCGCGATCAATGACCTGCTTGCTGATCTTGCTAAGGTATTGCAACGTAGCCAGGTTAGGGCGTTCACGGGTATCCAAGTCCATTTTCAGCGAGAGTTTTTTAATACTCCTTCGCAAAGGGTTGACTCTGCTTCGCTGTCGGGGCACAACCCGGCTATCGGAACCGCTTTCGCTCGATTGTCCCTGGTTTTGCTGCTTGGGCGGCGTCGCGCCACCGGGACAACGGGCGGTATCGCCGCGCAAATCGACCTGTTTTAAAGGGTTTTCGGTGTAAGCGTAGAGGTTAATGCCGCCGCTAATGTCCAAGGGGTCGGGTTGTAAGTAACGGCCCAGTTCGGGACTGTAGTAGCGCAGCCGGTTGTAATGCAGGCCGGTTTCAGCATCGAAATAATGGCCGGGAAAACGCAACGGCATATCAATTCCCGCGTTGCCATTGATATGCGCTCGTCCGTAAGGCTCCAAGCGAGCTTGCCAGACCAACTCACCTTGTTGCTCTTCGACCCGGATCGGTGCGCCGAGGTGATTGGAAAACAAGAAATAGCGTTGGCCGGACTCGGGATCGGCATCAAGGTCGTTGTATTCCATGAACATGAACGGTGTCATGGCGAAGGCATCGGCGTAGATATAGATTCGTAATCGGCCATCGTCACGCAGTTCGGCGGCGAGTCGGTCGCTGTCCCAATAAAACGTAACCCGCTGCCCGTTGAAGGATTTGTCGATACGCCGCCCGAGTGGATCATAGCTAGCGGTGAAAACACCCTCGGGCATTTCACAACGCACCAGCATATCGCGGGAGTCGTAGCTATAGCGGTGCGGGCCATGCTCGTCCTGGCGTGCCGCTATACTTTGTCTGGAATTGTATTCGATGCTTGCGCCATTAGCGGCGCACAGGCGATTACCTTTGCCTAGTGTTACCTCGCTTAAATCGGGTTGATTCAGAAGATTGCCGGCTGCATCGTAAGCAAAAGACTCTACTTGGCCGTTGTGATGAAGCGCACGGCGCAGGCGATGAGCCAAATCATACTCATAACTGACGTTTTCGCCGGTGCTATCTTCCACTTGCACGAGATCACCTTCGCCGGAGTAGCGGTAGCGGCGTGACCAAGTACCGTGTCGAACTCCGGTGACGACTTTAGCTAGGCAACGCCCGTTGGGATCGTATTGCGTGTATTCCGCACTACCGTTAGACAATTCGCGATGAATTAGGCCGTTGCCGGGAAAACGCAGCACCTGTTTCTGACCGCCGGGATCGGTAATGGTCAGTGGCCTCTCAGGTGATTGGTCGTAACGGATGGTGAACCGATTCAATACCGTGCTTTCGAGCAGTTTGCCCGGCGCAGTAAATCGGTGTCTCACCCCCAGGCCGTCACGCTCATCGCAGATGCGGTTCTCGAACAGGTCATAGTCGAAGACAATCTTGTGCTGGTCAGTCGCTACGCTGGCGTAGTGGCCCTGCGGCGTATAGGTGAAGCGGTGAGTTTCGCCCGAAGCCAGGCAACGTTCCACCGGCAAATTGTGCTTGCCGATTTTAAACTGCAGCAGGCTATTGCCATCGCCGTCCAGTTTTTCGAGCAAATTATCCGCCGCATCGTAGCGGTACTCTTCCTCGGCTACTCCGTTGCGGCGTATTTTGCGTAAACGGTCTTTCTCATCGTAAAGGTATTCGCTAACCGTGCCACCGGGATCTTGGACCTGGGACAGCTGGCCTGAGCGGGTATAACGATAAGCAACGCTATGACCGAGCGGGTCGGTCTCGCGCAGGCGCAAATTCCAGGAGCCGTACTGAAAATCGTACCCTGCGCCATCGTGATCACGGTAACGCACGGTGTTGCCGACGGCGTCGTAACGCCAAAGCCGGGGTGATCCGTCGATGCCTAATTGTTTGATCAGCAACCCAGCCGCATTGTAAACCTGCTTGGGCTCATTATTGCCTGATGTCGTTCTGAACGCCTGGTAAACGGCTGCGGGTAGCGACTGAAACTCCTGGCTCGACGGTAGGGTGATGTGTTCAGCGGATAACAGATCGCCGTATTCCCATTGCAGGGGTTGGTTAGGAACACGGTGCTGTTCCTGATCAGGCCGGGTAGGGCCATCCGGGTCGTCGGAAAACCAACCTAGCGCCGAAGTTTTTCCGCTGAACCCACCTAAGTCATCGTACACCCACTCGGTCGCGTACCCATTCGGATCAGTGTCTTGAATGACTCGGCTTTGTTCGTCAAGGGTGAAGGCTTGTATGCTGCCTTCGGGGCCAGTGATTCGCGTGAGCACACCGTTGTCATCGTAATCGTAGAGCCAGCGGCCGCCGTTGGCATGGGTGACGATGGTACGTTTTTCTAACACGCGGTACTCTAGGCAAGTATTCAGAAAGCCATCTTCACCGTGCGAGCGCACACATCGGCCGTCGTCGTCATATATAAAATGAAAGGTATAACCCCGCTGATCGGTTTTGCTGATCATGCGGTGATGTTCGTCGTAGGCGAATTGGAAACTATTGCCGTAAGCATCCACGCCCTCAAGCAAGTGTCCAACCTCGTCATAGCGATAGGTCACTAATGGACGGGCTTTTCCTTGGTCCAACAACACCATACCGCTGATCAGACCGGCATCCGTAGTATTGATCCGAATACGGCGTTGCTCGGCGTCGACGATGCCTTTGAGGCGACCGTCGGTGTGATAGTAAAACAGCATCTCTTGCTGTTCGAAAACCCGGAATAGACGCTTGAGTGTTGCGGTTGTTTCCCCGTCGGCAAAAACGAACTCCATGATCGGTTGGCCAAGCGCTTTGATCTGATAGGTTTGCGCATCAACCCGAACCAGCATCAAGCCACTGCTGGAGACCGTCTCCTCGTCTTGAGCTGGAATCGGAAACGTGACCCAACCGCCATCCGGGCTGCTGTAGGCAATCCCATCGATATCGAATGCTAAGCTGCGATCGTATTCATGAGTATGACCCCAGCCAAGCGGTCCCAGCTCGTCGCTGCGGGCGCTGCTGTAATGTCGCCACCACTCGAATGGCAGTGGCGCAGTGAGTTTAGCATCCAGCGCTTCATAGAAATTGGCACCGCTGACCACATCGATTGGGTCACCCACTGAGCGCATCGAACGCAATCCAGAATGTCGTGTACAGGTCATGATGTATTTCTCAACGCGGTGGGCAGCTCGGGAAACCGACCTTACCCTTGCCTTTTTTGCTATTAACGCGACGGCGCATTCTTAATCCTTTCACCATTTTCAACAGGCCCTTGGCAATGGCTAGCCAAGCCGGTGTGGGAATACCACCGATTACCACATTCGGCGAACCCATCGTAATGGTGCCGGGAGTGCCGGGTGGAGCGCAGGGGTCTTTACCCATCGCCGCACCCATCGCCATGGCTACGACATCGGACGACATTTGCGCAGCGATCATCCCGGCATTCATCCCCAGTGCGGCGGACATGGCAGAATCGTCAGTTTCCACCGCCTCAATCGCATCGCCCGCGGCCATTAAACCTTGTGCCGCCATGCCGGCGGCAGTGGCGACTTTGCTGCCAACAGCAATCGCACGTTGTGCGACCATCGCCGCGTTCATGGCACTTTTCATGGCCGCTGCAGTACCCCGGCCCGCCGCACCGGAGGGTGGGATCGGCTTGCAGTGATAAGTGATGTCGGTCATGCGGGCCGCACGGGCTCCACCGATGAATACGCTGGATGAACCGGTGAAAATCTCGAAAATTGGCGGTATGCCGCAGCAGGTCGGATTTAGGCCCAGATCTCCACAGCGGGCAGCAGGCATACCATTGATCAACACTTGCACGGAACAGCCGAAAGTCACCGGTCCGATGGGCGGAAATGGGATGGCAAAAGGCGCGCTTGGCGGGTGAGCGAAGTGCGCATGAGGTAAGCCAATAGCGACGGAACCCAAGGTTGCCGCAGGAAATGCCGGTAATGCCTGTGAAATCGCTTGGGTGGCAGTCGCGAAACCCTCGTTGAGTAGCTCGACTCCTTTCATTGGTGCGCTGGCCACTGCACTGATACCGTTGGCAATATCATGCAACACATTGGTGGGTCGCTGTGGCGGCTGTGCACGGGGGGCTGTAGGGAAATTGCTCATGCAGCCTGCTCCTCTATCGAAACCGGTGTTGCTAGGTGTTGTAACTCCTCATTCGCTGCCGCCAACTGATCCGTTTGACCGAGTTTTCGGTAACCTCGCTGTAAATGCTCCAGATTGCTGTGCAACAATGGCGGCAATCCGATAGAGCGGGCCAGCGTGGCGGCTTCCTCCCAACTGATGACGGCGCACTGGTATGCGCCTTGATGTTCCTGGCTTAGACCTCGGCGTTCCAGATCACGGATCTTGGCTTCCGGGTCGAGCATCCGGGCGGCGATTTGCTGGGCGCTGTTATAGTGTTGTTCCGCCAATGCATAATCCTGCTGCGCGAAAGCGAGATCAGCCAGATTCTTCACAGCGGTGTGAAAGCCCACTGGATCTTTAGACTCAATGGTCAACGGCACGGCGCATTCATAGCAATGTTGGGCACGGCTGGGTTGGTTGTCGCGTTGGTATACGTCGCCTGCCGTGTTGATCACGAAAGCCTGCATATGCGTGTTTTCGGTGTGCTGGTAATAACCCAGCAAGATTTTCAATTTCTCCAGTGCTGCGCTGTTGCGTTGGTGGGCGTAATCGAACAGCGCTACGCTCAACAACGCTTGCATACGTTGTTCGTCGGGCTGGGACTCGTCCTCGGCTTCTTCTTGCAACGCTTGCTGAATGACGGCTTGATTCAACACCAACGACCGGGTGCGTACCCGCGGCCCACCGGCCAGTTCAGGCCGAAAAGCTTCGGTGTCGGATTCTTCACGAAAAATCAGTCGCAGTCCCTGCATTCCGGGCTGCAAGCCGCGCTGGGGGATGAAGGTGCTGAGCAAGTCCAGATAAGCATCGCGGTCGTGAATGTGCTGCGGCATCATCGCCCAGATCAACCGATGATCGCCGTCGCGTGGCAGCAGGGAACGGGCGTACATCATCGCCATACCCAGTCGTCGGACGGGTGACAGGTTTTGATCGTCGAGGGCTTCCGGCAGCGGCGGCAGGGGTTCCCGATCCTGTTCTGCTAACCAGTCATCGGCTAGTTGATGCTGTTCGCGCAACCGTTCGATGGCGACATCGACATAGGGGCCGGGTGCGACGAAATCATCGGCGAACAGCAGAAACACATCGGTACCGTTCTCCTGCTCCACGTCTTGCAGCAATTTCAGCGTGATGGGTGCTTCGTTTTCGGTGCAGGTGATCAGCATCAGCAAATCGTTACGCTGTTCGACGAAATCGGTCAGTTCGCCCTTGAAGGCATCCAGTAATTTGCGCATGGTCTCGACCTCATCCTAATTAATCTTGACCAGCGCGCCGCTGACTTCATGAACGCCGACTGCTGCCGCGGTGATAGCGGCACCGGCGGTTTCCACTTTGGCGGTGTTGCAGGTCACGTTTTGGGTGCCGACGCCCATCTTGGTTTCTTGGGTGCCGGTGATTTCGAGCTTTTTACCCGACAGGACGATGGTACCGTCCGAATTCAATACCAACATGCTGTCGCCGGTCACCAGAGCGATCTGGGTTGCAGCAGTGAGCATGATGTTGGCCTCTGCCGATTGGGTCAGAATCGATCCCTTAACGGTGGTCTGTTGGGTCGTGTCGTAGGATTCAGTGACTGCTCCTTTGACGTAGCTGATGGAGGTGCCCGCGACTACTGCGTGGGAATAATTCCCTTCGGTGACCGCAATCGTGGTGTCCTTGACGATATTCTCGGTATGGGTGCCGAGGACTTGAATAAATCGGTTGTTCTCTACCGTCTGCGTATCGTCGTGCCGGACCATGGTTTCCATGTTGTGCTGGGCATGGATATTGATCAGTTCATTGCCCTTGCTGTCATCCATGTAAAGCTCGTTGTAACCACCGCCGCCCTTGGTGCTATTAGACTTGACGCCGCTGATCATCGCGTTTTCGGGCAGTTTGTAGGGCGGCATGTTGGTACCGTTGTAGACCCGCCCAGTGACGATGGGTTGGTCGGGGTCGCCTTCGAGAAAATCGACGATGACTTCCTGACCGATGCGCGGAATGCAGACCCCACCCCAGTTTTTACCTGCCCAAGCATGCGATACCCGAATCCAACAGGAACTCTCTTGGTCGGATTGGCCGTAACGATCCCAGTGGAACTGGCATTTCACCCGGCCGTATTGATCGGTCCAGATTTCCTCGCCCGCTTTGCCAACCACAGTAGCGGTCTGCGGTCCCCGGACGATGGGTTTTGGGGTGCTGCGGGCCGGGCGGAACTGCTGCTGGGCGTCAATAGCGGTGAACGAACACTGACACATCGGTTCCCAGGACAGTTGGTCAGTGCTAGCGTATTCGTTGGATACGATTTCGTAACTGGTCGAAACGAGTAAATACTCGCGATTGAAATCTTTGCGGTGATGGCGGGCTAACTTGAACAACGCGCCGGTTTGCAAGCCCATGGCCGTGCCCCGTCCCTCAATGATTTCGTGCTGGGATTGTAATTCCTCGATACGCACTCGCGCATAATTGTTACCGTCGGCGAATTCTACGTATTTGCCCGGATAATCGTAGATTTCATAGCTGGCTTGGGCATGGTCGCGGGCCATGTTGGCGGGTGGACTGAGCAGTTTTTTACGCGGGATTTTAAAATCGAAATCGTTGGTGGTGTAGGCGCCCGGCTTGACCTTGCCGGCTGCTGACCATTCGAAGATCGAATCCCAGGGTCGGCGATTGCTTTCATCGGGGCGAAAATAAGGTACTTCCTCGTAACCCGGCGTCAGTTGATGGACGCTGAGCGAATCTACCAGCATCAGGGTATGTTTGCCGTTGTCGTGACGGAAGTAGTAGTAAATGCCCTCTTCTTCCAACAGCCGACTGATGAAATCGAAATCGCTTTCGCGATACTGCACGCAGTATTCCCGCTCCCGGTAGTTCTCCTGCAAACCATCGCCGCCTTCTTTCTGCCCTTGCTGTTTTTTTAGGCCGGTGAAATCGGCATCGGCGAATTCATAGTCGGCAAAGACCTGTTTGATGATGTTGGGAACGGTGGCATTTTGAAAGATGCGGCAATCCGCAGTGCGGGTTAGAAACCATAACCAAGGCCGCAAGATCACCTGATAAGCCGCGTAATTACCTTGATTACCGATTTGGGAAAATGCACAGACGTAGCCGTTGAGGTAACGGGATTTATCCTCATGCAGCAAATCCATACGCACGGTCATGTTCTGACCGAGTAGCTGATTAAAATCAACGTGATCGTCGTTGCTGAGCACCTCCAGCTGAAACTCGAATAATCGACCTAATTCTTCGGTAGCCGTCATTCGATGAAACAGCAGCGCGTCTTCACCTAATGGGCTGGAGACTGCGCTAACGCGGTATTTTTGGGTGGGTGCGTCCATTATTTAACTCTCGACCGTTGGGGGGAACCGGAGCGATTCGCCGGGTTATCTATTGGCCGAGATTATCCGTGGAACACTTTTCTGGACGGTTTCTGGACAGAGGGTTTTTTGTTTAAATTGTTTCAAGTATTTCGGCACCAGTACGCCATAGCGGCTAGAGGGACTGGTATTTGCATAATTAGGATTTTCAGTGCTATTCGACTTTTCAAACTCGGCTAACTGTCCGGTCTGCGGTACCGCTACCGGTAAAACAAACAAGTGTCGTCCGAAATCTCCAACCCACCCGCTTGCACCAATTAGGGGAGTTTCATGCAGTCTATTGATCGTTTTTTTAGCATCAGTGCCCGGGGTTCCAATATCGGTACCGAAGTTCGTGCCGGGGTAACAACGTTTTTAACTATGGCGTATATCCTGTTCGTCAATCCATCGATTCTTGCCGCGACCGGTATGCCCGCTGCCGATGTGGCGTTTGCTACCGCTTTGGCTGCTGCCGTGGCGACCGCAATGATGGGTCTATATGCCAATTTTCCCTTCGCTCTAGCACCCGGTATGGGATTGAATGCCTATTTCACCTACGGTGTGGTGCTGGGAATGGGTATCCCCTGGCCAGTTGCGTTAACCGCCGTGTTTATCGAGGGGTTGCTGTTTATGGCGTTAGCGCTTAGCGGCTTTCGGACGCAATTGCTAAATGCTATCCCTCAGGCGTTGAAGATCGCCACCATGGTCGGTATTGGCTTGTTTTTGGCGATAATTGGCTTCGAGAATGCCAAATTGACCGTGGATCATCCGGCCACTCTCGTTACTTTGGGTTCGTTTCAAGACCCGTCGGTCGTGATGTCATTACTCGGCATTCTGCTGATCGGAGTCATGATGATTCAAAAAGTGCAAGGCGCGATTCTGGTAGGCATCTTGGTCATCACAGCCTTAGCGTGGATTCTTGGATTCTCGCCGCCGCCGACCACGCTGATGAGCTTTCCCTCACTGCCCAAGGAAACGCTGTTCGCACTGGATTTCAGTCAGATCTTTACCGGCCCCCTGCTGACCGTAGTTATTGCGTTTTTCTTCGTAGATATCTTCGATACCGCCGGAACGCTGGTTGGGGTTGGCCGATTGGGTGGGTTTCTCGATAAGGAGGGGCATTTGCCTAATGCAGATAAAGCGTTTATGGCTGATGCAACAGGCACTACAGTAGGCGCATTAGTCGGCACCAGCACGGTGACCAGTTATATCGAGTCTGCCTCGGGTATTGAGGAAGGCGGTCGCACCGGCTTAACTGCAATAGTCGTGGCGCTGTTGTTTCTGCTGTCGCTGTTTTTTACCCCGCTATTTACGTCGGTACCGGCTATGGCGACTGCGCCTGCGTTGATTGTGGTCGGGGTATTCATGATGCGGGGTGCCCAGGAGTTGGATTGGCAACGCATGGACGACGCGATTCCGGCTTTTCTGACTATTGTCGGTATGCCGTTTACTTATTCCATCGCGCACGGCATTAGTCTGGGGATTGTCAGTTATGTGTTGTTGCGGGTGATTAGCGGTCAGTGGCGGACCATTAATCCGGTGATGGGTGTGCTCGCTATTTTACTGATGCTTTATTACGGGTTTAAGGGGTAACTTTCGAGCAGGAGCACGCGTTGCTCAACCAGTTGCTTCGCCGCCGGGATACCACCTTAGCTGAGGTGCTCCGGCAAATGGGGCGACGTCATCGCAATCGTCAAGCCGCTACCGACTCCGCTCGCCGCAGCAAGCAACTTAACGAGTAGGACAGTATCGTAATCTGGCAAAGTAGAATTATACGATGGCCGATTAAGGGTTATTCTTGTGAAGTGCGGTTTGCCCTTGACCATTCGACTTCAAAACGTTGGCAGAATTGTTTTCCCCCACTGGTTGTTACGGCGATTTGGCAGTTTCGGCTTTCCTCAGCGTGAGTGAGTAGAATATCTAAATCTGCTGCAGGTGTGAGTTCACCGCCTTGTTCCGGCCACTCCACCAACAGAATCGTTTGCTCATCCAGAAAGTCTCGGAGCCCAAGAAACTCCAGTTCAAGCGGATCGGCTAGGCGATAGAAATCGCAATGTAGAACTTGCTGATCACCTACCGTGTAGGGTTCCATTAATGTATAAGTCGGGCTTTTAACCGCGCCCTGAAAGCCCAATGCTCGCATAAAACCTCGCACCAAGGTGGTTTTCCCTGTACCTAGTTCGCCGCGCAGATGAATAACCTGCCCTACCGGCGCTGCACGGGCTAGACACCCACCTAACAGTTCGGTGGCTTGCGTATCAACCAGAGTAATCGGTGTCATGAGTCAGGATTAACCAGTGTGTGTAGATAAGTCATAAGGTCCATGGCGAGCAAACCGCGCTCTCCACTCAGTGCTGCCTGATCTCCCGCGCTGGCATGGACATAGACCCCCGCACAGGCGGCTTGGGTGAGCGTTAGACCTTGTGCCAACAAGCCAGCGATTACACCGGTGAGCACATCTCCCATACCGCCGCTCGCCATGCCGGGATTACCTCTATCACACAAAAATAAACCCTCTTTTTCGCTAGCGATCACTGAACCAGCCCCTTTCAGCACACAAACGCCGCCATAGCGCAAGGCTATTTCGGCTGCTGCGGCAAACCGATCAGTTTCAATCTGAGCAGGCGTTGTCTGCAACAAGCGAGCGGCTTCACCCGGATGGGGGGTCAATATCCAGTTGTCACGGTGAACCGGATTGGCTGCTAACAGATTTAACCCATCGGCATCCACTACCAACGGTAGATCAGTGGTTAACGCGGCGTTAAAGAGTATTTGGCTCCAGTCTTTGGTACCGAGGCCGGGGCCAATTGCCACCACCGTGGCTCTTGTCAGCAAGTCAGTCAATTCCGCCACTGACTCCACACCACGAAACATTAATTCGGGCCGCAACGCTGCCTGGATGCCGGCATGTGCGGCACGGGTCGCCACGCTCACCAAGCCTGCTCCACAGCGCGCGGCCGCCTCGGCAGCCATGCGAGCGGCTCCAGCCATACCTGAATCTCCGCCAACCACTAATACATGTCCATGATGACCTTTATGGGCACTGCGCGAGCGGCGTGGCAATAGTGAGGGTAGATTATCTCCGGTGTAAAGCTGCGAAGACGGATGAACGATGTCGTAAACGTCGGCGGGGACGTTGAGATTATCGAATAACACAGTACCGCAACGAGCTGGCCCTTGTCCGGTGAACAACCCTTGCTTGAGACCGATAAAAGTAACGGTGACACCCGCATCTATGGCGATACCCATGATTGCGCCGGTATCGGCATTCAGGCCGGAAGGAATATCGATTGCTAAAACGCCCGCACGTTGATTGTTTATGGTCTCAATAGCATCCCGCCAAGCCCCGGTTACCTCTCGCTCTAGGCCGGTGCCGAGAATGGCATCGACAATGACTTCGGTTTGTGGGAAGCCGGTCGGCTCGAAAGCTTGGATAGCAACTCCTGCTGCTCGGGCATCTTGATAAGCTGTCAATGCATCACCGCGCAAATTGTCGGGGTCACTCAGCGTCAGAGCTACTACATTCAAACCTGCCTGCAAGGCGCGTTTAGCTACGATATAACCATCACCAGCGTTATTACCGCCACCACAGACCACGGCGATGTGTTGGGCATTAGGCCAATGTCGGCGCAACGCGGCGAAAGCTGCTTCACCGGCCAAAGACATCAAGGTATAGCCGGGAATACCGCGTTCTTCTATCGCTAAGCGGTCCAGTTCACGCACCTGAGCTGCCCGATAAAGTGCAACAGGTAAATTTTGCATCAAAAAATCCCCTCCAAAGCCGAATTTATAGCAGCATAAATGATCTTGGCCAATACGAGGATAACCACTACAAGATCGCTACCGAAAAACGGTTGTTGAGAGTATAAATCTATGTATTACTTCTCCCAGCCAGTTCGATAAGATACGGAAACACTTGACATTATTTGGAATGATAGAGATATTGATTAGTGAATGTGATTGATTCGCATACGCGAATTAACGCTTGATAAGCCTAAGTAGACCATTCAACACGCGGAGTTGAAGTGCAGTTATGGATAAGTTTCAATCGGTTAAGATAAAGTCAGGCAACGCTTACCCTGCGGATTACCCGTGTCGGATTCAACATCAAAAGCGGAACAGCGCCAGTTAGCGCGCCAGCACACCACTGAACTTATCGCTATTTTGCAGGGTAAGGGGGCTGCCCCTTCCTCGCAAAAACCGCCTCCTGCCACTCAGCCGGCTCAAACTCCACCAGCAACGCGTCCTCGTCGCATCCCTGACACGCCTAACCCGCCAGTTCTGCCGGTTACTCCATCACAGACACCCAATCCACTCGCTGGCGTTGGCAGCACTATGCAGCGATCAGGCTCGTCGCTGAATAAGCTGGTCAACAAAACAATACATCTCGCCAAACTAAATCAGGTGTTTATCGCATTATTACCGACTTATTTACAAAACCACGCTACTTTAGCCCGATTAGATGAGAAAGGTTGGGTAGTTCAAACCGATTCTTCGGCATGGGCCACGCGCTTACGTTTTGCACTGCCCGAACTGTGTGCCCCATTACAACAGTTGCTGGGTTTCGAGTTGCCCCGTCCTTGGATTCGTATCGCTCCGCCAGCGATACCGGAACCCCCGCCGCCCCCACCTCGGCGGGTTCAGGTCAGCTCTAAAACGGTGGACGTGTTGGAAAGCGCCGCCCAGCAGTTTAGCGATCCGCGCCTAGGTGCCGCCATGTCACGTCTCGCTGAGCATGCCCGCCAACGGCGCGCCAACGGCTATTAATTTTAGCTTGTTCAATTCTGCACGGTTTCTTCAATCAGTTTATCCACAACTTTCCTAAGCGCTTCCTGGCGATCCGCGCCGTCAGCTCGCGCTTGCTTGTAAGTGCTTAATTGCCGATGAGCGCTGCTGCCACGCCGCAGTATTTCCCGCGCATGAAGAACCTCCGCCTGACAATCGAGATCACGCGCATCGTCCCCAATCAATTCGAACAGCTCTTCCAATAAATCAGCGTAGGGCACAACGCAACCACGGCCAAAATCGACTAACCCTTCATCAAATCCATACCGCTGGGCGCGCCAACGATTCTCGCTAATTAGCATACGGGCATAGAGTCGCCAGCGCTGATTTCTGCGTCGCAGCCGGTACAACATGCGCAGCAAACAGCGATAGATGGCAGCGATGCACAGCGCATCGTCCAGTTGCGTGCACACATCGGCAATGCGCACTTCCAGAGTCGGATAACGCGCTGAAGGCCGGATGTCCCACCAAATTTTGGTGGTGTCTTCAATCAGCCCGGCGTCTACCAGCATTTTGGCGTGGCGTTCATACTCTTCATAAGACTCGAAAATTTCCGGCAAACCGGTGCGAGGCAACTCATTAAACACGCTAAGTCGATAAGATTTAAGTCCCAAATCTTCACCACCCCAAAACGGCGAGGACGTGCTCAAAGCCAGCAGATGCGGAAGAAAATAGCTGACCTGGTTCATCAGGTCTATGCGCAATTGATTGTCTTCAATACCAACATGCACATGCATTCCGCAAATCAGCAACCGCCTCACGACGCCTTGTAGATCCTGCGCAAGAATGGCGTAACGTTCTTTGTCGGTATGGCGCTGGGTATGCCAGCGGGCGAAAGGATGAGTAGAGGCGGCAATTGGTGCCATGCCATAACCGTTTGCTACTTCAGCAACGGTGCTACGCAAATTGGCCAAATCCCGGCGTAAATCCGGCAAAGTTTTGTGCACCCGCGTCCCGACTTCGATTTGCGAACGCATGAATTCCGGGCTGACTCGTCCGGTGAGTCGGCGGTCGCATTCGGCCATCAGATCGGGTGGCGGTTCATCGACCAAATCCCGTGTTTCCCTCAATACCAGGAGGTATTCTTCCTCAATTCCGATGGTGAAAGAAGGTTCGGAATAGCTGATGGTGGTTGTCATAACGGCGTGCTCAATTTTTGGGGCTAATAATGGCGAACGGTATGCACGACGGGATCCTGTAACACAACACTGAGGATGTCGCCGAGCAACTCCGCCCACTGGATGCAACCCGTTGCATCGGCCAACTGATCCTGGCGTATTTCGATCTCCACGTGGGCTAAACCCGCAGCGCCAGCATGGGTTTCCATAGTAAACCCCAATTGCCGTCCGGAATAGGGTTCGTTGTCGCCGACATTGAGTTCTGGATACGCACGGAGTCGTTCCATAATCGGCTGAGCCAAACGCGGATCGCGATTCCACAAGATGCCGACCTGCCAAGGCCGACGTAGTCCACCGAATGTCGGGGTAAAGCTATGCACCGCAACCAATGCTGGGGCGCGGCCATGACGCCACAGATGGGCTAAGGTGTTAGTAATCGCTCGGTGGTAAGGCCAAAAAAACGTCTCGCAACGCAATTCTGCTTCGGCATCGCTTAAGTTGTGATTAGCCGGAACGAAAGTACCATCGCTGACTTGCGCGATGGAGGTGGGATCACCCGGCGGACGATTGCAGTCGATCAGCAGGCGCGAATAACCCCCAAAAACCGCCGGTGCATCTAGCCGTGCCGACAGATGCCGAGTCACTTCGGCGGCGCCGATATCCCAGGCGATGTGCCGGGTCAATTCTTTGGAATCCAATCCAAGGTTGTTCATTTGCTGAGGCACAGCGTTACTGGCATGGTCGCAGACCAGAATCACCGAAGCTTGGCCATTCGGATTGAGCAACTCGAAAGATGGTGGATCGTCAGGACCTAGCAAGGGAGATGTGATTAAGGTTGATAGCGGTGAAGTAATGTCGTTCATGAAAACCCGTGCGGACCGAATGACTGGGTAACGCCTGTGCAGCTATAGCGGAAAGTGTTTGCGCTATACAAGGCGCTTCTCGTTTAACCGTATTGTAACGGTGATGAAGCGGACTGTGTTAAGTCAATTCATGCGCTGGTTTGTACGCAACCAATCTAGGGCCATACAAATTGGTAGGAGTTACGCAGTTGAGATCAGTTGATAGAGAGAATGAGCCAAATAGGCGCGCACGGTATCTCGAACAATAGCGTGCTTTGCCTCAAACCAGCTGATCCCGCGATTATTACAATGGGATTCCAAACGCAAGAACGCGCGAAGTGCCAAGCCGATATGATTGCGTTGCGAGAGTGTC
>JAZBPA010000089.1:0-8753 GCA_036351435.1 Candidatus Competibacteraceae bacterium
CCCGGCGCCACCCTTGAGCTACTTTGGCAGGTGTACCGAGAGAGGCAGCCGCAAGGCTACAGCTACAGTCGGTTCTGCGAACTTTATCGGATCTGGGCTGCGAAGACCGACCTGGTGATGCGGCACCTGCATCGGGCCGGTGAGAAGTTATTTGTAGACTATGCCCGCCAAACCGCCCCAATCATCAATCGCCATAGCGGTGAACGCCGTCAGGCCCAAATCTTTGTGGCCGTGCTGGGCGCCAGCAACTACACCTTTGCGGAAGCGACCTGGACCCGGCAGCTGCCCGATTGGCTGCAAAGTCACATGCGGGCCTTTGCCTTTTTTGGCGGCGTACCCGAGCTCGTAGTGCCGGATAGCCTGAAAACGGGCGTGGTAAAAGCCCATCGCTACAGGCCGAACCTCAACCTTAGTTATATGGAATTGGCAAAGCATTATCAGTTCACCATAATCCCCGCGCGGATCCGTCGACCCCGTGACAAGGCCACAGTCGAAGTCGGCATATCAGTCGTCGAGCGGTGGATTCTGGCCCGACTGCGCGAGCAGACCTTTTTCAGCCTGGATGATCTCAACCGGGCCATTGCTCAACTGTTGGTCGTCCTTAACCACCGTGCGTTTAAAAAGCTGGATGGGTCACGTCGGCAATGGTTCGAGCAGTTGGACCTCCCAGCACTGCGACCGCTGCCGGCCAGCCGGTATGACTTCGCCCAGTGGCACGCAGCCCAGGTTAGCACCGACTACCATATCGAGCTTGGTCGACACTACTACTCGGTCCCCCATCAACTGGTGCGCCAAGAGGTAGAGGTGCGTCTTACTGTCCAAGCTGTGGAGGTGTTCTATCGAGGCAAGGCCGTGGCTTTTCATCGTCGCGCTGCCCAAGTGGGTCAGCACACCACTGTTGCCGCACATATGCCGCAGTCATACCGCGAGTACGCCGGCTGGACACCCCAGCGGCTAATCCGCTCGGCAAGCACGATCGGCCCCTATAGCGCCCAGCTAGTTGAGCAAATCCTGGCCATGCGGAACCATCTCAGTAAAAGCTATCGCAGCTGTTTTGGAATCTTGCGTCTCGCCAAAAGCTACGGCGACCAGCGCCTGGAGGGCGCCTGCCGGCGGGCACTAGCCATCGGCGGGTTAAGTTATAAGAGCGTCCAGTCGATTCTCCAACGTAAACTCGACCAAGAACCGTTGCCGATCGCTGAGAGCAGCAACGAACCCTGACCCTCACACCGCAGTATCCGCGGTCCAGGCTATTACCAATAATCAGTTTATTCAATAACCGACTTGAAGTCGGAATTCAGAGTTTGCATCGATCAATACGAAAATAGAACATCCTCTGAGGTTGCTTGTCGTTTTAGTTATGTTATAACATTGCAAAACAAATAACGCAGACTCACGATTGGGAATACAACATGATCATGATCTTTACACACGCGGAGGCCACCGGAATAAGGAGAATCAGGACGCGGCTTAACCGACCATGACCGGCATTCCCGTTGTATTACTAACCGGCTTCCTCGGTAGTGGTAAGACCACGCTGCTTTCCCAACTGCTCAAAGACCCCCGCTATTCCGATACGGCGGTGGTAATCAACGAGTTGGGAGAAATCGATCTGGACCATTATCTGGTCGAAACCAGCCAGGACGCCTTCTTGCAAATGACCTTCGGCTGTGTGTGCTGCACAGTGCGTGGCGACATCCGCCAGACCCTGCTCATGCTGCACGAGCGCAGCGCGCGCGGCGAAATTCCCACATTCGCGCGGCTGGTCATTGAAGCCAACGGTCTGGCCGACCCCGCCCCTGTCATGCATACACTGATGACCGATCCGAGCCTTACGCGACTGTATACCCTAGCTGGGGTAGTGACAACGTTCGATGCCGTCAATGGCCTCGGTACCCTGGACCGTCACGAAGAATGCCTGAAGCAGGTGGCGGTCGCAGATCGACTGGTACTCGGCAAAATCGATCTACTGAATGAGACGATCGCGCGCTTAAAATTGCCTGAGTTGCGGACGCGCCTACGCAAACTCAATCCTGGCGCGGAGTTGATCGAGAAATCTGCTGCACCGCTGGACCCGGCCATATTGTTCGCAGCTAACCCGTACGATCCGACCGGCAAAAACTTCGATGTGCAAGGCTGGTTGCGAGAAGAAGCCTATTGCGACGCCAACGATCACGAAGGTCATGACCACGTGCATCATGCGCATGATTCCGAAGCGCACACCCACGACTCGCAGCGACATGGGGATGATATCCACAGTTATTGCCTGATTCGCGAGACACCCCTGGACAGCTTGGCGTTCACGGTAGCATTGGATCTGCTTAAGGCGCATCGGGGCGAAGACCTGCTGCGCGTCAAAGGCATAGTGAATCTGCGAAATAAACCGGACCGGCCCCTGATCATACAAGGGGTCCAGCATGTTTTCCATGAACCACTTTGGCTCGACGGTTGGCCGAGCGACGACCAGCGCACCCGCATTGTGTTCGTGACCCGCAATCTGCCCAAAGCCGCCGTCGAGGAATTTATCTCCGCGTTCGGAGCGGCGGCCGATGCCCGGACGCAACCTGCAACAAACGTATGATCCTGCGGTTCAACCCCCGGCGGAATGCCTCAGACTCGCCTTCGTCACTGTTGGGTTTGGGCTTGGGGATGCGTCTGGCGCTGGCGCTAGGCTTGCTCATTCTGTTGTGGCTAATGGTGGGATGGGGACTAGCGCCATGATCGGGTGCAGGCCGTGGCGCTGATCCGCTTCGACGATGTAACGCTCGGCTATGATCGGCATCCCGCTGTGCATCACTTGCAGGGGGAAATCGCTGAAGGTTCGTTGCTGGCCGTCGTGGGACCTAATGGCGCGGGCAAATCGACGTTGCTGAAAGGCATTGTGGGTTTGCTAAAACCCCTGGAAGGCGCGATCCGTGTGCAGGTAAAGCACGAGCAAATCGCTTATCTCCCGCAACAGGCTGAGCTTGACCGTGGCTTTCCCATCACCTGCTTCGACACCGTCGCCATGGGGTTATGGCGACACATCGGCCCCTTCGGCGCGATCGACCGGCGCTTGCGGGGGCAGGTTTTTGACGCGCTGGCGGCAGTGGGCCTGGAAGGATTCGCCAAGCGCGCCATCGGTTCGCTGTCCGGCGGTCAGTTGCAGCGCGTATTGTTTGCCCGCCTGCTGTTGCAGGATGCCTCGCTGATCCTGCTGGATGAGCCATTCACCGCCATTGACGCCAAAACCGAAGCCGACCTTATCGCCCTGATTCAACACTGGCGCGGCGAACATCGCACCATCTTGACCGTATTGCACGATCTCGATCAAGTGCGCGCCAACTTCCCACAGACCCTTTTGCTAGCGCGGGAATGCGTTGCCCTGGGCCGCACTGCGGAAACCCTCAACGCCGAGAACCTGAGCACCGCACGACGGCTGTGCGAAGCGTGGGACGAGAACGCTGTGCTCTGCCAACGTGGCCGGGATGCCGCCTGATGTTCGAGCACCTCATAGGCCCTTTTGTCGAATTTTCCTTTATGCGGCGGGCGTTTGTGGGCTGTCTGGCGCTATCTCTAAGCGCTGCGCCGGTCGGGGTGTTTCTCATGCTGCGGCGGATGAGCTTGACTGGTGATGCCATGGCCCATGCTATCTTGCCAGGAGCAGCGGTAGGCTATCTGATCGCCGGCCTGTCGTTGTTTGCCATGACCCTCGGCGGCATTGTCGCCGGACTCACGGTGGCGCTGCTGTCCGGGCTGGTAACCCGTGCGACGGTACTGCGCGAGGACGCCAGCCTGGCCGCTTTTTATCTACTGTCGCTGGCCGCCGGGGTGCTCATCGTCTCGCTGCGGGGCAGCAATGTGGACCTGCTGCACGTCCTGTTTGGCACGGTGCTGGCGCTTGATGACCCCGCCCTTTTTCTGCTGAGCGGTATCGCCTCGGTGACGTTGCTGACGCTCGCTGTGGTCTACCGTGCGCTGGTGCTGGAATGTTTCGACCCCGGTTTTCTGCGCACCGTGAGCCGGATCAGTCCGTTCGTACATTTCATATTCCTGACGCTGGTGGTGCTCAATCTGGTCGCGGGATTTCACGCACTGGGGACGCTGCTGGCGGTAGGGATGATGATTTTGCCGGCGGTCACAGCACGCTTTTGGGCGAGCGGTATCGCGGGGTTGATGGCGATTGCCGTGCTGGTTGCCGTCAGCGCCAGTTTGTTGGGCTTGCTGTTGTCCTATCACGCCGGGTTGCCTTCGGGGCCGGCAATTATCTTGACAGCGGGTGGATTCTACCTGTTGTCGCTGAGCATCGGCCCGGTCGGCAGTTTTGCCGCACAGCGACGGCCGACGCGCCATCTTGAAGCCTGAATCAGTGTTACATGAGGTGTTTATGTTTATCAGTAGTGGGAAAAAAGGCGTAATGGGGTTGCGTATCGCGTTGGCGGTGACGCTTTTGAGTCTCGCGACGGTCGCATGGGCCGCAGAGCCTGTGCGCGCCGTGGCCAGTTTCAGTATTCTGGGCGATCTGGTGTGCGAGGTCGGCGGAGAGCGCGTGACCTTGAGCACCCTGGTCGGACCGGATGGGGACGCCCATGTCTATCAGCCAACACCGGCTGATGCCCGCAGCGTAGCGCAAGCGGATATCATGTTCATTAACGGCCTGGGCTTCGAAGGCTGGATCGAGCGCCTGGTCCAGGCGGCCGATTTCAAGGGAACTCTGGTGACGGCTAGCGAAGGCGTCAAACCCCTGGAGCTGGCTGAAGAGGCGGATAACCATGATGATGATCATAATGATCACGGCGAGATCGACCCGCATGCTTGGCAGGACCCCACCAACGTGAAACGCTATGTCGCCAATATCGTCGCTGGTTTGAGCGCCGTCGATCCCGCTGGCAGCGCCATTTACCAGGCTAATGCTGACCGATATGGTGCGCAACTTGATGCGTTGGACACAGAGGCGCGCGCCGCTTTTGCTGCCGTTCCCGAAGCACAGCGCAAGGTCATCACCTCGCATGATGCCTTCGGCTATTTCGCGTCCGCCTATGGGGTAAAATTTCTGGCCCCGGTCGGCTTCAGTACCGAAGCCGAAGCCTCCGCCGCCGATGTCGCCGCGCTGATCCGTGAAATACGCGCGAATGACATTGGCGCAGTGTTCGTCGAGAATATTTCCGACCCGCGCCTGCTGGAGCAGATCTCCCGAGAAACACAGGCCGTCGTCGGCGGTACGCTGTATTCGGATGCGCTGTCCGGTTCTGATGGGCCAGCGGCCACCTATCTCGATCTGTTTAGCCATAACCTGCGCTTGTTGACCGGTGCGCTGGCGCCATAAGCCTCGTTTCCTTGGATACGCCGGGTGCTTGCCGAACAGAACGTTGATATTTTGTGTTTAGAGGGTATTCTGGCGTTTCAAGATGAAAGTCGGCGGTTCGTGTTCTAGGCATGTGCACATGCTCATGGACGACGATTTCTAAATAACCTGGATAGCGGACGATCAGCGCCTAGCCGGCCGATGTTTATCGGTTGTAATCTGGGCGTGGCGGCGCTTCAGGCCGGTATGGAGCACTGCCTGGCGCCATGAAGGCGGATTTCAGTCAGCGCGAATTACTTAAAATTCGGGTTCAAATTCCCGGTCGACGCTTGTGTAATGAACTGCCTGTGGTTGGGCAAAACGGTGGTTTCGAGGAAGACCGGAAATCTCTTTGTCAATCGGGCCTCGGTTAGCTAGATTTTACAGAGTTCATGAGGTCCATTTTAGTGATTAATACCGTTGTTATTACTGCTGCAACTCACGGCAATGAATTAACTGGACTGGCTTGTTTAAAACGTTGGCGCCTTAAACCTGAAGAATTGCAAAGAGCTAGTATTAGCTGCAGTACTTTGATAGCTAACAAGAAAGCAGTTTCATTTGGGAAACGTTATGTAGACGGAGATTTAAATCGTCAGTTTAGTCAAACTGATTTACAAAACCTTGAACTGGCAAATTATGAAGCTAATAGGGCAAAGGCTCTCAATCAACTACTAGGCCCAAAAGAATCCCCCAAGACAGACTTTATTATTGACCTACATACCACTACTGCCAATATGGGGTTGACGTTGGTCATCCACAACGACAGTCAATTTCACAAAAAATTAGCTGCATTTATTAAACAAAAAATGCCAAGTGCTATTATCTTTTTCGAGCCTAAAGTTAGAATGGAGGATAACTTCCTTATTTCCATTGCTAAATACAGTGGCTTTTTGATTGAAGTAGGTCCGACACCGCAGGGTTTAGTTCGTTCCGATATTTTTGAATTAACTCGCCAGGCTACGATGCATGCGCTGGATTTTATTCATGCATACAATACTAATACCTTGACAAACTTACCCAAAGAGGTAAAGGCTTACCAATTCATCAAGAAAATTAAATTACCTTGTGATGAAAATGAAGAGTTAACAGGTATGATTCACCCTGATTTACAAGATAAAGACTATCAGCCAATTTCGCCAGGTACCCCAATTTTCTTGACCTTTACCGGCGAAACTATAAGGTGGGAGGGTGAAGAGGTTGTTTATGGTGCCTTTATTAACGAAGCAGCGTATTACGATCAATTACATGGTTTATCTATTTTGAGGGCCATTGATCTGACTTTGTGAGATACCGTTCTGCCGCAACCAATGAGCACCGTGCTTCGACCAACGCATCCGCTGCGGTTTGCCAAAGCGTTTACCCACACCCACACTCACGGTTGACTTGGCAAACGAGGAACTCGATTCGACCTTTCAGAAAGGGTTTCGCAAGTTCCGGTAACTTATTCTCCAGGAGCAAAAACTGGCGGCGTAGCACCGCCAACTTTTTAACGCACTCGTTTTCTCGGACTACTGAACGTATTCAATCACGTTGTCGCGGTTAATCAGAAAATGGGGGTCTACCGTCGACTTAGCCCGCTTAATTTGATTTACACCTTCCGGGCCGTAGCATTTGAAGAAATCGGCTCGTTTCCGTTTGCCGGTGCCGTGTTCGGCGGAATACACGCCGCCCAAATCGGACGCTTTGTCGATAATGCCATTGTAGATTTTAGTGGCGTTCTCCAACGTTTCCTTTTCCGGCAGGATGGTGAAATGCAGGTGACAGTCACCCAGATGCCCAAAGGCCAAGTAATCCAGCCCTTCTGCCCGGATCGTTCCATGGACATAATCCAGATACTCGGAAAACTTGTCCGGTGGAACAATAGCGTCAGTCATAATGGTGTAAGTACCGCGCCGTTGTACGACTTCGACGGCATTGGCCGGCATGGAATGACGTGACTCCATAAACATCTCGCGCTCGCGATCATTTGTTAGCAGCATGATAGCGTCTTCGCTGATACCGCATGCTTCAGGCATTTGTGTTAGGAATTCGTACCATTCAGCCGCTGCGTCGTCCAGGGATTTATCATACAGTGGCACCTGAACATAAATGGCAACCTGGTCATCGCCATTGAACAGCTTATCGTCGTGCTTCATGTAGGTACGGCAGTTCACCCCGAAGTATTCCAATGCGGTGAGCGACTCCTCGCCACCTTCCAGATTGTCGTGGATGTATTGGTGGCAAGCGATAGCATTGGTTTCACTGGGCAGAGAAAAGAAGATGTCCAGATACTCGCTGGGGCGACGCTCAACTTTTAATTGGCAAGCCGTCGCTAAACCGAAAATTCCCTCACTGCCAACGACTAGATCGATAAAATCCATACGCCCCGCCGGATTCGAATACGGACCGCTGGCGTTTTTCATATTGGGGCGCGAATAGGTAGGCACCATGAAATCTGATTCCTTGCCGTCGTCCACAATGATGAATTTCCCGTCCTCGGAAACGTACTGATTTCTCGTCGCGCTCAGTTTCTTCCCGTTAGGGAACAGAAAATCCAGCGACTCCACCCAATTCCGGAAAGCGCCCACTTCGCCTGGGCTGAACCCGGAAGCATTGCAGGCCAAGGCGCCACCGATAGCGGCATCAGCGCGGCTGGTGGGGTTTACGGAAAAAATGAGCCGGTTTTGAGTCTGCTCAAGTACCTGAGTGCGCAGGTCTTCTAAAATAATGCCAACCGGGGATACGACAGTCATCGACGTTTCATTTACCTTGACCTCGGGGGTCAGCATTTTGGCGGTGTTAATGACGACGCCGCCGTGGGGAGTCGCGCTGCCGGTCAGATTGGAACGGCCGGCTGAAACCGTAACGGGAATTTCGGCCTGAAAACAGGCGCGGAGGATTGCGGCACACTCGCGTTCGTTGGCGGGGCGCGCAACGGCCGATGCACTCCCCGGCAAATTGGAGCTATCGGTGACGAAACCGCTGACGATGCCCATATCGATGACGAGCTTAACTCCCAGCTGCTCTAGAAACTTGGACAGTTGAGGCAGAGAGCGTACCTCTTTGTTTTCCATGCAAAAGTGGTCTATTTGCGAATACTCTTCCGAGGTGAGGGCATTTTCCAAGACTAGACGATTGGTCGACATTAAAATCTCCTCAGACGGATGTGGATTAGGTTTTTTGGTAGATGACCATTCATTGAATGGCAGGCATAGACTCAGGCGCGTGCTGCGGAGCTGCAAATCAACTCGGGTAGCGGTGTAATCAGGTTTTTCTCAGCTAACTTAGCTTCGAGATACTCCCGAAAAGACAAACCCTGTTTGCGGTAGGTCTTTTTCAGGCTGGCGAAGATTTCACGAGTTCGTCGCCGGTGCTTGTTTGGGGTGTCGACACTAATTTTGCGCTTTTTGGCGGAATCGCATAGATCGTTCTCACTGCGGTGTTGGTACAA